>CBDVAP010000031.1:0-25272 GCA_965372015.1 uncultured bacterium | reverse complement strand
ACCGGGCCTGGCTTGCAACTGGCCGGCACAATTGGCCCCTGGGACTGGCCTGGTGCTGGTGCCGGGACTGAACGGCCTGGCGGCGCCCTACTGGCGGACGGACGTGGCCACCACTTTTCTGCCCTCTAGACGCGGTTATAGCGTTGGGCAGCAGTTGCGGGCCGGAATGGAATCCATTGCCCACCTAGTGGTGGATGTCATGGCAGCGCTGCCCGAAAATGTACGTCCGCCCCTGAGCGCCACCATCCATTGCGGCGGCGGTATGGCCCGGCCGGCTCTGCTCCAGTTCCAGGCAGACCTGCTCGGTCGACCGTTAGTGCTGCATCGCCGCCGGGAAGCCACGGCCCGGGGGGTGGCCCTCAGGTTGGCTAAAGCACTAAGGTGGGACGATTTCGGTTTGATTGCAGCGGCAGGGAAGAGCCGCTATCAACCCCAGATGTCAACTGAAGATCTCGATGAGCATCGGGCCCGCTGGCGGCGGGCGGTTAAGAAAGTATTGGAGAGCAGTTAAAAGTTTCGCGTTACTGGTTTCGAGTTTCTAGTTTAAAGCCTTAAGCCCCCAGCCTCTCGTTCCAGCATCTCGCCCCGCCGCTGGCGGGATCCCATCCAATACCAATATCTAGCATCGAGTATCCAGGATGACTATCGGTGGCACTACACCCCATGCAGCAACCCGGTGATATAACTCTCCAGCTGCTTGATCTCGATCTCCTGGTTGGAGATGATCGCCTTGACCACGTCGCCGATCGATATCATTCCCAGCAGCCGGTTGCCTTCCATCACCGGCAGGTGGCGGAAGTGCTTCTTGGTCATCAGGGCCATGCACTCTTCCAGGGTGTTGTGCGGCCCCACGTAGGCCACTTTCGCGGTCATGATCTCACTGACCAGGGTATCGGCGGAGGATTTACCTTTAAGGATTACCTTGCGGGCGTAGTCCCGTTCTGAGAAAATGCCCTGTAGCTCCTGGCCGACCAGTACCATTACCGCGCCGATGTTCTTTTCCGCCATCAGTTGCAAGGCTGCCAGGACGGTGGTATCAGGCGCCACTGACCAGACTTCGTGGCCCTTGGTGTTCAGGATATCGCTAACGGATCTCATGCTTTACTCCCCCAATTATTTACCGGTGGATCGGACCTCACCAGGATTGGCGGCCTGCCCCCGGACGCAGCCCAATCTATGGCTGTCGCGGGTATAATTGCAAATTATGTGATTGAAATAGGCTGTGTGGGAGGCCCCCCTACATCCGCTCCGGTGCCGTAATTCCCAGTATCGCCAACCCGTTAGCCAGGGTCTGGCGGCAGGCGGCGGTCAGCACCAGCCGGGCCTGGGACAGCGGCTCATCGTCGGTCAGCACCCGCACGTGGGCGTAGTAGTGGTGAAAGGCGGTGGCGATTTCCTGCAGGTAATAGGCCAGGGTCATGGGTTCCAGCGAGCGATGGACCTGAATTACCACCTGGGGGAACCACCATAGCAGGTACATCAGCTTGCGCTCTTCCGGTAGGGCCAACTGGGCCAGCGGGGCCTCGTCCGGGGTGAAGGTGTAGCCGAACGACTCCACCCGACCGGCGATGTTGCACATCCGGGCGTGGGCGTATTGCAGGTAGTATACCGGGTTCTCGTCGGATTGCTGGCGGGCTAAGTCCAGGTCGAAGTTCAGGTGCGAGTCCATGCTGCGCATCAGGAAAAAGTAGCGCACCACGTCCCGCCCCACTTCGCCAATCAGTTCATCTAAGGTTACGTATTCGGCCTTGCGGGTGGACATTTTCACCTGCTTGCCGCCCCGGGTGAATGTGACGAACTGGTGGATCAGCACCCGGATATGTTCGGTGCTGCGGCCCAGTCCCTGCAAACCGGCCAATACATCCGGGTAGGTGGCCTTATGGTCGGCCCCGAAGATATCCACCAGCAGGTCGTAACCCCGGTCCAGCTTGTCGGCGTGGTAGGCAATATCGGGCAGGCGGTAGGTGGGTTCGCCGCTGCTTTTGATCAGCACCCGGTCGTCGGGGCGGCCCAGCTTGGTGGCCTTCAGCCAGGTGGCTCCATCGTGATGATAGATGAAGCCCTGCTCGTCCAGGGTAGCAATCACCGTATCCAGTGCACCGCTGTCGTACAGTTGGCGCTCGTTGAAGTAATTGGTGAAAATTACCCCCAGGTTTTGCAGTGCACCATTGATGTCCTCGAAGATAGCCGTTTCGGCGGCGGCGGTGAACGGTGCGGCATCGGTTTCTTCTGCCAGGCTGTCCTGCTGCCGCTCAATCAGCCCGTTTGCAATCTCCCTGATGTAATCACCTTGGTAGCCTTCTTCGGGGAACGGGGCCGCCTGGCCCAACGCTTCTAAGTAGCGGGCCCGCACCGACTCCCCCAGCAGCCGCATCTGGCGGCCGGCGTCGTTGTAATAGTACTCCCGCTCCACCTGGTAGCCGTTCCACTCCAGGATATTGCTGACGGTATCGCCCAGGATGGCCCCCCGGCCGTGGCCCACTGTCAGGGGACCGGTGGGATTGGCGCTGACGAACTCCACCAGGGCCCGTTGGCCTTGGCCCAGGTTCGAGCGGCCATAATCTCCGCCGCTAGCCGGAATCTGTCCGGTGTACTCCTGAAGATAAGTGTCGGTTAAGGTGAAATTCAGGAAGCCCGGCGGGGCCACTTTAGCTTCAGCCAGCACGGCGGGGTCCAGCGCCAGCAGCTCTTTCAGTTGCTGGGCCAGTTCCAGCGGCGCCTGCTTGATCCGCTTGGCATAGATCAGGGGGGCGTTGGTGCTTAAGTCGCCGAACCTGATGTCCTTGGGCCGGTCCAGCTGGACGGGACCGGGTTCCAGCCCCAGCTGCTCCAGGGCGGCCAGGATGCCCGCTCGCAGCTGCTCGATCATGAATCTGTATTGTTGTCGACAGTAGCCGTTTCGGCGTCGGCCCAGAGGCGCTCCAGGCCGTAATACTCCCGGGTGCCCTGCATGAATACGTGCGCCACCACGTTTACATAATCCAGGATGACCCACAGCCGCTGGTCGATCCCTTCGATATGTAGCGGTCGTACACCCTCCCGGCGCAGGGTATCGTTCAGATGGTCCGCCACGGCTTTAACCTGTACGTCGGAATCACAAGAACAGAGGACAAAATAATCGGTCACCGAAGTCAAGGGGCGCAGGTCCATAATCAGTACGTCGCGGCCATGCTTATCCATCATCAGGTCGGCCAGTTGGGCGGCCAGCTGCTTAGGTGTGCTCTCAGCGCGGGCGCTTACCATGCTGCCGCCGGCTTCGACCGGTGGGAGGCGGTGCTCAAGGTCCTATCAGCGTCTACGGGCCATTATGGTGCGGTAAGAAGTCAGGGTGGAATAATCCTGGCCCAGCACCACAGTCACGTCCAATTGCAGGGAAGGATCGGGCATGTTTTCCACGGCCCCATCCTCCAGCCCCAATGACTGGGCCACCAGCTGGGCCTGCTCGAAGTCAGCGCCCCGGTTGATCACCAGTGTGCGGGGATAATCGAACCGATGGGCATTGGTGAAGCGCACCACGTCGTAGCCCTGGTCCCGCAGGTAAGCAGTGAACTGGTCGGCCAGCCCGGTCTTACCGATGCCGTTAAGCACTTCCAGCACAATCCGATCATCGCCGAGCTCTTCGTCGGACTCATACTCGTCGGTGGCCAGTTGGGCGGCCAGCATCCGGGAACGGTCGGTCAAGTCCCCACTGGTAAATGTCAATTGGATGCCGGAACGGGTGGTGATGGCGGAGATGATAAAGCCCACCACCAGCACGGTCAGGGCGGCGATGGCCAGGTCGAACAGCCACTGCTGAAAACTATGTTTGCGCTTGCTCCTGTTGGGCCGGGTGCGAGGGGACTGGTAGCTGTAGGTTGAGGAGGTCTGTTTGCGTCTCTTGGATAGGACCAACGCCTAGCGTTCCAATAATTCCAATTGGTTCGGCCCGGCCATCCCGCTGTAGGGCGAATAGTAGTTACCCCAATTGGGAGCGTACCGGGGGATGGGCAGATTAGACAGCCCGAGGCTAAGATGTATATTGTGGGACAGCCGCCAGTTGACGGCGGTCTGGAAATAGGCCTGTAAATTAGGTTCCCCGGGCATTCCGCCGTCTGCGAATCCCGGTTGCAGGAGATACAGGTTATTGGTGATCACCACATTGTCGGTGAGTAGGTAGCGTATCTGGTTGCTGTAAACGCTCAGGCTGGCAGGTCCGCCGTATAGGCCGGAACCGGATGAAAAGGACATGGAGAAGCCGTGGCTCATAGTGAACCGGTTGGGGTCCAGCAGGGACCGGCCGGCTACCGAGCGCAATTGCTGGGTAGCACTGGGTGGCAACATCTGGTCCTGGAGCTGGGCTGTAAGCGTACCGGCCAGGAGCAGAACGCCCATTATTGTCAATAGTTGAATCTTAACTGAAAAGTTCTGCATGGATGCGCCTCAATTCCGCTTGTGTATTTACACCGAGAATTTCTTTGGGATTTTCCGCTGTTTCAACTGTCACGATGTGCTTTTGTTCCCCTAGAATATACAACACATCCGGTAAGTAATACTCGTTTTGTTTGTTATGGTTCCGCACCAGCGGCAGGGCCTGGAACAGGGCGTCAGCCTGGAACAGGTAAATGCCGGCGTTGATCTCCTTAATGGCCCGTTCCGCATCGGTGGCGTCCTTTTCCTCTACCACCTTCAGCAGATGGCCGTCTTCATCCTTGACCACCCGGCCGTAGCCGGCGGGATCATCCACCACCCCGGTGAGCATGGTGGCCTTGGCACCGGTCTCCCTGTGACGGCGGCACAGTTGCCTGAGGGAGGCCGCCGAGATGCCCGGCACGTCTCCGGATAAAACTACTACGTCGCCGGAAAAATCCTCCAGCCAGGGGCGGGTTTGCTCCACGGCGTGGGCGGTACCCATTTGATCGGCCTGGAGCGCGAACCGCACTCCGCTACCTTCCAGTACCGACTGAACCTGCTCGTGGCGATAGCCCACCACCACCACGATCGGCTCGGCGCCCAATTCGATGGCGGTAGCAACCACCCACTCAATCAACGCCTTAGCGCCTAATTTATGCAGCACTTTGGGTCGCGAGTCGTCCATCCGCTGGCCCTTACCGGCCGCCAGGATAACGGCTGCCAACGGCCTGTCTGCGACACTCACGACGCTGCTACTCCCTGGATCACGCCGCCGCCCAGGACCGCCTGGCCATCGTAGAAAACCGCCGACTGACCGGCGGTGATGGCTAACTGGGGCTGGTCGAACTCCAGCCGCACCGTTTCGCCGTCCGGGACCAGCCGCGCCGGCGATCCAGCGGAATTGTAGCGCAGTCGAGCCGTCACTTGAATGGCGTCGGTGGGTGGCTGATCCACCAACCAGTTGAGGTCGCCCACCAGGCAGGCCCGGCCGAAAAGGGCCTTTTTGGGGGCCACCACGATTCGGTTTGACCCCGGATCGATTTCCTTGACATACAACGGTTCGGAGTGGGCGATTCCCAATCCCCGGCGCTGCCCAACCGTGAAATGGGTATAGCCGGGGTGCCGTCCAATCCGCTCGCCCCCTTCATCAACTATCTCACCGGGACCGGCGGCCGCCAGCTGCTCCCCGGCAAACTGATCCAGGAACCGGGCGTAATCGTTGTCGGTCACGAAGCAAATATCCTGGCTTTCGGCCACCTGGGCAGTGGGCAGATTGTTCCGGGCGGCTTCCCGTCGGACCTGCTTTTTGGTCAGTTTGCCCAGCGGCAGCAGGGTGCGGGCCAACGAATGCCGGGGAATGCCCCACAGTACGTAGGACTGATCTTTGGCCTGATCGATGCCTGGCAGCAGCCGGAAACTGCCCGGGGCGTCCTCGTCGATAATGGCATAATGACCGGTGGCGATCCTGGCGGCCCCCAGGCGTTCGGCCTCCTGTAGGAAGGTGTCCCACTTGATATGGCTGTTGCAGCGCACACAGGGATTTGGGGTGCGGCCGGCTAAGTACTCGGCCACAAAATCGTCTATCACTTGGGTCTTGAAGGCTTCCTGGAAATCGAGGGTATAGTGGGGCACCCCCAGGATCACGCACACTTCCCGGGCGTTGTTGATTGCCTCCACAGGGCAACAGCCGCTTTCGGCCATCAGCCGGCCGCTCACATCGCGATATTCCCACAGCTTCATGGTGACTCCGATGGCCTCGTAGCCGGCCTCCAGGACCTTCAGCAGGGCCACGGAGCTGTCCACCCCGCCGGACATGGCCACCAACACCCGCTCAGACATGGTCGACCGTCGCTTCCTGTGGTTTGTCGCTGGGCTGCAAAGGGGTACCGATCATACGGGCGACTACTGCTATCACGATCCCGGCCGCTACCTCCACGTCCGCCGCCGATGTATCGTAGCCCAATGAGATCCGCACCGACTCCTCAGCTGTCTGGGGCGACAGTCCCATGGCGGTCAGCACATGGCTGGCTTGAGTGGAACCGGAGGCGCAAGAGGAACCATACGAAACAGCCAGACCGGCACTATCCAGGTTCATTACCAGCGCCTGACCCGGGACGCCCGGGAAACGGATGTTAAGCACCCCGGGGTAGGGATCAGCGCCGTTTATCTTGTACTCGATGCCGGCCCTGGTGAGTCGCTCCAGGAACCGGGCCCGGAAAGTGGTCAAGCGCCCGGTCAGCTCCTGCTGCTCTGCTAAGGCCAGATCGGATGCTTCCGCAAACCCCACCACTCCGGCCAGGTTTTCAGTGCCGCCCCGCTGGCCGTGTTCCTGGCTGCCGCCCCATATCAGAGAGGCCAGGCTGGTACCCTGACGAATGTAAAGCAGTCCCACCCCCTTGGGTCCGCCAATCTTATGGGCCGAGGCCGCCAGAAAATGGACCCCCCAGGCGTTAACGTCGAGGGGCAGCTTGCCGAAAGCCTGCACCGCATCGCTGTGCAACAGCAGGCCGCGCTCCGCCGCCAGAGCCCCCAGGGCCGCCAGGTCATTGGTCACACCGGTCTCGTTGTTGACCGCCATTACTGATATAAGCCGGGTGTTGGGGCGGCAGGCTGAGGCCACGGCCTCTACCGGGACCTCGCCGCTAGTAGCCGGGGCGACGGTAGTTACCTCAACTCCCCGCTTGGCTAGTGCTTCTAACGGTTTACTGACGGAAGGGTGCTCGATTTGGCTGGTAACCACGTGATCGCCGGGGCGTAATATTCCCAGCAGGACGGTATTGTTGGCCTCGGTGCCCCCGGAGGTAAAGACCACTTCACCGGACTGGGCGGCGATGACCCGGGCTACAGTCCGGCGGGCGCGCTCCAGGGCCACCCGGGCTACCTGGCCCGGCCGGTGAATACTGGAGGGATTGCCCGGTAAGCGAGCGGCCTGATCCATGGCCGCCAGCACCTGCGGCCGGATCGGGCCGCTGGCCGCGTAATCACAGTAGATGATCTGCGAGCGTTCTGGTTTGTGGGACGTATTCATGGGGAAAATCAGGCCGATGCCTACTATTTCACCAACGAAGTTAGTCTGAAGATCACGCCGGCCCTAACGGGGGAAGAGCTACTTGGTCGGAATCTCGAAAGTCATCCCCTGACGGGCGGCGGTGGTATGGGGAAAAACGGCTATAGCCCGCCGCTCCATATCCAAGACGTCAAAATCTGTGTAATGGGGATCAAAATGGAAGAGGAACAGCTCCTTCACGCCGGCCAGCTGGGCCACTTTAGTGCACTCTTCCCAGGAACTGTGGCCCCAGGAGCGGTGGGCCGGGAGATCGTCCGGATGGAACTGGCTGTCGTGGATCAGAACGTCGGCCTCCCGGCTCAGTTCGATCACCGACTCTACCAGCTGCTCCTTAGTGTGCTCAATATCGGTGATGTAGGTCACCGCCCGGTTGTTGGCTTCGACCCGGTAGGAGAGGGCGCCGTTGGGATGGGGATGGGGCTCATACTTGACCTTGAAACCGTGGCCGAAACCATGCTCCCCAGCATTGAATCCCTTGAAGGTCATCTTGGCCTTCAGTTTACTGAAATGCAATGGGAAGTACGGGGACCGGAACAGGCCCAGGATCACCTGCTCCAAAGGCTCGCGAGCACGTTCCGGGCCATATACGTGAATATTGGCGAAAGGCTGGTGCAGGGGTGCAAAGAAGGGAATGCCGATGATGTGATCCCAGTGGGTGTGTGAGAGGAACAGGTGAATATCGTAGGGCTGATCGTGTTGGCGGGCGATGTGGTTGCCCAAACCCCGGATACCGGTGCCTCCGTCAAATATAATGTGGGAACCGTCGGCGGTGGTCAGCTCCACGCAGGAAGTATTGCCTCCAATCAGGGACTGCTCTAAGTCAGCGGTGGGGATGGATCCGCGGACCCCCCAAAACCGTAATAAATGTGCTGCGCTCTTCACCGGTTTGCTCATTGCTCCCCTGCTATGCCAGGCTAATCAGAAATTAATGGTGCTCCAAGAGGCTCTGCCGCATAATGTCCCGAAGTATCATATTAATTAAGGGCTGTAAACGACTTTGTCTGCAATCGAATTTTCACCTAACACAGATTTTGCCTGGAGAAGTAACTTCGGTCCGTTCTGCACCGGTCGCCGGAATTTACGGCGCTGGTACTGGCGACCTCCCCGGCTCCTGGGTCTAATTTCAGTAAGCGGTCGATAATTGAGAAGAAATTCCTACAAACATTTACAAAGTTAAATGCGAAGTTACCCCCAAAGACGAGCTAGAGATGTGATGCAGGGCATATTTTCACTGCTTTGGTTGTTGATGGGATGGCAGCCCTTGTTGGCTCAGTTACCACTTCGGGTGGAAGATATCACCGATTCCCTGGGGATGAGTACCGTCTGGCTGCCCCCCTCAGGAGAATTCCGTCCCTGGGAAGCTTTCCACGGACGCGCGCTGCCCTTTGATTTCGACCGCGACGGCGACCTGGACCTGTTACTGACCGGTGGACCCCGGCGGGCTGATTCCCTCTCTCTTGGCAGTAACCGCTTCTACCGCCAGGACGATTCAGGGTGGGTGGATATCACCGTCGCAAGCGGATTGGATTCCCTGCCACCGGCCGGCATGGGGGCGGTAGGGGATATCGACGGCGACGGGTTTCTCGATCTTTACCTATGCATGCTGGGGCGGGATTACCTGCTACGGAATGACAGCGGCCGTACCTTTAGCGATATCACCGACAGTGCCGGCGTCTACAACCCGTACTGGTCCACAGCGGCCGTTTTTCTGGATGCGGACTACGATGGGGACCTGGATATTTATGTGGTCAATTTTATCCAGGTTGACAGCCTCGATACCCTGGAATGTTACGCCGCCGACCGTCCACAACGAACGTTCTGCAGTCCGGAGCTGTACCCCGCCGCCCCCAATCGGCTATTTATCAACAACGGCGCCGGACGGTTCCTGGATGCCACGGCTGGCATGGGCGCCACCGATACCACCAGCCGCTCGCTGGCGGTGAGCCTCCTGGACGCCGACGCCGACGGTGACCTGGACCTGTTCGTTCTGTCCTATCGCTCTCCAAACCTGTTGTACCTTACCGGCCCCGGATCGTCCTGGCGGGAAGCGGGTCTGGTCTCCGGTCTGGCATTCTCTCCGGAAGGTACCGAGCCGGTCTGGGCCCAGGCAATTCCCCTGGATGTCGACCAGAACGGTGCCGTGGATGTCCTGTTCCTGCAGCCGGACGGCCGGATGCGGTTGCTGCTTAACGATGGGTCCGGCCATTTTTTCCCCGGACACTATCAGGGCGGTCTGTTTCATCCCTTGAAGACTTTCTATGCCACCGGCGGCACAGTGGTAGACTTGGATTTCAACGGAACCCTGGATTTATTGCTGACCGATCAGGTGGCTGCCGCCCGGAATGCTGCCGGCGGAAATGAAGGCCACTTTTCCCGCCTGTTACTGGCAACCGCTGGTGGTCGTTTTAAGGCCCTGGAGATGGCTTATGACTTCCGGCTGGATACCACGCTCTTGGCCCCCCGAAAGCTGCGGCGGGATGCCCAGTCCTCTGCCCGGTTGTTCGGCGATTCCCTGTGGGCACTGCCGGGGCCACAAATTGCAGGCTATGCAGCTTTTGATTCCGGGCTGGTGGAGTCGTCACCGCTGGAGGAGTATTTCCCTGCCGCGGCGCGCTATAATCGGTTGTCAGCCTTCGATGACAGTGTTGCCATCGAGGAGCAGGGCGACGATACTATCACCGTACACCAGGAACCGGACAAATTTGTGATTGCCGATCTCACGGGCGATGGTATTCCGGAGATAGTGGCCTCTTATCCCGTGGGGCTGATACGGGTATGGCGGTTGGTACCGGATGAATTTCCAACCTATCTGGGACTCTTCCCCCGTTCCGATCAGCCTGGCGCCACTGTTGTCGGGGCGCAAATAACGGTTACCTTTGGTGGGCGGCTCATGCGTCGCCCGGTTGTGGACCATAACCCGCTGCTGTTTTACTTCCCCGCCGGGACCAGGAATGTGAACGTGGCGGTTCGCTGGCCGGATGGGTTGGTGAACCATTACGCCGCTGCCAGACTCAACGGCTACTTTACCCTTGATCGCCAGGACCCGGAGCAATGATCAAGCCGCATCGATTGATAAAGACTCTGCCGGTATTTCTGCTTGGAATGGTAGCGCTGCTGTCAGGCCAGATCAGTGATCCTTATGCGGAAGCCACGCGCTACTTTGAGATGGGTCGCTACCGGCGGGCGGCCGAACGCCTGGAGCAGGTGCTGCGTAGCGACCCGCGTTGCGTGGAGTGTTTCGATCTACTGGCGCGGATAGCATCGGCCCAAGAGCAGGACAGCCTGGCGGTGGAATGGTACCAGGCGGCTTTACGGGTGGAACCGGAAAATGCCGAACTGTATCAGAAACTGGGATTGGCCGAGCACCGCGCCGGGCTGCTGGATTCCGCCCAGGTGGACCTGGAACGCAGCCTGGAGTTGAATCCCACCGATAGTGATGGTTATTTTGCTCTGGGCAATGTATGGTTCGACCAGGATTCCCTGGCCCTGGCCCGGCGCGATTTTTCCTTGGCCATTGCTTTGGACAGCAATGTGGCCCAGTATCATTTCCAGCTGGCCCGTGTCTTCCACCGTTCGGATGAGCCCGACTCAGCCCTATGGGAGTTCCAGGCAGCCTATCGAAAGTATCCCAAGTATACCCAGGCATACGAGCTGGCCGCCTCTATCCTGATAAGCGCCGGGCGTTGGCAGGAAGTGGTAGAGGTGCTGGATATGGGTTTGGCTGCGGCGCCGGAAACCCGTAATACCCGCTACTGGCTGGGAGGGGCGCTGGCGGAGATCGGCCAGTATGAAAGGGCGGCGGAGATCCTGGGAGGTTACGTGGTTCGCAATCAGGAGCATGTGGGAGCCCGTTACCGTTATGGCCTCGCCCTTTTCGAGATCGGTGAATATGAAACCGCTACGGAAAACCTCACGGAGGTGGTGAAGATGCGTCCCGATCTGATAAAAGCCCAGCTGTATCTGGGCCGGGCGCTGAGCTTTCTTGAGCAGGATTCGTTGGCATTCACTGTATTCGATTCTCTACTGATGCAGGAGCCGGAGCACTACGAAGCCTGGATCGAACGGGGTGACATCGACCTGCGGCAGAGAAGGTACCGGGAGGCTCGCACCCGTTACTTGAGGGCTAAGGCTATCGACCCGCGCCGTTGGGAAGCTTACCATCGGCAGGCTCTGGCCCTGTTTTATCAGCAAGAGTACCATTCCGCGGAATTGATGCTTTTCAACGCGCTCAACAGGGCCGATAGCGTGGCAGTGATCTACGAGCTGCTGGGAGCAGTGGCTGCTGCCGCTGATGAGGACGATTTCGCGGTCTACTATTTTAGCCGGGTGTTACTCCTCGAGCCGAAAACCGGTGACGTACGCCGCAAGCTCGTCGATGCATTGATTAGGTTACGGCTTTGGCGGACCGCCGAAGACGAACTGCTCTGGTTCCTCAAGCAGAACCGTGAAAATGAATCGGTTCTCTACCAGTTGGGAATGGTGGCCCAGGCCGGTGGCGATTTCAATTCCGCCGCGAACTATTTTCAGCGCTTCCAGCTGATCCACCAGCCCCGCCGCACCAGGGAACGATTTGAACTGCGCATCGCCCTGGATAATCGCAATCCCCTCCATTACAAGCAGCTGGGATTATTCCACCGGACCGCCGGGAATGATGCTCGAGCCAGGGACTATTTTCGCAAAGCTGTGTTCCTGGGAGATACCACCCTTTCAGCTAGTGATTATCTCTTAGAGGGGGAAGAGCCTTAATGACCAGGCGCAACCCTTGAATTCAACCTGCTAAGTTTGTACCCCGCCAAACCAAGCACCGCACTTTGGGCGCCACCGTGAGACGATTGGTCTTTCAGCGGACTGGGGAAACGTTGTCTAAACTTACTCGAGGGACTCGGACCGCTCTTCCATGACAGCGGCACTTTCCTGTCCACCGAAACGATAACGGCCCGGTTCAGCCACTGCCAGCACACGCAGTAATTCCTCGCGGGCGCTGCGATATTGGGATGAGAGACGGTCGAATTCCTCAGAAAGCTGCTTGAAACGGATCAGCAGCTCCTCCACCTTATGCATATCCCCTTCGCCGGTGACCAGCCAGGAGATATTGAAGCCCAGCCTGTCAAGACCGCCCATTACTCTGGAGGGCAGATCGGTACGTCCCCGCTCATAATTAGCGATATCGTGGCGCTGGAGCCCGAACCGTCCGGCGAAAGTAATTTGGGTTTCACCGAAATATTTCCGGATCGTCCGAAGGCGAGTTCCCATGGCCCCATGCTTGGCGTTGTAGTTACTCAATTATCGCTTGATTGTGTAATAATTACACATTACTTTAAGTAGAAGATTGACCGATGCAGATGCATCGATTGATCTGGTTTTGAACTGATTTTGCGTTTGTGTAGGTCAACCAGATTAAGATCGAAGTGACGGACCCAGGAAAAGTGGACGAAAATTGACACGCCAATCTTACTTGGTTTAAAACAAGCCGAATCTGGGACACACAGCATACGTCGCTGGCTGGCCTCCAAGGAAGTGTCTAACCACTGCAATGCTAGCCGTAAAGGTAGCAACTAGAACAGGGCGCTTCAATACAAAACAAACATGCATGGGAGGAAAAATGGGCAGGGAAACAATGGTAAGCGGCCGGAAGAGGACCGCTAAAGTGCAAAAAACCTGTAATCGTCTGGTCGACCAAAGTGGCAATTGGATCGACGCCCGGGGCCAGGCGGTGCCTCCCGGATATATCGAAAAAGAAGTGAAGCAAAGAGACCGTATGGTGAGACGGAATTTTATAAAGGCCCTGAAACTGAGGCAGCACGTTGTGAAGGTGAAGAATGAGGTAGTGCGGTCGTTGGACGAATACTTGAACACGCTAGCCGCTGAACATGACACCAGCTGGAAGGGTAATGCGGAACTAATCACCTTTGATGGCCGATTGAAGGTCGAAGTAAAGGTGAATGAAGCCCTTGAATTTGACGAGCGGCTGCAGCTGGCTAAACAAAAAATCGATGCCTGCTTGCGTCGGTGGACCGGGAGCGCCAGGTCTGAGATCCGGGCTATTATCTCCCAGGCTTTTCAGATGGACCGCCAGGGGCGCATTAACGTGCGCTCCATCCTGACACTCAGGCAGTTCCGTTTTGAAGACCCCCAATGGCGCCAGGCCATGACCCTGATCTCCGATAGTCTGCGTATCCGGTCCACCAGGCGATATGTCAATTTCTACCGGAAGGACGATACCACCGGCCGGTTTGTACTGATACCCCTTAATTGGAGTGCACTGGCTGCGACCGGACCTACGGGTAATCCCGGTGAGGTGCGGAAACGCTGATGGATAGGGACTTGCTCCCCTTCATTGCCGGCCTCGGCCCCATTCCGGATGTGGCCGGGCTGTTTGTCAGGCTGGAGCTGAGGGCTCTTTCTCCTTACCTCAACCACCCGGCCTAGGAGCAAGAGCCGGGCATGGATAACATCGACAGCTTTGAACAGTTGCTTCGTAAAATCGATCAGGATCAACTCTATCGTACCCGGGAAGTGGCGGCACTCCTGCAGTGTTCGGTGCGGTATGTGCAACTATTGGTGGAGCTGGGACGATTGGAATCTTTAAGAGTAGGGCGAATGATCCGGATTCCAGGTCAGGAGTTGGTAATGTTTATTCATAAATACAAAGATTGGGAAAGCAGGAATTAGCACTGGACTCTTGATCAAGGCCTACCGCTATTACCGCCCAAGGCCGGCCGCACCCCGGCTCGTTGCCTGAAGGTGGTTCTGTCAGGTTGACATTCCACAGTAATTAACGTACCTTATTGCCCTGTGAGACCGTTTTATTTGTTTAGGTGGCTCTAATTGGTGTTGGAGAGGCGTCAAAAGAAGACGGAACACAACCGTGGCAGCCAGCGGATTATCCCGGTGACCGGTTCGCTGGAGACCCGGGGAACCATAGATTCCCCGGATACCATCCCAAATAAATTAAGCCCTGAGGCTCGGGCTCACCTGGCCGCCAGGGAAAAAACCACGGCTGAAGTCTTGAAGTTTGCCCAGGACGATCCTGAAGCCGCCAGCAAGCTTTTGCGTATCTGGCTGGCCGGCCAGCCCAAAAAGAGCAGTAAATAGCCTGATGGGACAGTTTCCCCTCAGGTGCTCGACCTTTCGGTATCAGGGCTCTCCGCGAGCCTGGCCGGCCGGAATCAGCTGGTGGTTGCTTTCGGGTCACTAATTATCTATCTTTAGCATTATCAATCATCTATACGGAAGTACTACTCAAAAAGGAGAGGTCATATGAACGCCAAGAAAATGTTGCAGGCCTGGCTGGCCGGTTTCGTGGTGATGTACGTAATCAGCTTTATCTGGTACCTGCTCATCATCGCCGCCTATAGCGCCGAACAATTTGCCGCCGTGAACCGGGAGGTGCTCTCCATGACCCTCATCACTCTGGGGTACCTAGTGCTCTCCTTCCTGATGGCATACATCTATCCCATTGGGTTCAAGGGCGGTACGCCGCTTCAGGAGGGCCTGCGCTTCGGTGTGCTGCTGGGACTGGTGGTCAGCATACCCACGGCCCTGATCTATTCGGGTGTCTATAATATGCCCCTCGTCGCCAGCCTGATCAATGCTGTCTATCACACGGTGGAAATCACTTGCGGCGCCACGGTGATGGCCCTGATCTACGGTAGTGAGCCGGCTGGTTAACCGCCCGATTTAAACGGGAGTATTGTTTGCAGGCTGGGGAGGCCTGCTGGTCGCCCCTTTTTAGGTGACAACAGCTTACCGGGCATTATTCCACCAGCGGTTCCACCTGTTTCAGCTGGTAATTCTCAAAGTAATATTGCCCGGGGAAGTTCCCGCCCCGGTACTCCCACAGTTGGTGATTGACACCGAATCGGTCGGTGTTCCGAGTGCGGTGATCGGGTGCACCCAGGATGTCCTCCACCTGGGCCACCAGCATACCGATCCGCGGCTTGGTGGGCGGCATACGGCCCCGCTCTTCACGGGCCAGCTGCATCTGGTCTTCTATGGCCTTCTGGATTTCAACCTGGGTAATGCCGGCCAGGCGCTGCTCCAGCAACACCACTAACGAGTCCATTTCAGCCTTGCGGTCAGGGTCCAGTCCCCGCCCGAGCTTGAGCGATTGCAGCGCCAGCGCCAGGGCGGAGTGATCGGCGGCATAGTAAGCCCGTTGCAGCAGGTCTTCGGCGATGCGCACCTTGTAGCCATCGATTTCCACTTTCCGCGAGCGGTCGGCGGAAATGGCCCGGTTATAGTATTTAAGGGCGGTGGTGAAATCGTGCTGAGCCCTTAGGGCGTGGCCCTGGCGGATCAACACCTCAGCCGAGAAGCGCACCACCAGGTCTTCGTTCTCCGGTACCAAGTCCATGGCGATCTGCAACAGTTCGCCCGTATTTTCCAACCGGCCCTGCTGCAATTGCTGGTCGGCGCGCTGCAGGTAGACGTAGCCGATTTCAGCCTTACCGGAATCGATGGTGGCTGCCAGGGCAGTGTCCGCTCGCTGTCCGGCCTGGGAGTACCATTCCAGGGCCTCCTCCAACCGGCCCTCATCCTGCATGGCCCGAGCCAGGTCCACCTGTTGGTAGGGTACCAGGCGTCCCGCCAGCGCCAGCAACCGCTCCGCCCGTTTGCGGTGAACGTGCCGGGGGTAGTCTCTGACAAAGGCCCCCAGATCATCCTCTGCCGCCATATAATCGCCGCGGTATAAGGCTCGCTTGGCCCGGTCGCCGCCGGTGGCCCGCCCTCCGAACACCGGGCCGTAAGTGAATATCAGTCCCAGTGATCGCTGTTGCAGCCCATCAATGGGTGAAACCAGGTCCGGGTCATCCAACTGCGGGACATCCAACTGGCTGTAGCGCACCTCCACGCCGATAGCGTACCGCGGGTCGTCAGCGCTCCGGCGGAAGAACTTGTATCCCAGGGCATAATCCCTCGAAGTGCCATTCCCTTTCAGATAATTGCCGGTGATGCCGGCGCGGTAGACACTGCCGGTGGCCAACCCCCGGCTGAACTGAAAATAGGTATACCCCCGCGCCGACCGCTGATAGTTGATTGTCAGCGTCGCCAGGCCGTGGTGGAAGATGGGCGCTACCTTGTAATTCCGACGGCCCGGGGGCCAATTGGTGGGCAAGGTATTGGCTAGCGGCATCTGGTTGGTGCGTAACGCCAGGCCCACCATCATATCCACCACGGTGATGGGCAGAAACCGGTTTCGCAAGTTGATCTGCACCAGGTTTAGGTCATACACAAAAGCCAGCCGGGACATGATCGTACGGATGGAGGCCACCTCGGACTCGGTGCTGTCTAGGAGGAAAACGGTTTGATCTTCTTTAAAGAAAGAGGCCGGCAGGCCGGAGAACATACCGGGTCCTCCGTAAGGTACCAGGCCGCCCTTCAGTTCGAATGGTATGAACTTGACCGGGGCGCGGAACTCCAGCGGGTTGATCCACCGGTCCCAGAAGCTGATCAGACGGCCCGGATGCCAGGGAAGTTCCTGGCCCCCAACCGGGGCCGGCAAAACGGCCGCTCCCACCAAAACCCCAACTAGAAGGTTAAGGGTGGAGCGCCTGGCCGTAGCTGGGCACCAATTCAACCATCCATCCATAACTTCAACTTTACTGCTGAAAATTGGTCTTTTCAATGACTGGTAATCATTAGTATAATACCCATGCTGGAATAGAGCCGACAATTTCCCTTGATACAGCGAGATGGATGGTAACTTTCAGCGGGAATGATCCAAAAACAAAAGGTTTTTCATATATTATGGTTGATTCTGAACTATCCTTGCCCCCCTCGGGTGGTGCCCAGAACCTCTCGATCCTGATCTTTGATCCCGACGACGGCTATGGGGAGATCGTCCGGGGGATGCTAAAGCAGCAGCACGAAATCACCTTCGATATGCGTGAGACTAGCGCTGGTAATATCAACAAGCAGCTGAAAAAAGCCGCACCGGATGTAGTGGTGCTGGGCCTGGATTTGCAAAAGTCTACGGCCATGGATTGGCTACGGAAAATCCGGAAAAAGGAAGTGGCCCCAGTGGTGATACTGGCCTCCGGAGGCGATGAGCAGAGCGCCGTGGCGGCCATGAAGAGGGGGGCCTACGATTACATCCCCAAAGCTTACTTGACGCTGGACCAGCTCACCAAGTCGTTGATCAACGCCCGGGAAAAATGGCGGCTTTTGAAGGAAACCGAGCGCTTGCAGGCCCGCCTGCAACACATGGCTATGTACGATGCCTTGACCGAAACCCTATCGCGGCGGGCACTGATCCAGCAGCTGGAAGCGGAAATCCAGCGGGCCAGACGGCATTCCCGGCAATTCTCAATCCTGATGCTGGACATAGATCACTTTAAGAATGTGAATGACACTTATGGCCATATCGCCGGTGACGCCGTGCTGCGGGAATTGGCCCAGGCGCTGAGGACCACCACCCGGCGCAGCGATTACGTGGGGCGCTACGGTGGGGAAGAGTTCATGGTGCTGCTGCCGGAAACCCCGCTGGATAAAGCCCTCCTGCTGGCGGAAAAACTCCGTGTTGCAGTTAGTGAGATAGTGGTCCAGGCCGAGGGCCACACCATTAAAAACACAACCATCAGTCTGGGCGCCGCCGGCTTTGAAGACGACCCTTCGGTGGAATCGTTCATTAATCGCAGTGATAAGGGGCTGTATAAGTCCAAGAAGAACGGGCGCAACCAGGTACAATGCGGCCCCCCCAGAAAGGGCTGATTTCCGAAACCCGCCCGCCCCTTTTGGGCTTTTCCCTGAAACATCATGCGGATAATCAGGCATTACGGCAATCGGTGAGTAATAACACCAGCCCTGAAAAGGCTGCCAACTACCAGCGTGTTCTGTGGGTGGCCTTCGGCCTGAATGCCGCTTTCCTCCTGGTGGAGGTGGCTGGGGGCCTGCTCACCGGTTCTATGGCTTTACTGTCGGACGCCGGGCATATGCTCACCGATGTGGGCGCCATCGGTCTGGCGCTGTTCGCCGGCTGGCTGGCCCGTAAACCCAAAGACACCCACCGCACCTACGGCTACCTGCGGGCGGAAATTCTGGGGGCCCTGATAAGCAGCGTGATGCTGATCCTGATCTGTGCCTATATCCTGGTGGAAGCCTATCAGCGCATCGGTCATCCCCGGGCTGTACCGGGCTGGCCGGTACTGGTGATTGGCGCTCTGGGATTGTTGGTGAACCTGGGCAGCGCCTATTTTTTGCGTCACGGCCACCGGACCAACCTTAACCTGGAAGGAGCATACCTGCACATGCTGGCTGATGCCCTGGGGTCCGTGGGCGCCATGGTGGCCGGAGCCGTGATACTGCTCACCGGCTGGACCCAGGCGGATACCCTGGCCAGTGTGCTGATCGCCGCACTGATACTCTATGGCGGTTGGCGCCTGCTGCTTAAATCGATCGATATTCTGATGGAAGGGACCCCGCCGGAAATCGATTTCGCCGAACTAGAAACCGCTCTCAAAACACGGGAACATATCACCGATATTCACGATTTACATATTTGGACCATTTCCTCAGGTGTATTGGCCTTGAGCGCCCATATTGAGGTTACCGACGACTGCGCGGCCTCCGGGCACTGGTCTGATTGCCTGAAAGCCACCCAACAATATCTGCGGGACCAGTGGGGCATTGAACATACTACTTTGCAGACGGAACCACCAGCCTTTCGTCGACAGAATGCCTGACGCTCTGCTCCGGCTCGGGCCTGCGTCATGGCTGCTGCTGCTGGCGCTGTCGGCCGCTGGGGCCCAGGTTACACCGGGGGCACTGGTGATCACTCGCCTGCAATATGGCGGCGGTGGCGACTGGTACGCCGACCCCAGCTCACTGCCCAATCTGATCGCCTTCACCAAGCAGGCCACGGGCATCACCATTGCCGCCGTTGAGGCGCGGGCCAAAATCGGTGACGATACCTTCCAAGAAAGCACGTACCTGTACCTGACCGGACACGGCAATGTACAATTCACCGCTGAGGAAGCCGGCCAACTGCGGGCCCATCTCCAGGCCGGAGCCTTTCTGCACGCCGATGACAACTATGGAATGGACCAGTCGTTCCGCCGGGAAATGAAAAAGGTGTTTCCCGATAAGGAGTGGGTGGAGTTACCTTCCGACCATCCGATTTTCAATCTGGTTTTTATACTCCCCGATGGTCTGCCCAAGATCCACGAGCACAATAAACAGCGCCCCCAGGGTTTAGGCTTGTTTCACGAAGGCCGGTTGATGGTGTTTTATACCTTCGAGTGCGATCTGGGTGACGGCTGGGAGGACCCCCAGGTCCACAATCTGTCGCCCGAGATGCGCCAGGCCGCCCTCCGGATGGGGGCTAACATCATCGCTTATGCCCTGAGCCGGTGATGGAAACGCGCTTTATCCGGCAGATGTTGCGGCGGGTGCGGACCCAACTGGCGCGTATGACGTTGCTGTACGACCTGTGGCTGGCGAGTCTGATGTTGGTCACCCTGGGAACCACCGCAGTCTGGTACGAGAAAACCCTGTATCTGCCTGCCAAGATTCGCACTCCGGTAATGCTCGGGCTGATGTATCTGACTCTGTTGCTATCGCTGGTGATGATCCTGCGCTGGCTGGGCCTCTGGCGGGGATGGTGGCCCTGGGTGAGTATCCGGGCCCTGGCCGCCCGGGTGGGTCGCCGGTTGGGAGAGGAGACCGACCGCTTGCTCAACGCACTGCAGCTGGAGGACGACCTAGTGCGGAAGCCTGACGCGCCTAATGCGGATTTAACGTCAATGTCAGTGGGTCTGGTCGCGGATCAGCTGCGGCGGCTCGACCTTGGTAGTCTCACGCCACGGCGCTATCGGCCGCCGGTATGGCTGGTTAGGGTACTGCTACTGGCGCTGTTACTGGCCTGGGTGTCCGCGCCGGGGGGCATGTACCAGGCCGCCAATAGGCTCAGGCACCCGAGAAAGGAGTCTCCCACGCCCACCCCTTTCATCCTGCTGTCGGTTAGTGGCGACCTGGAAGTGTTGGGGGGCGACACGGTGGCAGTGGTCTTTACCGCCTTTGAGGCCTCGCCACCGGAGGTCGAAATAGTGTGGTTTAACCAGCAAGGCCGGGGCCGAACCGCCCTGGTCGGTTTGCATCAGGGCCGCTTCGTGCACCAATTCAAAGATATCCGCGATGATGTGACTTACTACGCCCGTTTCCGCAACCCAAACTGGTTTTCCCATTGGGAGGAGGTTCGCTCCGAAGCCCACAGCATTTCCCTCACTGACCGACCCGTCATTCAAAGCCTCAGTTTCTTAATCACGCCCCCGGCCCATACGGGCGAAGCCACTTATACGCTCGGAGGCAATGTGGCCGACATTTCCGCCCTGGGTGGAAGTCGGGTGACCTTCACAGCCGCCACCAACTTGCCGCTGGTCGAGGCCCTGTTGCACCTGGGGGAGGAGGAACTGCCCCTGGTTATTGACGGGACCAGTGTCCGGGGAGAGTTTGTCCTGGAGGAATCCACCACCATGTTCATCACCGTCCGTGACCGCCGGGACGTAACCAATGCCAATCCCATCCAGTACCGGTTTACCAGCCTGGTGGATTATCCCCCGACCCTCACGGTGATCATGCCTCTGGTGGATGTGGAGCTGGATGAGACCATGCTGTTGCCCATCCAATTCGATGTTTCCGACGACTATGGCTTCAGCCAGGCCCAGATCACGTATGAGATTCACAAACCGCAGTATCTCTCCCAGGATTACCAGATTTACACCCGCGATATACCGGAGCTCGCCGCCGACCGCCGCAGCCAGCGCATCACCCACCTGTGGGAGCTGGGTCCCGTCGGACTGATGCCCGGCGACGAAGTTCATTTTCATCTGGAGGTTTACGATAACAACGTAGTATCGGGACCGGGCAAGGCGGTTTCAGCCACCCTGGTGGCCCGGCTCCCCACCCTGACCGACCTGTTTGCCCAGGTGGCTGATCGTTCCGATCAATCCGTCACTGCCACTGAAGGGATGCTGGAGGAACTGGAAAAGGTGCGGTCACTGTTGGAGGAGATGGAAAAAAATCTGATGGAAGAGAACCAGGTGTCCTGGGAGCAGCAGCAAAAGGGCAAGGAAGTGTTCCAGACCTTAGAAGAAGTGCTGGGCCAGCTGGAGCGGGTGCAACAGGAAATTCGTGAGCTGGGAGTTAAATCGGAGGACAACCAGCTCTTCAGCCCGGAACTGCTTCAGAAGTATGACGAACTGCAGAACTTGCTCGAGCAGATCATGAGCGCCGACCTGGAGGAAGCCATGAACCGGTTGCGGGATGCACTGGAGAACATGGATCCCGAGCAACTCAGGCAGGCCCTGCAGAACCTGCAGTTCCAGGCCGGCGAGTTCGAGGCTCAATTGGATCGTTTCCTGGACATGTTCCAGCGCGCCCTGGCGGAGCTGAAGATGGACGAGGTGGTGCGGCGACTGGAGGAACTGGTCGCGGTGGAGGAGGAGCTGTTACGGGAGCTCGATTCAGCCCCTCTGTCGGAAAGTACCGCGGATGATCAAGCCGGCGCAAATGAGGACTCCGACCCGGAAAGTCGCCTGCGATTGCAGGACCTGGCGGCCCGGCACGCCGAACAGGAGCGCTCGCTGCAAGCCTTACGATCCACCATGCGTGAAACCGCCGAATTGATGAAGCCCTACAGTTCCGCTGCCGCCGACAGACTGGGTGAGTTGCCCGACAACCAGTTGGCCAGGGATACGCAAGATGGACTGGCCCAGGGTACCCGTTCGATGCAAGCTGGTGACCCGCAGAGCAGTAACGCCGAACTGGATCGCAGCGCCGACCAACTGAGCCTCATGCACCAGGAGGCAACCGATATTCAGAACCAGTTCCAGAATGCCACGGTCAGCGAAATGATGGCCCGTTTTCAAAGGGTGTTGAGTGGCGTCCTGACCACTTCCATGCTGCAGGAAGAGCTCCACACTCAAACTGTCCGCATGCCGCGCAGTTCGCCCCGCGTCCGAGAAGCAGCCGAAGAGCAGCATAACCTGGTAAAGGCGCTGTCCCAGGTGATCCAGCAGCTGATGGCCTTGAGCCGGCAATCTTTCAATATAACACCGGAAATGGGGCGGGTCGTAGGCCGGGCCAACGCCGCCATGCACAAATCAGTGGAGCAGTTGGAAGCCGGAAATATGCGGGCGGCCACCGAAAGCCAGCTGAGCGCCATGACCGCGCTCAACGAAACCGCCGTGGCCCTGAACAATGCCATGCAGGTTATGATGCAGAGCGGATCGGCCTCCGGATACGAGCAATATCTACAGCGCATGCAGAATCTTTCCCAGGGACAGCAGGGATTGAACCAGCAGACCCTCAGTATGCAGATGGGGCAGATGGCCGCCATGTCGCAGGCGGAATTGATGCGCCGGCTCCAGGCCCGCCAGCGGCAACTGGCCCAGGCCCTGGAAGAAATCCTGAATGACTACCCCTCACAATCCGGGGGGAAACAGGGGGGGTTGGGCCAGGCCCTGCAGGACATGGAGGAGATAATTAAGGACTTTCAGCGACGCCGGGTAACCCGCCGCACCCTCGACCGCCAGCAACGGATTCTCAGCCGAATGCTGGATCATCAGAAATCGCTGGCGGTGGATGATTTCAAGCAGGAGCGCCGGGGGCGCGCGCCGACGGAAAGATTTACTTACGCCGGACCATTGAGTTTGCAGTCCGACCTGGGCCAGCGGGAGGATGCCATCATGCAGGCCATGGACAAAGCGCTAAGGGAGGGTTATTCCCAGGAATACCAACTTATTATCCAACACTATTTCCGCCGGCTGGCGAGACAAGCAGATGCTCGGCAATAACCGCTTATGATTCTTTCAGAACGGATCAGGATTGTACTGCTGATCGCTGGGCTGCTGGCCCCGGCGCCGGGCCAAACTACCTCGGAGCGCCTCGCCGCCCGCCAGGCTGAAAATCAATTCAAACTGGCCATGCAACTCGAGCAGGCCGGGAACGTGCCACAAGCCCAGGCTATTTATTCCGACCTGGTAACCCAGTTCCCTGGTAATTCCAAGTTCTACCTACGCTATAAGCGCTTGCTGCGAGCCAGTGAGCAGTACCTGGAGCTGCTGACGGCGCTGGAGGCCCACCTGCTGAGCTTCCCCGATGATATCCAGGCTCAGGTGGAAGTGGGGGATGCCTACTTGGCCCTGGGGCGGCCCACCAATGCCCTGGCGACCTGGGAGGCGGTATTAGATCGTTTCGCCGGCAACACCACCGCCGAGCGCCTGGTGCTGAACCGTCTGTTCACCAGTGATCTGGCCGACGAGGGCCAGGTCGTTCTAGCGCGCCTTCGGCAGAACAAGGATGATTCCGGTTTCTTTGCCCTGGACATGGGCCGGCTATATGCCGCCCGCCTCAATTATGAGCAGGCCACCGACGAGTTCCTCCGTCACCTGGAGAACCAGCCGCGTGCCCTGACCAATGTAAGCAACCAGCTGCTCAGGTTCCCCCAGGAGCCGGAAACGCTGGCGATGCTCCGCGAAAAGCTGGGTGGGCACGGTACCTCGATGGCCCTACAGATACTGGCCAAGGTCGAGTTCCGGTTTCACAACTTCGACCAGGTGGTGGAGCTGCACCGCCTGCTGGAGACTCCGTACCGGGAGCGTCTCGCCCTGGCCCTTGATCTAATGGACGAACAGGAATACGCTCTGGCCCAGGAATTGATGCAGGAGATCTTAGCCGATAAGAACGCCAGATCCCTTCATGAACAGACGCTGATGGAGTTGGCCGGCGTCTTTCTGGCTCGTAGCCAATTGCAACAGGAGAGCCTGGTGCTATCAGGTTTCTATCCCGCCAACCGGTTCTTCATCCTCCCATTCATCCAGGTGGCCGAGCCGCAATTGGCTCCCTTGCGCCAGGCCATGGTACTTTACGATTCTCTCGTAAGTACCTGGCAAAACCCCCGGGCGCGGTTACAGTTAGCCGGTATCAAGTATCGGATACTGGACGACTTCGATGGGGCCCTGCTGGACCTGCGGATCGCCTTGAGCTCTCGCCAGGCCCGCGCGATTCAACCGGAAATCTACTTACGCATGGTGGATGTTTTGGTTGCCAGGGGCGACCTGGGGGCCGCAAACAAGGCCCTTCAGGAAGGGTTGAAGCGGGCCAAGACCAGGGAGCAGCTCACCCAGGTGGAACTCAAGACAGTGGATCTCCTGTTTCTATCCGGCGACCGTGACTCGCTCATGGCTCATGTGGGAGGGCTGCTGGCCACCATTGGTCCGGCCGAACCGGCGTTCAACGACCTGCTGGAATTGGCCAGCCTGGTGGGGCGCTTCGGGGACCGTCCCCGCGAGTATCAGGCGCTGGTGGCCTGCGAGCGCCTGGTGCACCGCAACCGCCGCAGCGAGGCCATAAACATTCTATCGGCTGCCCTGGTCGATGAGTATACGCCCGTATCTCCCATACTTCAGTACCGGCTGGCACACCTGCATGCCCTGCAGGCCGAGTATAAGGTAGCGGAAATGCTGGCCATGACCATCTCGGGTGAATCGGAATTCATCGAACTGGGACTGCTGCTGGCCGCCGAGATCGCCGACTACCTGGTGCAGGATTCCGGCCTGGCGTCGGCCCGCTATCTGGCCTTCATGGACAACTATACCCTCAGCATACACCACGATACCGTGCGCCGGCGCTACCGGGTGCTCAATCCTGAGCAGAACTGAGGCCGGCGGCATGACCGCGCGGATAGTGCTGATAATCATGCTGCTGGCTGGTAACCTCCATCCGCAGAAGCTCCTGATCCCCATGGACCAGGCCCAGAGCGACCACCTGAAGGCTTACGGCGTCACATTCTGGTTCTTGAAACAGGGCCAGACCGT
>CBDVAP010000030.1:0-26153 GCA_965372015.1 uncultured bacterium | reverse complement strand
GCCGGCCGATTACCACTTGATCGGCAAGGACATTCTCACCACCCATTGTGTTTATTGGCCCACCATGCTGATGGCGGCGGGTATCGACCTGCCCAAAACTATCTTCGCCCACGGCTGGTGGCTGATGGGTGAGGACAAGATGTCCAAGTCACGGGGCAACGTGGTGCGCCCCCTGGACCTAATCGACCAGGTGGGGGTGGACCCATTGCGCTACTATCTGATGCGCGACATGGTGCTGGGGCAGGATGCCAGTTTCACGGCGGATTCCTTTGTGCGGCGCTATAATGCCGACCTGGCCAACGACCTGGGCAACCTGGTGAACCGGGTGACCAAGTTCATCCGGCGGCACTTCGAGGGGCAGATGCCGCAGCCTATGGTGGCCCCGGACCCGACCAACGATGAGATGTTGAAGGCGGAGGCTGCTAAGGTGGTGGCAAAGGTGCCCGGCCTGATCGAGGCCATGCGGTTGCACGAAGCAGTGGAGCAAGGCATGGAACTGGTACGGCGGGTGAACGGCTACCTGGAGCGCTGCCAGCCCTGGCACCAGGTCAAAGAAGATAAGGCGCTGGCCGGCAGCACCCTGTACCACGCCGCCGAGGCATTGCGCATCGCCCTACAACTCCTGCACCCGGTGATGCCGGAGCGGGTGGGTCTCATGCGCCGGATGATCGGGGCGGACGAGATACCGCTCACTGACTTTACCTGGGGGGCATTGAAACCGGGTACGGCGCTGGGTGAGGGGGAGTCGCCCTTCCCGCGCATCGACAAGCTGGCCGCCGCCGAAGAACCGGCCAATCCTGAGGATGAGGAGGGAATCACCTTCGCAGATTTCGAGCGGGTGGACCTGCGGGTGGCCCGGGTGCTGGCAGCCGAACCGGTGGCGGGGGCCGACAAGCTGCTCAAACTTCAGATCGAAGTGGGGGACGATGAGCGCCAGATAGTAGCCGGAATTGCGGAGCACTACGATCCCAAAGATCTACCGGGGAAGCTGATCGTGGTGGTGGCCAACCTGGAGCCGGCCAAGATTCGGGGCGAGGTGAGCCAGGGGATGCTGCTGGCGGCCGAGGATGGCGACGGTAACCTGGTGCTGGCGATGGTGGAGGAAACCGACGTGGCACCGGGGGCGAAGATCGGGTAAGCACTTTACCCCGTCGGTGCCCAATGTTGATCGACACCCACGCTCACCTGGGAAAACTCACCCCCGTCGCTGGCGCGACGCCCCCTCTCCCCGCTTGCAGCGGGACAGGCCTAAAATAGAGGGGGAAGAGCCGCTTCTTGGCCCCTTGGCGGTTGATAACCCTCCTATCTAACTTTTCTCATGCTGGTAGACACCCACGCTCACCTGTTTTATAAGGATTACGATGGTCGGCTGGATGATGTGTTCAAGCGGGCGGCTGATGCCGGTGTGGGGGCGGTCATCGTTCCCGGGTTGGACCTGAAGACATCGGAGCAGGCCGTCGCCCTGGCAGAGCGCTATACCCAGGTGTGGGCGGCGGTGGGCGTGCATCCCCACGATGTGGAGAAGGCCTCCAGCGATGTGTTGGCCCAGCTGGAATCACTGGCGGCCCACGAGAAAGTGGTGGCTATCGGTGAGACCGGGCTGGACTTTTACCGTGACCTCAGTCCCCGGGAGGCCCAGGAGGACCTGTTCCGCGGGCACCTGGAGCTGGCGGCGGCCCTGGACCTACCGGCTATCGTGCACAACCGCGACGCCGATGCCGCCCTGATGCGGGTGCTACGGGAGGTCGGGCACACCGCCGGGGTAGTGCACTGTTTTTCGTCGCCGCCCCAGATCGCCCGGGAGATGCTGGAGTTCGGCCTTCACATCTCCT
Source organism: uncultured bacterium (assembly GCA_965372015.1). Lineage (GTDB taxonomy): Bacteria > Fidelibacterota > Marinisomatia > SCGC-AAA003-L08 > TS1B11 > JACZSB01. Next base: position 24,321 of record CBDVAP010000030.1, on the reverse strand, counting down.
TTACCGGCACGGTGACCTTCCCCAAAAGCACTAACGCGGCCGTATTGCGGGCGGTGGGGCTGGATAAGGTGATGGCGGAGACAGACTCGCCCTATCTGGCGCCGGTGCCCAAGCGGGGCCGCACCAACGAGCCGGCTTACGTGCGCCATGTGGCCCGGAAGATCGCGGAGATCCTGGACATGACCTTGGAGGAGGTGGCTGAAATCACCACGGCCAATGCGGTGGGGCTGTTTCCCGCCCTGAAAACTACGCCGACTGATGCGGTAGCGTAAATTCGGCCTGGATGACTGCCCATAATCGCGACCGTCCCCCGGCCCGCAAGCGCTGGGGCCAGAACTTCCTGGCCGATCCTAATTACATTCGGAAGATTGTGGGGGCCATCGATCCTCGAGTGGAGGACCATTTCCTGGAGATCGGTCCCGGGCACGGCGAACTGACCTTCCCCCTGGCCGAGCGTTGCGCTACCGTGACGGCTATCGATATCGATCCCCTGCTGGTGGCGAACCTGCGTGAGGAAGCACCGGCAAATGTGACCATCATCGAGGGGGACGTGCTGGCGGCGGACTTGGGGCCGTTGCTGCCCGCCGGCAGCCGGGTTTATGGCAGCCTGCCCTACTATATCGCTTCCAAGATCCTCTTTCAGCTACTCGACCAGCGGCAAAAATGGCGCGATGGGTACTTCATTGTCCAGCGGGAGGTGGCCGAGCGCATGGCGGCCAGCCCCGGGGGACGGGATTACGGGCGGCTGTCGGTGATGTTGCAGGCCTATTGCACCGTGGAACGGCTATTCGTCCTGCCGCCGACGGTTTTCCGGCCGGAGCCCCAGGTGGAATCGGCCCTGGTGCGGCTAACGCCCGGGGGACCGGAGCCCAAGATCGTTGACGAACAACTGTTCGCCACCGTGGTGCGGGCTGCCTTCGGTCAGCGGCGCAAGAAGCTGTCCAATGCGTTGAAGTCACTGGAGGCCGGGGGACTGCTGGAGGAGCTGGGGCTGGCGGATTTGCGGGCGGAGAAGTTAACGGTAGCGGATTATCTGAAGATCGTTAGGAAGTTATCGCCCTACGGATAGGCGATAACCTGCCCCGCCCTAAAAAGAAGTTTGAAAAAAGTGTGCTCAATTTACCGACAAGCAAAATTCGCGCCCCTGTGACGGGGTTAGGTTGATTGCATGGTTATAAGCAATTCAATATATATTTTTCGTTCTTGTTCATCAGATGGACTTTCCCTGATTATTATGAATTTCATTTATAAAATTACTTTATGTATATTTAACGGTAAAACCTATTGAATATTCTGCATATTGCTAACGTAAGCCATAACTGAAGAATATCTCTGTTGCGTCCCTTCGTTATTTTTAACTTCCACAACCCATTTTCTTGTTGATTATTAATAAACCATTCGAGGGCTTTGTCTATTTGAGGCTCATTTTTCGAAATTCTTATTTGGGAAAGACTGTCTGTGGCAGAAACTAAGTCAGTGAACCAAAATGGAAATGAGAATCTTAACCAGTACTGGGATTTGGCCCTGTCTGGATAATAATCCTTTTTGAATAAACTCGAGACAAGCAGTTTCCCTGCTTGCTGAGATTCCTTTGACTTTCTATATGCCGGGTGAACGGCAAAAGCTCTTAAAACAACCCCAGTCACCATATGCGAAAAGGGTTTGTATATATCTGGCGTTATTGTTTTTGGTTGATTTGAAATAACACTAAGGCCGTGATCTTGTGTTCTAAACGGTATTGCCCAACCACCATCTTTCTGGCGAATAGAAATTAGCCATTCAAACACCGTTTGTATACGGGCATCATTTCCATAACCTGCTTTAATGAGTAATTCGGTTATGCCGGCAGAGTAGTTGGGACTTAATTGATTGCCATAGATGCCTCTGAAGTCGCCCTCTTGAGTTTGGAATCTAAAAAGATATTCTGCCGCCTTCTGAATGGAAGGATGTTTCTTATTGAACCCAAATTTTTCAACTAATATCCCCAGAATTCTATATGTTTCTATCTGATTGTAATTCTCTTGGGTGCGGACATGTTCTTTTATTCCCGGATACAACCAAGAGCCTTTGGGTGCTTGTCTTTTTAGAATTCTTTGAGGTTCGGGCAATGTCCATAATTCCTCGATTGAAACCTTTTCCCCGAGAAGGTCACGCTGGACAAATGCCTTAATCGCTCTTTCGTTGCTCTTTAACAGGGCTGGCACGGCATTGTATTTCAAGGTACGTGACCTCATATTCTTCATTTTCTATTTTCTAATGCCGCTCCAACCATAATACTCATTACAGGCATTACAAGATATCGTAGGCCTATCTGCGTGAAGTAATCTGCAACCGACATTCCTGACATAGGAATTAAGACCAATAAGTCTAACAGGATGTTTACGCCGAGCCATGTTAAACCTACAATGATTCCTTCTTTGAAATAACTCGTGTTAATTTTCTTAAAGTAAGAAACCAATAAAATTGCAGCGGTAATTGAGCCAATCACAATCATGATGGTTTTAAATAAGAACACGTCAATTCTTAACCCACCCTCTCTCGTGTAAAAGAAGATAGACGCCACAAAAGGTATCAGCCATGCCAAGAAGCCGTACGAAACGCTCTTAAGATATTTATTCCTCATAATAATAACTCCTTAGTAGTTGGTGTATTTATAGGAGAAATTGACCCTGGATTTTCATTCGCCTCGCGGTTCGGTTTTCTTCAGCCGACCGGCTGTCTAATGATGGTTTTCAATTTCTCAGGTGCCGATCGTCGTGGATCACCTATATATATCTCGTGGTGCTTACCGCGAAACTCATATCCCTTATTGTGGATAAACTCATGGATCCTCTCGATCGTTGAATCCTCCTCTGAATAGGGGCCGATGTACATGATTTGTGCCGACAATCCTTCATCATAGCTCTCAAAACGTACTTTGGATAGTACCGGCATCACCTTTTCTTTCTGCAACCGTTCGCGGACCGTGGATACGTGCTCTGGGGAGACAAGCTTAGGCTGCATGATCATGGCCTTCCAGAGCCATTCGTCCCGGGGTGTCTGTTGCCAATCGAGCATATCGGGCACCCACCACAGGCCTTCCAACGGCATGACCCCGTAATCAGGGCCCAGGCCCCCATTTTTTAGATGGAACTTGGCACCATAGGATAGCCCAAAAAGTGCCTGGACGGCATTTTGATATTCTATCGAGCTGGTTGGATCGCCTCGCCCGTCGATCATGAGGAAATTCATCGCCGGCACTTCTACCAAAACGACTTCCTTTACGGAAGGTCGATATAGATGTTTCAACTCCCTCTTGAAATCAATCTTAGCCATTGGATAGATCCTTCCTTTAGAATTTTCCGTAGTATAACTGCATCAGATCCCGGTCTGCCTTTAGAAAGGCCATCGGCCTATCAAACAAGATTGTCACCGCCGGAATATCTGGTGTACCGCTTATCAACTTTTCTTCTTTTAATCGCTGCAAGTAGTGCATTTGCGATTCGAGTTTATTAATCCGCTGGCCCAGCAGCGTGTGTATATCTTCAGACGGCATACCTATTGTGTTTGAGATAGCAATACTGAAATCATCATACTGGAATTCCACGGTTCTGATCGCCCGTTTGATCTGATCGATCAATGCCTGCTGCCCGGCAGCGGTGAGCTCGTAGACCTGCTGGACCTTACCCTTCACGATCCTGGAGGTTTGGGTTGCAAAGCCGGCGTTCAGCAATTTCCGGAGAATATTGTAGATAGACGAAAAACCGATCGGTGTCCAATTCCGAACGCCACGGTCCTCAATTTTCTTTTCGATTTCATAGCCGTAGCTGGGTCCCTCGTTGAGCAGGCCGGCGATCACGAATTCCTTGGACGTCATGCGTTGTTGCTTGATGCTGTGATTCCTTGCATATTCTAATATAAGAATATTCTAATGTGAGTATATAGCTCTTTTTGTAGTGCCAGCAAAACTCTGAGGTTGCGGAAACTGCTGCTTCCGGGTGATGTCCTGATACAGGCCGAAATTTATTACATGGACCTTGAGAACTTGCTGTACCTGCCCGGCGAGGATCTATTTTTCATCACGCTGGAGCAGGAAAAAAACATGACCCAGGCTTCAGCGACTTCCGGGGCACCCAGGGCCGGTCGACAGGGTGCTAAATTCGCGCATGAAAGCACACCTAGCTTTTAAGGTGGTCTTCCCAACGCTAGTCCTGGCCCTGAGCGGGTTATGGGCCCAGGGACAGTCAGGCACCATCAGCGGCTTCGTCCGGGACAGCACTAACGGCGAAAGTCTATCCTACGTCAACGTTTTCGTGCAGGCGACAAGTCTGGGGGCCGTTACCAATCGGGACGGCTACTACGTGATTACCGGTGTTCCAGGGGGCCGGGTCACGGTAGTCGCCTCTAATATCGGCTACCGGATGGATAGCATAGTGGTGGATCTGGCTAGCCGGGGCGCGGCGCGGGCTAATTTCTCCCTGGCCCCCACCGTCCTGGTGGGCGAGGAAGTGACCATATCCGCTCAGCGGCAACGGTTCAGGCAGGCCATCAGAGTCAGTACCGTGACCCTGAATATTCGGGAGATTCAGGCGGCGCCCGCTTTTATCGAGGCGGACATCTTCCGGACCCTACATCTGTTGCCCGGAGTGCAGAGCGTGAGCGACTACTCCGCCGCCCTGTACGTGCGGGGCAGTACTCCCGACCAGAACCTGATTCTTCTGGATGGCATCACCATCTACAGTCCCTACCACCTGGGGGGCATATTCTCAACCTTCAATACCGACGCCATCAAGGAAGCCGAATTCATCGCCGGCGGGTTTCCGGCCCGCTATGGGGGCCGGACCGGGGCCGTGCTGGAGATTGTCAACCGGGACGGCAACACCGAGCAATTCACCGGCAAGGCCAATATCTCCCTCATATCGTCTAAACTGCTGGTAGAGGGACCGCTGCCCAGTTGGGGGGGCCTGAGAGGTTCTTACATGCTCTCTGGCCGGCGCACATATTTAGATAAGATCATCGATGCGGCCGCAGTGGCCGCCGGAGTCTACGACGACCCCGAATACTTTGGCTTTCCGTACCACTTTTATGATCTCCAGGCCAAGGTCAACCTGGACCTGGGGGCCAAACATCGCCTGATCCTGAGCGACTTTACCGGGCTGGACCAGGTCTATTTTGAGAACCAGTGGGAGAACGATTATTCCGATGATTGGGGTTATCCCGGCTATGAAAGTCAGACTACCGAGACAGGCCGAGACCTGTTTGATTGGAACTGGGGTAATCGCGCCAGTGGGCTTACCTGGCGCTGGATCCCCACACCGCGGTTGGTTACCAAGCTCTACCTGACCCGCAGCCGTTTCCGCTATGGTATCCTGCTGGATGAAAAGCGGGACACTGAGATTATCGACGGCCAAGGCGAAAGCGAATCCAGCTCCCAGCGGTTCAGCATGGACATTCATGACCTGGTAGCCGACGACGCCGTGCGGGCGGAAGCTACTTACATGCCCGGTGGCAAACATACCTGGTTTACCGGATTCGAGTACCGGCGGCTCAAATTCGAGCTGGGCTGGACATTCAAGCAGTGGGAACAGGCGGGATCGGTAGTGATCGATCGGAAGGATACCCTCATATGGATCCAGCATTTCCCCCGCGAGTGGGCCGGCTATCTGGAGGACCGCTGGCAAGTGACGCCCCGGCTGGCCCTGAAGCCCGGACTGCGGATCTCAGGTTATTCATTGCACGGCGAGGTGAACTTAGAGCCGCGCCTGAGCGCCAAATATTTCCTCCAATCGGACCTGGCCTTGACCGCTTCCGCCGGCCGGTATTACCAGTACTTAACGACCGCCAATCCACTGGATGAAATGCTGCGTTTCATTGACCTGTGGCTGCCCGCACCACCGGATCGTCCCGCACCGGTGGCCCGGCATCTGATCGCCGGAATGGAGTTCCTGACGGCCGGCGATATCCTGATCAAGACCGAAATTTATTACAAGGACTTTGAGAACCTGCTGTACCTGCCCGGCGGGAACCTATTTTTTATCACGCTGGAGCGGGAAAATGACGTGGCCCAGGCCTTCAGCAACTTCCGGGACGCCCGGGGCCGGGCCCAGGGACTGGAATTGTTGATCAAAAAGTCCTCCGGCGATCTCACGGGCTGGGTGGGCTACACCTATAGCCGCACTCGCTGGAAAACCGCTGACCACGGCTGGTACGCGCCCAAGTTCGACCGCAGCCACACCCTGAACCTGGTGGCCAGCCGGCAGCTCACCCAGAGCTGGCGCCTCAGCACGGCTTTTACTTATGCTACCGGTAACCCTTATACGCCCGTACTGGCTCGCTATGCTCCCTACGTATTGTCTTATTGGTCTCAAAACCGGCCTAGGTTTTTTGACTGGGATGATCTGCTCTATGGAGAGCTGCATTCGGCCCGCTACCCGGCCTACCAGCGCTGGGACTTAAGCCTCTCCCGGCGCCGGCCCTGGGGCAAACGGGGCACCAAAGAGACCTATATCCAGGTCATGAATGTGCTCAACCATATGAACGTTTTCCAATATTTTTACCAGGAAGAATGGGATCGGAGGGGTGAGAGCTCCCAGGGAATCGAGCGCTATGCCATTCCCATGTTTCCCATTTTCCCCACGGTAGGGGTACGCTATGAATTTTAGGCGGCTAGTTACCGGAGGGCTGTTATTGCTGCTGGGATGCGGGGGCTGGCGGGCGGTTCCCATGGGCCCTGAGGACTACCTTCCCACCCTGAACGTCATCGCTCTGCTGACCCCCGATGAAAACCCGGCGGTCACCGTGCTGGTGGGGCGTACCCTGCCGTTGGATTCGCCTATCACTGTCCAGGCCGGACAAGACACCGTCTGGTTGGATTCCAGCGACTATTATGTCTATCCTAGCTGGGCTTCCTTGCTACGGGTCGATAGTGCCCTGGTAACTATCTCATGGGATGCGGGGCAGGTGGAACTGGTTTACGATAGCACCAGCGAGCGATGGGGTAATTTTGCCAGCTACCGGCCGGTGGATACTACCTTTGTGCCTATCACGGGCCGTATCTATTACCTCGTGGTCCACAGCACGTCGGATGGACTGAAGATCACCGGCGAGACAACCGTTCCTCCCGCCACCCAGCTAAGCGTTGATCCGGCGGTAGAACCCTGGGAAACGGGCGACCTGATCACGGTGCATTGGGCAGCCACCACCGGCAATTACCACGTGGGTATCGCCGCACCACAGGCTGGTGAGCAACGGTTTCGGATAAATGCGAAGCAAGCGGTGCTGGACGGCGATACCAGCTGGTCCTTTATCGTACCGACTCCGGAATCATTCTGGTGGGAGGACAGCCTGACCCTCCAGGATGAATATCGCCTGGAAGTCAGTGTCGTGGCTTTCGATGTCAACTTCAACGAGTACTTTTTTCAGGGGCCAGGATCGGACCAAGGAATTGAACTGGGATTCTTATTTGGCGGTGACTTTATCACCCAATCCTCTTTCGGCATTGAGGGTGGCCTGGGGGTGTTCGGCTCATATCGGCGAGCTACGCACACTCACTTAGTAGGGCTGTAGCCCGCGGGTGGGTCTAAATGGAGTGACTTTATGCGATTGCTAAAAAAGTAGCGGTGCCTTAACTTACTAGCCGGCACCACCCGATCACCGTAAAGGCCTAAAAGAGGTACCCATGAAGCAAGCTTTATTCGCCGCGCTATTATTCATTGCCGCACTTCCAGCCCACGCCCAAATAGTACCACACTACATCAGTCCCGGCCTTCAAATTGGGTACGGCTTTGACCAGGGCTTGTTCTTCTCGGCACAGGTCAGCGCAGGCATCATTTTGGGGTTCTTTGCACCGGCCGTTACCATTGGCATAAGGAAATACAAAGACCAGACGATGAGATATGCAGATTTCCAATTTACGCTGGTTTACGCAGGCCTCGGCTTTGGAAGAGTTTGGGCGACACCTGATGAAGGAGGGGGAACCATGACTGGACGACGCTTTAAGCTCTATGGAGGATTGTGGGCGCTGGGCTCATATGATGCCTATAAGTTACCTGGTCGCCCCATTAAACACCACATTGGCATGTTTTTAGTCTTCCCTTTGATCAATTTTGGCGATGATATCTACACTTAGATACCCCCTCCTCCCCGGGCCTCTGCCTGACCTCCATCAACCTGTTCATCATGCTCCTGCGGATCATGGGGAACCGGGGGTAGCCCTCAGCCCCGCCGATGGCGGGGTCAGCAATGAGCGTTCAGCAGTCAGCAGAAATTGCCAGGGCTTTCAGGAGGAAGCCCTGGTTCACAAGTGTGGGTATTAAAGATTGATTCTCCTCGACGGTGATAATAACTTTACCGGCTATAAGAAATGTGTAAGTAGTTTGGAGCGATTGAAAGCAAGATGGTAGAAGTGACAGTCAGAAAAGATGAGCCGTTGGAACGGGCCTTGCGCCGGTTCAAGAAGAAGTACGAGAAAGCCGGCATATTGAAGGACATCAAGCGTACAGCCTATTATCTCAAGCCCAGCGAAGAACGGCGAATCAAGCGGTCCAAGGCCAAGCGCCGTATGCGCCGCAATGCCACCCTGGGACTTAACCGCCGTTAAGCGTTTCCCTTCATCAGGCTCCAATTAACTTAAATCCAGGCTTCCAGTCTGGATTTTTTTTAAACTCTAGCCCCGGTGTAGGGCCATGAACCTTAATTCCACGACATTTCCGCAGGCCAGGCGGTCTACCTGCCATGCACTGCCAGCGCTAATCACGATATGGCACTAATACGTACAGTCTCAGGTGTGCGGGGCGTCGTTGGCGAGGATCTGGACTCGGCGACGGTCTACCGCCATGTCCGGGCCTTTGCCCTTCTGCAACCGCCGGGTCCCATCCTGGTAGCCCGGGACAGCCGGCCCCAAGGCCTGGAGCTGCAGGCGGTGGCCTGCCGGGCCTTAAAGGACGCCCGGCGACAGGTACAGGTAGCGGGCCTGGTTCCCACACCGACGGCCCAATTCCTGGTGCCCCATAAAAGTCTGGCCGGCGCCATCGTACTGACCGCCTCCCATAACCCGATTGAGTACAACGGGCTGAAGTTTATCGGTAGCGATGGTTGCTTCCTGGATCAAGGCCGGGTGGAGATTCTCTTTGCGCGGGCCGATCAGACCGAAGTCCCCGAGAAGCTCACCTCCCGCCCCGGGCGAGGCTGGGACCTGATTGAAGCTGCCGGGCTGCACATTCTGGATATCCTGGACCTGAGCTGCATCGATACCGAGGCCATCATCCGCCGTAAGTTCCGGGTAGTAGTGGACACGGTCAATGGGGCCGCCTACTTCGCCTTGCCGGCTCTGTTGGAGGCGCTGGGCTGCCAGGTAGTGCGCCTGAACTGTACTCCTGACGGGACCTTCCCCCGGGGAGCCGAACCGTTGGCTGAGAACCTGGCTGGCCTGTGCACTGCTGTGAAGGAGCAGGGAGCGCACATCGGCCTGGCCACCGATCCCGATGCCGACCGGCTGGCACTAGTTGATGAGGAAGGAGCGCCATTGGGTGAAGAGCTGACGCTGGTGCTGGCTGTGGATGGCTACCTGCGGCGCACTGGCGGGCGCAAACCAGTGACCACCAACCTGTCCTCGTCCATGCTGGTCGATCACGTGGCCCGCAAATACGGCCTGGAAGTACAGCGCTCAGCTGTGGGGGAGATCAATGTAGTGAACATGATGCGGGCGGTAGGCGGCGAGATCGGTGGAGAGGGTAACGGCGGCGTGATCCTGGCGGAGTCGCACCTGGGGCGTGACTCACTGGTGGGGGCCGCCCTGGTGCTGGACCGGCTGGCCCAACAGACCCTGCCATTGAGCGCCCTCAAGGCCGGATTGCCCAACCTGGAGATAGTAAAGCAGAAAATTCCACTGGGAGATGAAGACTCGGAAGCTATCCTCACCCAACTGGCGGCTGGCTTCACTGACGCGGAGCATAACACGGTTGACGGGTTGAGACTGGGGTGGGCGGACCGCTGGGTCCACGTGCGCCGCTCCAATACCGAGCCGGTTATCAGGATCATCGCCGAAGGACCTACAGAGGATGACGCCCGCGCTCTGGTGGGGCAGGTCCGGCAGGCGATAGCCAACATTACTGAGGTGGGGGCGCAATGATCCTGGGACGCGTGGTGGGATCGGTGGTGTCAACCATCAAGGACCATAATTTCCAAGGGGAAAAGTTATTGCTGGTGCAGCCGGTGGACCTGGACGGCTCGGACTTAGGCGGTACCTTCATTGCCCTGGATCGGGCCAGCGCCGGTAAGGGAGACCAGGTGCTGGTGAATAAGGAGGGGGGTGGGGCCGCCATCATGTACGGGCGCAAGATGCCGGTCCAGGCGGTAATCGTGGGCGTGGTGGACCAGGTGAATGTTGAATATACCGAGGACTAACCTTTCGCGAGGATGAATATGGGTACTGATCAAGACTCCCTGGACCAATTGATTAACCGGGTAATTACCCAGACAGCACCCGGCCGGGAGGCTTGCGAAAGCGGCGAATGGCAATGCCGTTTGTGCCGGGACTGCCGTTGCCCGGAGCGGGACTTGGAGACGGTGCGTCAGATTGTGGGCGCCGGGGCCGACCGGGTAGGCTCCACCATCGGCACCAGGGGCAAACCGGAGATGGCGGATTTTATCGACCATACCTTGCTCAAACCGGATGCCACCGAGGATGAATTGCGGCAACTGTGCGCCGAGGCCCGGGAATATGGTTTCGCCTCCGTATGCGTGAACCCGGTGTGGATCGCCTACTGCCAGGAGCAACTGGCCGGCAGCCACGTGATGGTGGCCACGGTGGTGGGCTTCCCGCTAGGGGCCTTACCGGCCCAGGCCAAGGCGGGTGAAGCGGCCTGGGCGGTCGAGCAGGGCGCCGACGAGCTGGATATGGTCATTAACATCGGTTTCCTTAAATCGGGGCGTTACCGGGAAGTGGAGGAGGACATCCGCCAGGTGGTGGAGGCCAGTGGTGGTAAGACGGTCAAGGTGATTATCGAGACGGCCCTGCTGACAGATGAGGAGAAAGTCCAAGCCTGTGTACTGGTCCAGCGCGCCGGAGCCCAATATGTCAAGACCTCCACGGGCTTTTCCAAGGGGGGCGCCACCGTCAAGGACGTGGCCATCATGCGCAGGGTGGTGGGCCCGGGCATGGGGGTGAAAGCCGCCGGAGGGATCAAGACCAGTGACGATGCCCGTCAGATGATTGCGGCTGGCGCCTCTCGAATCGGGGCCAGCGCGTCGGTGGCGATTGCTTCGGGTAGCGGCTAGCCTCAACCGGTCAGCACAATTCCACAGTTCTATTCCTTTCACGAGCGTAGACCTTAAATTCCTCCCATCTCAAAAGGATCAGCTCCACTATGAGTGACCAGTTTGTTTCAGGGAAGCCGGATGGTCCGCCACCATCGGATTGCTTGGTGCGCTATCAGCCCAAGTCCCGTGGCCAGCTACGAACACAAGTTGATTCAAAAGTCGAGGTGCTGTTCGGGCGGTCCATCAAGGAGCTGGCGGAGCATACCTTTAGCGGGCTGGGCATCACTCACGGTTTATTGGAGATAGACGACAACGGGGCGTTGCCGTTTGTCTTGCAGGCCCGGATTGAGGCTGCCGTAAAAGCGGCGCACCCTGATCTGGAAGCCGAAAGCCTGCCGGAGGTCCAGTCCCACGCCCGCTACCCCAGCAGCCGCGAGCGTTTCCGGCGCAGCCGTATTTACGTCCCCGGCTCTCAGCCCAAGTTGATGCTCAATGTGGGCCTACACCAGCCCGATGCTGTGATCCTCGATCTGGAGGACTCGGTGGCGCCGGCGGAAAAGTCCTCGGCCCGCTTGATCGTGCGCAACGCCCTGCGCACCCTGGACTTTTTCGGGGCTGAGAAGATGGTGCGCATCAACCAGGGTGAGCCCGGCATGGCCGATCTGGAGGCTATCGTACCCCAGGCGGTGCACCTGGTGCTGATCCCCAAGGTGGAAACGGCCTACCAGGTACGGCTGGTGGATGAGAAGATCGCACAGATCGCTAAGGCCTGTGGCCGCCACGAACCGGTTTACCTGATGCCGATTATCGAGAGCTCGCTGGGGGTGATGGATGCTCTGGCTATCGCCCAGGGCAGTGAGAATAATGTGGCCCTGGCCATCGGCCTGGAGGATTACACCGCTGACCTGGGCGTCCAGCGCACACAGGAGGGCACTGAATCGTTTTTCGCCCGCAGTATGCTGGTCAACGCCGCCCGGGCCGCCGGTTTGCAAGCTATCGCCACCGTCTTCAGCGACGTGCAGGACATGGAAGGCCTGAAGACCGCTGCCCTGGAGGCCAAGGCGCTGGGCTGTGACGGCATGGGGGCCATTCATCCCCGGCAGATCAAAGTGATCAACGAAGCCTTCACTCCCACCGCTGAGGAGATAGAGAAAGCGCGGCGGGTGGTATTGGCTTACGATGAGGCCCAAGCCAAGGGGCTGGGAGTGGTTTCACTGGGCACCAAGATGATCGATCCGCCGGTGGTCAAGCGGGCCCAACAGACGGTGGACCTGGCAATCGCGGTCGGTATGTTGAATGAGGATTGGATGGAGGGACAACAATAATGGCCCCCAAATTATCCCTGGTCAACAACTCCGCCGGCCGGTTGGTACCGACAGAGGTCAACGGGGTGCCGCAGACCCCGTTCAAGGGGGTTGGGAAGTACCGCCCCTCCGGCAACCAGGCCGCCCCGCCCATCCGTAACTGCGCCGATTATCCCCTCGGTGGCGATAAACGGGTGGGCTCGCTAAAAGAGGCCTTGCAAAAGGCGGGCCTGCGCGATGGCATGACCATCTCCTCCCACCACCATTTTCGCAACGGCGACCTGCTGATGGTGCCGGTGTTCGAGGCCGCTGCCCAGTTGGGGGTGAAGGATTTACGCTGGTTTCCATCGGCGGCCTTCCCCTGCCACGAGCCGATGATCGAGCATATGAAAAAGGGCACCATCTCCTGGGTGGAAGGTTCGCTGAACGGTCCCTTGGGCCGGTTCGCCAGTGAGGGCGGCATGAATGGGTTGGCGGTATTGCGCAGCCATGGCGGCCGCTGGCAGGCAGTGCAGGACGGGGAAGTACACATCGACATCGCCGTGCTGGCAGCACCCACTGCCGATGCGTTCGGGAATGCCACCGGCGACCGGGGGCCCTCGGCTTGCGGGCTGCTGGGCTTCGGCCTGGCGGACTCGCTATATGCCGACCGCTCCATCGTGGTGACCGATAACCTGGTGCCATTTCCCTGCGTGCCTTGGCAGATCATGGGGCAGAATATTGACTACGTGGTGGAATTGGACCGCGTCGGCGACCCGCAGAAAATCGTCTCCGGCACCACCCGGCTGACCCGCTCACCAGACCGGCTGCTGATCGCCGAACTCACTGCCCGGTTCGTCCAGGCGGCGGGGATCATGCGGGAGGGCTTCAGTTTCCAGGCCGGAGCCGGGGGCACGGCCCTGGCATTCGCCATCTACCTGAGGGAGTTGATGCTGGAGGCCGGTGTGAAGGCCCGCTTTATCCGCGGCGGCTCTACCAAATACCTGGTGGAAATGCTGGAAGAGGGCCTCACTGATTACATCCTGGACGGCCAGACCTTCGACTTAGAGGGGGTGCGCTCCATGCGGGAGAATCCGGGCCACATCAACACCTCACCATTCACCTCCTACAATTATCACGGCAAGGGCAACTTCGCCGGTATGGTGGACGTGGTGGTGCTGGGGGCCACCGAGGTAGATGTAAACTTCAACGCCAATGTTGTCACCCATTCGGACGGCGTCCTGCTGCACGGTATCGGCGGCTGGCAGAACTGCCTGTTCGCCAAGTGCACCATCCTGCCCATCCCGGCCTTCCGCAACCGAATACCGATTATTGTTGATGAGGTCACTACCCTGTGCGGCCCCGGCGAGTTGATCGACGTGATTGTTACCGAACGGGGCTTGGCTATCAATCCCCGGCGGGAAGACCTGATCGCGGCCACTAAAGACAGTGGATTACCGATTCGGCCTATCGAGGAGATCAAGGCCGAGGTGGATGCCCTGGTGGGCGGGCCAGCCGACAAGCCGGAGCTGAGCGATGAGGTCATCGGCGTAGTGAAATGGGTGGATGGCACTGTGTTGGACTCCATTTATAAGGTTTCCACGTGATTCAGCTTGAGGATATACTATGACGGATGATGTACTGCGGATCTGGCCTGAGATAGAATGGATCAAGGACAATGGGCTGCGGAAGAAGGTCACCGATGCCTGGGTGTATGCTATCGAGAGCAGCGTGCTGTCAGCGGAGGATCTGGAAAAGATCCCCTTCTCGCTGCTGATCAAGGACTGCCAGGTGACTTTCATGAACCACAAGCGCACCTGCGTGCAGCTGGCCGTTGACATAGCCAAGCGTATGCAGGCTAACTTCGGCGGCGAGATTGCCATCAATATGGACATCCTCGTCGCGGGAGCGATCCTGATCGATGTGGGCAAACTGCTGGAGTACGAGATCGTAGAGGGTAAGCTCACCACCAGCGCCGCCGGGAAATTGGTGCGGCACCCCTTCAGTGGGGTGGGTATCGCCCAACGCTTCGACCTGCCGCCGGAGGTGTTGCATATCATTGCCACCCACAGCAAAGAGGGGGACCTGGGGAAGCGGACGGTGGAGTCGATCATCGTGCACCACGCGGATTTTGTCTCTTTTGAACCCTTTAAGGCATAGCCAGTACAATGGCGCAAAACCTAGTTGAAAAGATCGCTCAGCGCTACGCCGTTAACCTGTCTGCTGGTCAAGTGGTACATAGCGGCGACTTTATCTACATTCGGCCTGCCCACGTCATGACCCACGACAATACCGGTGCGGTGATGGGTAAGTTCAAGGCCATTGGGGCGACTCGCATGGCCGACCGCCGGCAGCCGGTGTTTACCCTGGACCACAATGTTCAGGATAAGTCCCCGGCCAACCTGGAAAAGTACGCCCGCATCGAGGCCTTCGCCGCCGACCTGGGTGTCGATTTCTACCCCGCCGGCCGGGGCATTGGCCACCAGATCATGTGCGAGGAGGGCTATGCCTGGCCGGGCACTATGGTGGTGGCCTCCGACAGCCACAGCAACATGTACGGCGGCCTGGGAGCGTTGGGTACGCCCATCGTGCGCACCGACGCCGCCGCTATCTGGGCGGTGGGGCGCACCTGGTGGCAGGTGCCGCCGGTGGCCCGGGTGGAACTTACCGGCCAACTGCCCACCGGCTGCGCAGGCAAGGATGTTATCCTTACGTTGTGCGGGCTATTCAACCACGATGAGGTGCTAAACCACGCCATCGAATTCAGCGGTGAGGGGGTAGCCGGGCTGACCATCGATCAGCGGTTGACCATCGCCAACATGACTACCGAGTGGGGCGCCCTGGCGGGGGTGTTCCCGGTGGACGACATGACGCTGGATTGGTTGCGGGAGCGAATTGACCAGGTGGCACAACGAGGTCCGGCGGGAGTGTCCTCGGATGAAGATGGCACTCATCCCCGGCTGAATCGGGAGCACCTGGCGCTGCTGGAAGCCGATCCTCCCCGCCCCGATACCAACGCTTTTTATGCCCGTGAACTGTCACTGGACCTGGGCACGGTGACTCCCCAGGTGGCCGGGCCGGACAATGTCAAAACTACGGCCAGTGCGGCGGTGATGGCAAAACGAACGATCACCATCCACAAGGCCTACCTGGTGTCGTGCGTCAACAGCCGGGTGGCGGATTTGGCTGAGGCGGCTGCCGTGGTGCGTGGGCGGAAGGTATCTCCAGGGGTGGAGCTATACATTGCGGCCGCTTCCAGTGAGGTGCAGGCGGAGAGCGAGCGCCGAGGTGACTGGCAGGCACTTGTGGAGGCTGGGGCTATCGCGCTACCGCCCGGTTGCGGTCCCTGCATCGGCCTGGGAACGGGACTGCTAGATGACGGCGAGGTAGGCATATCGGCCACCAACCGCAATTTCAAGGGGCGCATGGGGTCCCGGGAGGCACAGGCCTACCTGGCCTCACCGGCGGTGGTGGTGGCCTCGGCCATTGCGGGCAAGATTGTTCCTCAACAAGATTATAGTGCACAGGAACCGGTGGGTACTTTCCGGGAGAACCCGTTGCGAGCAACCGGGGAAGCAGCAGTGGATATCCTGCCCGGTTTCCCGGAATCAATGGAGGGCGAACTGGTTTTCTGCCACCAGGACAACCTGAATACCGACGGTATTTTTCCCGGTAAATATACCTACATCGATGATTTTGCCCCTGAGCAGCAAGCCGGGGTGGTGATGGAGAACTACGATCCTGAATTTGGTGAGCTGGTGCAGGCCGGCGATATCCTGGTGGGGGGCTATAATTTCGGCAGCGGCAGCTCCCGGGAGCAGGCCGCCACCGCCCTCAAATACCGCGGGATACAGCTGGTACTGGCAGGGTCACTATCGGAGACCTACAAGCGTAACGCCCTGAACAACGGTTACCTGGTGCTGGCGGCGCCGGGGCTGGTGGATGACCTTAAAGCGCGCCTGGGCAGCGAGCACCTGACGGTCCGGCCGGGGCTGGCGATCAAGGTTGATTTCAAGGCCGCCCGGGTGGAACTGGATGGGCAACAATACCCCATTGGTACCGTGGGGGCCGCTGCCCAGGAGTTGATCCTGGCCGGGGGGTTGGAGAGGTGGGTAAAGCAGGCTATCGGCTAGCCACTGCTTCGCGGATAAAAGCCCCTTGGTACCGAATTCTATTCGGTGTACATATCGATCATCTGCTCGATGGCTTCTGAGCACACCCGGCAGAAGTAGTCGGGATTGCGGGTGAACATCAGGCAGTCGGCCTGGGGCCGGTAGAGCCCCTTGGCCTCATAGCCCGCCCCTTCGAAAGCCCCCACCTTACCAAAGTGTTCTTGCCCTTCCAACAGGGGCTTGGTGATGGCCTTGACCTCACCAAACAGCGCCTCCATATCTTCCTCAGGGGCCCCCTGTTCCCTGAGGGCTCGCCGCTTGGCCTGGTAAGCGTAGGAGGCACTGTCGTAGGCCGCCTGGTTCCAGGGGGTGGGGATGGGGGTGCCGGCCTCCACCAGGTGGCCCCACTTCAGGTTGGCAGGGTCCAGCAGGGCGGTGGCGTTGGGTTCCCAGGGCTCCACACCGGGGGGATTGAAATCCTCATAGGCGGTGGAGGAAGTGTAGTATTCATCGGCTAACCCGGCAAAGGAGTGACCTAACTCGTGCACCACGATGTAGGCGGCCTGGCTGCTGTGGGCCGCTACCGTGGCGTACAGGTTGAAGATGCCGCCCCCGCCGTACTTGCGGTCGTTGTTAATGATGATCAGTGCGTCGTAGGGCACCTGGGCGGCTATCTCGCGCACCGTTTGGTTGGCATAGGTCAGGATATAGCGGTCCGAGTCCAGTGAGTTATAGCTCAGGCCCAACGGATTGTCGCGCCAGACACCCTGGCGAGGATTGCTGATGCCGGACTGGGCCGTGGGCAGGTGGATGGCCCGGACGTTAAAATCGTCCTTTCGCGATTTGAAGGGCTCGAAACTGAACAGCTCAGCCGCCAGACGCTTAACATCCCTTTTGAATTTCAGGCGCTCCCTTTTAGTATAGCCGTCGCCTAAGAAAAGGATATCCACGCTGGTTTCCGGCGGCCCACCCTCGAATACGGTCCAGGCTTGGCCGGCGGGGGCCACGTCCGAGCGGTTTACGAACCGGCTGGCGGGATCCACCTCGGTTTCGTAAAAGGGGACGAAGGTACCGTCAGCCTGGCGCTTGTTGAGCACCAACCTCACCGGTGCCTTAGGTTCGGGGAAACGTTGGGACTCGTGGAACGTGCCCCAGACCCCGTCATGGGCGGGAGCGGTGGTCTCGTATTCCCCATAGATGGAGGCAAACCCACGGGAGTAGAGCAGCTCGCCGGAGGCAGCGTCGTACACCTCGAACAGGTACTTGCCCCGGTTGGTGCGGTCGACTAAATGCACGCGGCTGCCGGGCCAGGGGCCTTCCAGCCGCACCTGGTCCAGGGAGACATGTTCCTCGTCGAAGGTACCGCTATGGTAGTAGTCCAACCGCAGGGTGCGGCCGGTGAAGGTGTCGTCAAAAGCCGCTGATTGGGCGAAGGCGACGGTGGTGAAAAGCAGAATTAAACGGATCATCTGTGAACCTCGCGATCATAGTATGCTTGAATTTGGTGCGACTCGAACAGATTTACACCCCGGCGGTCCTCCAGGGCAATACCTACCATGGCCTCGGCGATAACGGCTGCCTTTATGGGACGGTAGCGCCGTAGTGGGCCGATCATCAGGGGTCGGATTGCGCCCACCAGGATTTTGGCCAGCCACTCCGCCGGCCGGAACTCGGGACGCTGCCCCATTATCATTGATGGCCGGAAGATGTGCACTGCCTCATATGATAGCTCTGAGATCGCCTCTTCGACCCGGCCCTTGACCCGGTTATGGAATATCCGGGAGCCCGGATCAGCACCCAGGGCGCTCACCAGCAGGAACTGCCGGGCCCCCTGCCGGGCGGCCAGCCGGGCGATTTCCAACGGATAGTCATGATCCACGCGGGTGAAGGATTCCTGGCTGCCGGCCTTTTTCATGGTGGTGCCCAGGCAGCAGAAAACATCCTCAGCTTTGAGTAGCCCGGGGCGCTCATCGAGCTGCTCGAAGTCGATCGCGTGCTGCACTAGTTTTGGATGTTCCCAAGCCAACAGCCGGCGGACAGGGACATTGACCACCTGGTATTCCCCCCGAGCCAGCAGGACCCTCAGGCAGTGGCTACCCACCAGACCGCTGGCGCCCAGTAGCAGGGCGGTGCGAGGGTGGGCATCATCCATGTTTTTGTAATCCGCTCATGGTGGGACGGAATTTAATTACGATAAACCCGGCGGCAGGGAGGGGAAATGCGGTACACCACAGAATAAATGCAGCCGGGCGACCCGAAGACCACCCGGCTGCTAGAAATGCCCAGGCGAGTAAGTGCTATCGCTTGCGTTCCACCAGCGTCAGCACCGCTGGCAGCACCAATATGGAGGTAGCAAGGCAGGCGCCTACACCGATGAACAGGGCAATACCCATACTGCCGAATCCCCTATAGGTGGCAAATACCAGCGAACCGAAGGCCAGCATGGTGGTGAGGGAGGTTATGATAATGGCCTTACCGGTGGAACGATATACTATGTCCAGGGCGCCCACTCCCTCGATGCGGTAGCGGTGCAGGATGTGCACGCCGTCATCGATGCCGATACTGAGGATCAAGGGAATAGCGATGATGTTCAGCAGGGTGATCTGGATACCGGTGAGGCCCATGATGCCTACCATCTACATGACCCCGAACATCCCGTGCCATCGCCTGGCTGGTCCCCAAAATACACAGTGCAAAACGACGCTTCCGTATCGAGGCAGTCATCACCTCAGATAGAATCGCGAAAATTCATCCATAGCAGCACGGAGATACGGCAATCGAGATTCTAACTCTGATTCATTTTCCGTAATCAGGTTGTACACACTATCATATACCTTTATCCCCACCAGGTTGTACATCTCGCTGGATATAACAAGTGTAACCGCCGTATCAATTAAAGCAAATTCTTCCCAGCCCGTAGAAACTACGTAACATCGTTCAGACTGAGCCAGGAGCATGGAAATACCCTGTGAATATTCCTCAGCAGGGGTATTGCAGCCGATCAGCTCCAGAATAGTCGGAGCGAGATCGATATGACTTGTAAGTCGGTCAACCCGGCCTTTTCCAACGCCCGGCCCCCCCATGACGAAGGGCACCCTAACCTGCTCCGGCGTGAAGGCGCCGGTATGCCCCCAATATCCGCGTTCGTAAAATTCCTCTCCATGATCGCCGGTGATCATCACCACTGTGTTCTCATGAAATCCCCGGTCATCCAGCATGTCAAGCACATTCCCGATGACAATATCATCAAAATAGATTGCATTTTTATAGTGGTTCAGAAATGGGGTTGCGTCCCGCTCCCTATTAAGTGCTAGGTAATTGATGTCCGAGACATGTGGAAAAAACTGGGCAATGGATGGATCGTAATCACAGCCTCCATGGGGAGCATCCAGGAGCATCACAGCGAAAAACGGCTGGTCTGCTGGCAGTGTGTCGAGCCAGCTCTCAAGGAGAGGCAGCTGTTTCGGGTCACGTATCCGGGCGCCATCACCTTCTATCTGGTCATCGATACACTCCGGAATATCAACAAATGCGGTCCGGCGGAGTTCCGGGAAGGTAAGCTGTGTACTGGAAATGATCCTTAGCGCATAACCCGCATCCTTCAGGCTCCGGATCAGGACCGGGCCTTTTCTTTCAGCCAGAAAAGCATGCCAATAGGTACCATGTAGACCGTACAGCAGGGAAAATATACCGAAGCGCGTGGCATTTCCACCGCTATAATGCCGCTCAAATACCTTCGCCTCCTCGGCATAGGTGGTGATATTGGGGGTCACAGCGGCGTCCAGCATATCATACCGCCAAGAATCAATTACGATTAGAATGAAATTGGGTTTGAAGTCCAACTCATCGAATTCTAATTCCGTTGGCGGATAGTTTAGTATACCACCGGCCGTTCTCTCTAGATCCCACTCGCGATTTACTTCAATTCCCCAATGTTTTTCGGCAAATTTTCTGATGGTCAGAGGCTGATACATGGGCAGCAGTCTGGCATGTCGCGTTACGGTGGTACGATTCAATAAATCGGCCCGGGCATACTGGGCCTTATCGACCATATTGAGCAGAAGAATCGTGATAATTGTGACGCTGTAGAGGACCGGCAGGGGCCATGTAAACCGTCCAGCTTTGCGCAGCTTTACTACCAGCCAATGCAGCATTCCAGCCAATACCAGCAGCCCCAGGATCAGTGCTATGGTTAGTGTGACCGTTACCACGCCTAGTGATACAGAATCAGACGCACCTCCGGTTGTGAGAACATTAAGCACCAGCCCATTTAGATGAAAACGGTACATACTGTAGATCACCAGGTCAAAAATGCTGATAAAATTCAGTAGCCAGATCGCAATGGTCGAGACTACCAAAGTTAATATCCTGCTTGGAATTATGATTATGATGGGAATTAATATCAGCCATAACAGTAAATATAGCATAGCTGTATTGCCGATCAATGCCGACAGCAGAAACAACCATTCTTCAAAAGTACCAGTCGTATCATCTAGAGCGATATAACGGGAGTGGATGAGCAGAGTAAGCGGGAAATTGAGCAGTAGATAGATATATAGCGTCCTGAGCAGGTCACCGGTACGGATGCGTTCAAACCAGCGCCCGGCCAAGTGTATTATACCATCCAAAATTATCATGGCTGTGAATAATCGTCGTTGAAGTTAAGGTGTGGGATTTGTAAAGATGCACCGGCGGACAGAAGGCCTGATTTACCGCGGTAAACCGGGCTCTCTCGTCGCGGCGAGGATCGGTCCCGCCATAAATACACTGATCAGCGTTTCCTCTCAGCCAGCGCGAGCACCGCCGGCAGCACCAATATGGAGGTAGCCAGGCAGGCGCCTACACCGATAAACAGGGCAATACCCATACTGCCGAATCCCCTATAGGTGGCAAATACCAGCGAACCGAAGGCCAGCATGGTGGTGAGGGAGGTTATGATAATGGCCTTACCGGTGGAACGATATACTATGTCCAGGGCGCCCACTCCCTCGATGCGGTAACGATGCAGGAGGTGCACTCCATCATCAATGCCAATACCAATGATCAACGGTATGGCGATTATATTCAACAGGGTGATCTGGATGCCGGTGAGGCCCATGATGCCTACCATCCAGATGACTCCGAACACCAGCGGGACCATCGCCAGGAAGGCGTGTTTGAGGGACCTGAAGTCGGCCCACAGGAACAGGAATACCACCAGTATGGTGAGCATGGATGCCCGTTTGCCATCCTCACCAATAATCTTAAGCAGGAAGTAGAACATGGGCGGCGTACCTGCAATCGCCGGCGTAATATCGAGCATCTCTTCGGCAAATGCTTCCAGATAGTCGATGTGCCACACATTACCCTTTGGATATACGGTCAACAGAAATCTGCTGCCGTCATCGCTCACGTGCTTATTACGAATCAGATCGGGGAGCATATCCAGGGTTATGGTAGACGTATCGGCCATATCGAGTACTAAGCTCTTGAAGGTGCTACCGAAATCGCTGTTATAACGATTCAGTCTACCTGAGTCGATACTTCCGTCATCCAGTCTACCAATCAGGTCTGTCAGATTTCCGGTAGCCTCCGGCTGCTCCGGATTACCAACCAACCTTGTAGCTTTCGCATCCACATTATCCTGGCCGCCCATGAAGGCCATCTCCTGCATTTCGATGACATTCATCTCCAGCCGCTCAAGCTCTGCCCTGATCGCCTCCCAGCTATCAGCCGATACCGTTGATGCAACACGGCTCCCCTGCATGGCAGCGCCAATGCTCAAGATTCCGGCTCGTCTAGCTTCTTGCTCGATTGGTTCGGGCAGATAATCGGTTATCGACTCTACATAGCTAACATGGGCTTTTTCTTTTGCCTCCCTGGTAAACCGTTCGTTTTCCTCCAGTGATTTTGCCGTCATCATTGTTACATCGGGCGAAAAATTGTACTTCTCGATCATTTTATCGCCCAACTCGATGGACTCCAATCCCTCAGGCTCCATGTTCAAATAATTATAGTCCATAGTCAGCTTGCTGGCCATATAACCAAAGAAAACTGTTACGATTAGCATACCGACCAATGAGACCTTCCAGCGGTTATACACCGACTGACCAATTTTGCCGACCGGCCCGTAGGAGATATCCTTGGTCTTCTTGATGGTCTTGCCGCGCCACTCGCGGTACCGCTGTCTGACCATAATCAGGGTCGGCATGGTAAGCATGGTCGAGATCATAATAGTGATCAGGCCTACGCCACATACCAGACCGAACTCGATGAATCCGGCGCTCCGGCCAATCATCAGGGTAAGGAATGCTGCCGCCGTTGTGAAACCGCCGGTAATTATGCCGCTACCCACCTTTTGTAGTGTCTCTACCATGGCCTGCTTCGATTCCACCCCTTTATTCAGGTGCTCCGAAAAGACCGATATGATATGAATTGAGAAATCGATGCCCAATCCTACCAACACCACCGCCATCATGGCTGTCATCATGTTGAGCGAGTCCACCAATAGCCAGGAAATCCCCATAGCCCAGGTCAAGCCGATAATCAGATTCACCATTGCCAAAATGGGACTGCTCAGCATTTTGAAAGTGATGACGAATAGGACGAATACTGCTACCAGGGCAAGAATCGTTAGAAAGAACGAATCCTCCAACCCTGCCACCATCTCATCACGTCCCAGCGGCAAGCCCCCGGCGAGACCAGCACTCACATTGAATTCCGGGGCATATTTTTTGGCTATTTCTTCAACACCATCAACCACTGGCATAAGATGATCCATTTCCAACATGCTGATAGTCGGTTCCACCATAATCAACATCATACTGCGGTCGGGTGACGTGAGATACGGAACACCAATACCCACAGCCTCAGCGGCAGCCGCTCCGTAGGCTGGATCATACGTCTCGCCCAGTAGTGCCGCCGTGGTATTATCCACCCAGGTTTCAATTCCGTCAAGATAGGAAACCGCCATGAATTCCCGCTGAGTAGTCGATATTTTTTCGTCCGACTGTATATACTCTTTCTCAAGTGAGTTATTCATATTGGTAAGGAATGGCAGCAGGTTCGGATTTGTAAATACCTCCTTGGTGTTTTTCAAATCTTTCGGTTTGATCAGCATCAAACCGTGATCACGCATGAAATCAACTGGTTGACGGAATTCTACACGCTCAATATAGTGACCATCGTATGCGGCTTTCCCGGCGGCCACATTATCCATAGCAGCCCGCAACTCACCCTTGACCTTGTCTGAACCATCACGTTCAATCCAGCCTTCCAGATCCTTTATCATAGGACTAACATGGTCGGCGAACGCGATCATTTCTTCTTGCTCGCCCTCAATCACCACAAAAAATGTTGAAGCGCCGTTAAACTCCTTGGTGATATAGTTGAACTCGTCCACCATGGGGTCATCGCTGGGCATCAGACTGGTAAGGTCCATGCTCATCTGCAATTGCCCGGCCATGGCGCCGAAAATCAGTGTGGCAAGTACTACAAACGCTAACATCCACCAGGTCTTTTCCCCGGCCCAGCGGCCCAGGGTGGTAAGCATGCGTTGTCTCATTTTTTCACCGTCCCTTCCATCATATTGCTAAATAATTATATGACTTTCTAAAAATAGGCTCTTAACCGCAGACGCAGGCCCACCTTTTGGTAGCCGAATTCATCAGTCTCTTCCCCGGCGAACAGACTACCGGTAACGGTCAGTT
>CBDVAP010000029.1:0-26300 GCA_965372015.1 uncultured bacterium | reverse complement strand
CGTCCATCACGAAGTACGTTTCCAGATCGGCGTTTTTGACACCCATCCCGAAATATCCGTTCCAGTATGCAGCCAAGGTTTCTTTGTTATACCATTCGGGCTGGTCCGGCCATCGCGCGGGCCACGAGCCGGGATCATTGCTCAATGCAGGGGAGTCCTGATTAAGATTCACATAGCCTGGAAGGGGCTGCCAACCCCATACGACTCCAGTGCTGGGATCGATGTCAACGTTTTCCCGGTAATTAGCTTCCAGAGGATGGATCGTGTTTCCATAAATATCGATCACTTCTGCAGCCACCCACGGGGCGACGCCATCCAAATAGCCATGACCACTGCCCTTGGGCCATTCACCGGAAGGCTCAAAGGGGTTTTCGGCCACTTCACCGTGATTCAAAAAAATGGTCCGGACCAGGTTGCCATCCATAATGCCCCGTTTTTTCCACGCCGGGTCGCCGTAAGGCTCTTGAGAATAAAGGGCGCCGATTATTAGAAAAAGATAGGCTAAAACCGGAATCAAACTGTTCAGGATGAACTTGCTCCCATAGGGTAGAAACAACGTGCAGGCCCTGCTGGGAAAAGAGGATGATGGGGATAGACGGCTTCCCCCTGTGCGTAGGTTTCTATCTGGTATGATTGATTGCGACTCCTGGCCCTTCATAATCAATTCTTGAAGTATTATGCTCCATAATTGCAGATTTATCCGGTCATTATTTATTACGGTCGTCAGAGTTATTAAAGCCGAAATGAAGTGGACCCCATAGTTTGGACACACATTCCCGACTTCTTAGATGTAATCCTGTTTAGGTGGTTCATTTATGCAGCCAACCCCTTTGTTGACTGATTGCAATATACCTGTCCTACTGTCTGCCTGCCAAGCGATTGATGAGTTCGCTCATGGGTGTAGAATCTGATCCACTCCTTGATGCCTGCCCTGGTTTCGGTCACCGTCTCATAGGCTTTGAGATAGACTTCTTCGTACTTCAGACTACGCCATAGCCGTTCGACGAAGACTTCGTCCATCCAGTGGCCTTTCCAATCCATACTGATTTTGATGTTGGACGATTTCAGTGCACCGGTTGATCACGTTCACGCCGATCCAGGATCTGCCGACCCCGCCCTTCATAGACATCCACCGGGATTCAGGACATAACATACCTTTTCTCCTGAATAATCGCTTCTTTTCGTTGGTATCCTCCTGAATAGCAGGAGTTTTCTAGTGGATTTTTGGGTAGTTATTAAGAGCGACGGCTTAGAAGTACACAGGCATTTAGACGGGGGCGTGCGGCAAGTGTGCACTAAATGAGCAGTTTGCGTCCGATCTGGTGTTTCCCCGTCGTGAAATACAAAAAGAGGCAGGGAAATGGGGCAGGGATTTGACTATAGGTGCCCAATCCTGACTAATTCGGGACTTTCCTATTAAACTACAACAACAAGCAAAAAAGCCCCTTCTCTCGACGAGAGAGGGGGCCTTTTTCATAGTGGCTCGGGACGGAATTGAACCGCCGACACATGGATTTTCAGTCCACTGCTCTACCAACTGAGCTACCGAGCCGGTGTGCGTCCAGACCCACTTTCCCCGGCCGCCTGACACGGGCCAAAATTAACAACCCACCTGGCGGACCGAAAAGCGAAATGCTGGTGTCGGTCAAATTTCCTTGAATGAGCGCTGGTCAAGTAGTGAAATTCGTCACGTTAAAACCGGGGTGGCCGTGGTAATATCCACTTGCGTGGGAACCCGGTGCAGGGTGGAAACGTTCCCGGAGAAAGCCCACGCTTGTGGAACTTAGGCGTTGTGACTGAAGAACCCAAACCGGAACATTATTGCATTCTGATCGCGGACGACCTGCCGTCGAATCTGTCCTATTTCGACGAGGCCCTGGCCACCTTCGGCTATCGCACCATCACCGCTCAGGACGGCCAGGAAGCCCTGGATAAGATCGCTGACCAGGTCCCCGACTTGATACTCTCCGATGTAAATATGCCCCGCCTAGACGGTTTTGAGCTCTCAACAAGTATCAAGAGTGATCCCCGCACCTGCGACATCCCGGTGATCCTGGTCACTGCTATGGACGACCGGGAATCGCTGGCCAAAGGCCTCACCAGTGGGGTGGACGATTTCCTGATCAAGCCGGTGAACTTAAGCGAGCTCCAGGCCCGGGTGCGCAACCTGCTGCTGGTTAGGGATTACCGCACCCACATGCGCCGCTACACTACCGAGCTGGAGGAACAGGTGGCCGCCCGCACTGCCGACTTGAAACAGGCGTTCGAGCAGTTGCGGTCGGCCAACGATCAGCTGCGCCACGCCTCCCTGGATACCATCCGGCGCCTTTCCACGGCCGCTGAATATCGCGACGCCGACACTGCCGCCCACATCTGGCGCATGAGCAAATTCTCCTGGGCCATCGCCCGGCAGCTGGCCCTGGGTGACGAATTCACCGATGCTATCCTCTACGCCAGCCCCATGCATGACGTGGGCAAGATCGGTACCCCGGATAATATCCTGCTTAAGCCGGGCGCATTCGATCCGGAGGAGAAAAAAGTGATGCAGCAACACACCGTGATCGGGGAGAATATCCTGGGGGACTCCGACCATCCCCTGCTGATGATGGCTCGCACAATCGCCGGCGGGCACCACGAGCGATGGGACGGCAGCGGCTATCCCCGGGGCCTGGCGGGGGAGGACATCCCCATCGCCGCCCGCGTGGTGGCCGTAGCCGATGTGTATGATGCCCTCACCACCCGGCGGGTCTATAAACCGGCCTGGAGCCCGGAAAAAGCCTTCCAACTGATCCGGCAATCCGCCGGTACGCACTTTGATCCCCAATGCGTGGCGGCCTTCCTGGATATTCAAGGTGAAATCCTTGACGTGCAGCAGGAACACCGGCAGAAACCGATGGACCACGAATCTAGCCTGGTTGAGGATAAATGAGTGCTGCCACCGAGGTGAGTCTTAACCAGGCGTTGCGCCGGAAGGATCACGCCTTGCGCCAGCTGATCCGGAAGGTTGTGCATGATTCCAACAACTTTTATGGCGTGCTCCATGGCTATATCTCCTTGTTTGAAATGAGTTCGCTGGATAAGGACGCATTAGAGAAGTATCTCCCGCCGATGAAGGACGCTTTGCAGGCCGGGATCAAGCTGAACACCAGTCTGGCGGCTTACTACCGGGTCGTGTCTCCCATGCGGATTGATAGGGACCTGTCCGCCCTGGCAAATGAGGTGTGTACCCGGCAGGCCACCGAACATAACTTTACGGTGGCTGTTACCGCGGAGGAGGATCTGCCACCAGTCTCGGTGGAGGAACCGTCAGTGCGTGCTATGCTAGCCAATCTCTGCTTACTGGCAGAGGAAACCGCCACTGTGGATGCCGGCTTGCAGCTGGACTCGAGGCGCTTGGATGCGGCGCAACTGGCCGGAATGGTCCTGGATGGCCAGCCGGGAGACTATCTCCGTCTGCAACTCACAATCACGACCGCAAAGTTTGACCAGGAAGACGTAACGGAATTCCTGAATCCATACCAAATCAGCCCCGATCGCAACGCCGACCTGGGGCTGGGACTGCTGCTGCCGGTGCTGCGTAACCATGGCGGAAACCTGGACCTTTCCTTGAATGACAAGCAATTGACCCTGGCTATTTACTTCCCCATAAAGGCCGCATGAGTAACCCCCAGGCCCAGGACTTCCAGTTATCGGTGCTGGTGGTGGACGATGAACCCAGCATCTGTTCCTTCCTCAACGAGGTTCTTTCGGGTAAGGGCTATTCCGTAGTGGTAGCCTCCGACGGGGCCACTGCCCTGGAGCGGTTGGGGGAGCGGGAATTCCATCTGGCCATCATTGATCTGAGTCTACCGGATTCCAGCGGCTTCGACTTGGTGAAGCAGGCCAAGCAGCTGCAAACGGATCTGGTGGCCATTATCATGACCGGAATGGAGCTGGAATACCAGGAGGATATCATTGCCAACCAGGTGGACGACTATCTGACCAAGCCTTTCAGTATCGACCATCTGATGTATCTTGTATCCAAATACGAGAAATTCCTCCGGTCATTACATGACTGTCGGAGGCTGGACGAAAGTTTTGCCCGGGAAAAACAGAAGAGCGAATTCTTTAATCAGGCCGGGCACCAGCTAAAATCGCCCATGGCCGTGATCAAGGAGTTTCTACAGCTGTTCACGGAAGGTTTCGGCGGTGATCTGACCGCGAAACAAACCAAGTATCTCGAAGCTATTAACCATAACGTAAATCATCTGCTCTACCTGGTTGAGGGTATCGAAAACCTCTCACGGGTTGAAAGCGGAACCTGGATCGTGAACCGGGAAGCGGAGGACCCGCAGGAGATCGTTAAGCAAGTAGAAGGTACCTGGGGACTGATACTGGAGCGGCGTAACCTAATGTTTGTCACGGAAGTGGCCCCGGGCCTGCCCCCGGTGCGGGCCGATGTCACTGCCGTGGAGCAGGTGCTTGGCAATCTGATTGACAACGCCAGTAAATATAGTACTCCCGGCACAAAGGTTACCCTCCGCTGTCGGTTGGAGGGAGACCAGCAGGTCTGCTTCGAGTTGGAAAACGAAGGTCCGGGAATCCCCGAGGAGCAGCGCGAGGCTGTCTTCCAACCATTCTCTCGCCTGCCGCAGCATGAATCCTTGCCCGGCCTCGGTTTAGGGCTTACTGTGGCACTGGAGCTGGCCAAGCGCATGGAGGGCGAATTGCTCCTGGATAGTGGTGGTCAATCCGGTGCCCGCTTCCGGCTGCACCTCCCGGTGGCCTGATCCCGCTGGGACCTCACGCAACCATCAGGCGTATCATAACCAGGCTCATGCCGGCAGTAGAGAGAGTTGCAAATCCCATTGACACGGCAGATTGATGGACATAACATTAAATACTCTCAATAAAAAGGGCTAACTATGTTTCTGGGACGCGTGGTTGGGACCGTATGGGCCACCAAGAAAGAAGAAAGTTTACAGGGCTTGAAGTTTCAGATCGTTAAGAAAGTAGACGAGCAGTTGCGCCTCAAAAGCGATTTCGCCATCGCTGTGGATGCCGTAGGCGCCGGGCCCGGCGAGCTGGTGCTGTGTGCCTCGGGGAGCTCCGCCCGCCTGACCTCTACCACCCACGAAAAACCGGTGGACACGGTTATCATGGCGATTGTTGACCAGGTGGACTTCCCCGAGGCATGAATATTGCAAAGGTAATCGGGAGAGTCTGGGCCACCCGCAAGCTGCCCGACCTGGAGGGGTTAAAGTTCCTGGTCCTGCAACCGATGGAGGTGACAGGCTCCCGGCCGCAGGGCGATTTCCTGGTGGCTGCCGATAGCCAGCAGGCCGGCCTTGGAGAGTTAGTCTATTATGTCACCTCCAAGGAAGCGTCCTTCCCCTTCGACCGCGAGTTCACCGCCCTGGACGCAGCCGTGGTGGGGCATATCGACCGGGTAGACCTGTGAAGTGGGTGGTGGCTACCCGTAACCGGGATAAATTGAAGGAGATCGAGGCCATTTTTGCCGATCTGCCGGTAACTTTGTTGAGTATGTGGGATTTCCCGGCCTTAGGCCCCATCGAGGAGACCGGGACCACATTAGAGCAGAACGCCCTGCTCAAGGCTCGGTCCGTCCACGCGGCCACGGGGCTCCCGGCCATCGCCGATGATACCGGCCTGGCAGTGGACGCCTTAGATGGCGCCCCTGGAGTTTATAGCGCCCGGTTTGCCGGTCCCAACGCCAGCTACGGGGACAATGTAGCTAAACTGATGGAACTGCTTAAAGACGTGGCCCCGGATCAACGCAGCGCTCATTTTAACACTTGCGCCGCTTTTGTGGATGGCCATCGGGAGCTTACGGCCGAAGGGGCTATAGCCGGCACTATCACCACTCGGTCCCGCGGCCGGGCCGGTTTCGGATACGACCCGGTGTTCCAGCCCGACGGCGAAACACGCACTTTTGCCCAGATGCCGCTGGCCCAAAAACAGGCCCGCTCTCACCGCGGGATCGCCTTTGAGGCCCTCTGTCGCCAGCTCGGTGATACTTTCAACACCCATCTTCTCAAGGAGACCACAGCTTAAGCACCTCTGCTACCGGTTTTTGTTACGTGGTTTAAGTAACTAGGAACTGGCAGGTGTTACGACATCAGGTGCCTCGAGGGGTTATTGCGCTTATTATCGGCGGCCTCCATTTATTGGCGGGAGCCGAAACGGAATCCGTGCGTACCTGGCAACTGCACCTACCCGACCGCCTGGCCGCTACTATCGCTGGGCCGCTGCCACCTGCCCCTACCCCCGGTCTGCAACTTATCGGTTGGGCTGAAACCAAACCGGATAGCACCACCTTGGCAGCTATCTTTGCCTTTATCCAGCAGGATTCCATTGAGACCCTGCAGTTGTTAGGCTCAAGGCAAGCGGCTGCGGTCCGCCGGCGGGCGCCGAGCCTGTGGGAGATTCGCTCCAGGGAATTGGAAACCTGGTCTGAGATCGATCAGACCGGTAAATATATTACTTTCTATGAGGACCACGACGGCACCCCTTTGAAAGTCTCCGCCACCGTGCAACTGGATTGGTACATTCCACATAGGATCCAATCCAGCTGGCGGAGGGAATTGCGCCGGCAGCTGGGCCGCTCCGTAACGACCGATTCACAAGATCGGGGACGAGGGCGGCGCACCCTGGAACTGATCGGCGCGGATATCGCTGGTCAGAGGGTAGCGCTCAGTGTCACCGGTAATGTGGCCATCAAGGGTGGAATGATATTCAAGGACCAGTCCAAGAGCCTCACCAATTTCCGGGCCAATAAGAATTGGCAACTTGATGTCGACCAGACCCAACGGTTCGATATCGAAGGCACCATCGGAGACCGTGTGTCCATTCTGGTACATCAGGACAGCGAGAACGCTTTCGAATGGGAAAACGACATGAAAATCGCCTACCGCGGCGATGAGGACGATATACTCAAGAGCATCGACGCCGGCAACATTTCCCTCTCCTTACCAGGGACCCGGTTAATCACCGGTGGCAGCGGCAAGAGCAGCGGCCTGTTCGGCCTCAAGGCGGTCACCCAGTTCGGGCCCCTCAGCCTTACCTCTGTGGCCTCCATCGAGCGTTCCCGGAAATCGACCAAGTCCAACACGTTGGGTGAGGCGTTCACCGTCAGTGATCAACGTTACATCAAAGGCCGTTATTTCTTCTTGGACACCCAATACCGGAATTCCTATTACCCGCTTGACAATCTCGGCCGCCATACCTACAGCTCGGACCGGGTGGTGGGCTGGTTGGAGGTCTATCGCTCCAGCGGGGAGGAATCCGACACCTATCCCGGTACCGCCTATATTGACCCCAAGCGACCCGATTTCCTTAACGATGATAAGGCCGCGACCCACTTTAAGCGCCTGGAGCTGGGCAAGGACTACACCTTCAACGCCAAGCTGGGCTGGATTCGCCTGACCATGTCGGCCGGTGACAGGGACATTATCGCTGTGGCCTATAACTTTGGGTTGTGGCAGGAGGGATCGGATTCGGTGGCGGT
This sequence comes from uncultured bacterium, assembly GCA_965372015.1. Taxonomy (GTDB): domain Bacteria; phylum Fidelibacterota; class Marinisomatia; order SCGC-AAA003-L08; family TS1B11; genus JACZSB01. The sequence continues at coordinate 18,793 of CBDVAP010000029.1, read as the reverse complement.
GACAGACACCGTGGGGGACCTGTACTTTGATCTGACCGATTCCACCGATATCAATTTGAAGCTGATCAAGGATAACGGCCAGACCTCCACTTACCCCACCTGGCCGTTGGAGTTCAAGAACGTTTACAGTCTGGGGGGAATAAATATTCGGCGGCAGGGATTCCACGTTCGAATTATTGACCGCAAGGGCGACACCGGCCCTGAAGAGCGTTTTTCCAGTGGTGAAAACTACCTACAGATTTTCGGCCTGGACCAGTGGGACAGCAACCAGAACACCACTCCCGATGATTCCGTCGATGTGGACAACCTCCACATTGTTAATCTGGGTCTGGGCGAGCTGCACTTCCCGGCCCTGTTGCCTTTCGCCTATGTCCATGATACTACCTTTTCGCGGCCGGCAGCCCTCGACGTCATCAAAACTGCGGGCTTGGCCACCAGCCATCCGGCTCTAAAAGAAATCTACGGCTATGTGCTGGAAGACCTGGACGGTGATTTCCGGTTCGACCGGATGGAGAACGATGGGGAGCACGATTACTTCTCCCCCGGGAACAGCCTGATCGAGACCACACCGGACGGGGACCAATTTAACGAAGATGCCAATAATGATTCGGTATTCAACGTACCGGCCATCTATTACAAGCCTAAAGACACCAACGCCAAGAACATCGAATCCCGTTTCGATATTGCAATCCAGCAAACCAGCCGCGGCGCCTCTGTTTTCATCCTGGGATTCAACTGGGTCCCTGGCAGCGAGACAGTGTTCATCAACGGCGTGGCGCTGACCCGGGTCGAAGACTATAAAATCGATGAAATGACAGGTACACTCACTATACATGAGGCCACCATGGCTGACTACTCCAACCCGGAGGTCACCATCGAGTATGAGGATAACATTCTGATCTCATTTGACAAGCGGGTGATGCTGGGTACCCGGGCCGAGCTGGATCTGGGAAAGAACTCATTCCTGGGGTTCACCGGGCTGTATTATAACCAGTCAATCGTCGATGAACGGGTGGATGTAGGCTCGGAGCCGATACGCAACATGCTCTGGGACATCAACGGCCGTTTTGCCCGGGAAACACCCTTCATCACCCGCTTGATTGATCGTCTGCCGCTGCTCGAGACCGACGCCGTCAGCAAGTTCCGTATCGAGGGAGAGTTGGCCCAGGTGATCCCCGATCCTAACCCGTTAGGCACTGCCTATATCGACGATTTCGAGGCCAGTAAGAATATTACCAGCCCTTCACTACGTTACACCCTCTGGCAGCAGGCCGCCCCGCCGGTGGACAAAAGCCTGAACGACCGCCGGAAACTCGCCTGGTGGAACCCGTATAAGGAATGGCCGGTCCGGGAAATCTGGCCGCAGCGGGAGACTTCCGTGACCGCCAACAACCAGACCACCACTGTCCTGGTGTTGGATGCCTTCTTTGAGAGGTTCGGGGAAGCGGTCGGTGATGATCATTGGGGGGGAATCACCTACCAGTTGATGTCCAGTGAATACGACCAGTCCAAGACGAAGTTCTTCGAAATCTGGCTGCGGGGCGAGCTAGCCCAGGTGATCCCCGACCCTAACCCGTTAGGCACTGCCTATATCGACGATTTTGAGGCCAGCAAGAATATTACTAGCCCTTCACTACGTTACACCCTTTGGCAGCAGGCCGCCCCGCCGGTGGATAAAAATCTGAACGACCGCCGGAAACTAGCCTGGTGGAACCCGTATAGGGATTGGCCGGTCCGGGAGATCTGGCCGCAACGTGAGACTTCCGTTACCGCTAATAACCAAACCACCACTATCCTAGTGCTGGATGCTTTCTTTGAACGTTTCGGTGAACCGGTCAACGATTCCCTTTGGGGCGGCATCACCTACCAGTTGATGTCCAGTGAATACGACCAGTCCAAGACGAAGTTCTTCGAAATCTGGCTGCGGGGCGAGTATGGCGAGTTGCACGTTGACATAGGCACCATCAGCGAAGACATCAACAGTAACGGCAAGACCGATACGGAAGACCAACCGATTGCCGGCCTTAGAGAGGGCAACGGGAAAATGGATGATGGCGAGGACGTGGGGCTGGATGGTTGCCCCGATGCCTACGAGGACGGTACAGGCGGATGCCTGTCATACGATGCCGAAGGGAACAACGATTATTGGGATTTCGATGATGATGGTGAAGTTGATGAGACGGAAAGGGCTCGCGCGGATGATGACGGTGACGGAGACCCAGATGAGGAGATTTTTGACGGTGTGGACAATGATGGGGATGGCCTGATCGATGAGGACCTGGGGGCTGCGGTTCCGCCGGAGTTGCTGGACAACCCCAACGATCCCAACGGCGATAACTGGGCCCGCACCGAGAGCAACTACTACAACGACAACATAAACGGCACCGAAGGCAACAATGCCACACAGGAGGGGAGCTACCCCGATTCTGAGGATCTGGATGGCAACGGCACTTCCTTCATCGATGACACCAACGATTATTTCAGTTTCAGTTTCCGGCTGGAAGAGGATCACCCCGACACCGCTCTGGTGGCCGGCGAGACCCGGCGGGACAATGGCAGCCTCACCGGCTGGCGGCTGTTCCGCATCCCGCTGGTGGAATTCCAGCCCGGTGAGGGGATGACCCCCAGTTGGAACGATGTCAAGCATTTGCGTCTCTGGGTGGATGGAGATTCCCTGGCCAAATCGCCGTCGCGGAGACCGTCCGTTAGCGCCCGCATCGAACTCGCCAAGATCGAGCTGGTGGGCAACGAATGGGAAGAAATCGGCATCGCACCCATCAATTCCGACAAGTACGAGCTGTCCGATTCACTGGTATCCCTGGCGGTGACTATAGCTAACACCGAAGACAATGACGATTATGAATCGCCTCCGGGCATACAGGGAGAGTACGACCGCCTGAATGACATCCGCCTGCGGGAGCAATCGCTGGTGATGGATTTTAGGTCCGGAATCAAGCCGGGATTCAAAGGGGGCATCAGCAAATCCATCAGCCAACAGCGCGGCTCGTTTCTAGTCTACGGCACCATGGATATGTTCATCCACGGCCAGGCTGAAGATGCCCTGATGACCCAGGACACCACGTTCGTATGGTTCTTCCTGCGGTTAGGGCGGACAGACCAGAACGGAGAAATATATTACGAGGTACGCCGCCCGGTCTATACCGGCTGGGAACGCAATCAAATCCATATCGACATGGAGCGGATTGCCACCTTGAAGTTGGAAGACCCACCCGATTCCGTGTTGGTGGATGACGAATACATACGCAAGTATTACCTCGGTGATATGGAGGTGCTCATAAGGGGCGATCCTTCTCTGGAGCGCATCGAGACCTACACCGCCGGCGTCATCAATAAACACCCCACCCTGCCTATTCGCGGCCAGGTGATGATGGATGAGTTGCGCCTGTCAAACGTGCGCCGGGAGCGGGGTATGGCCCTGCGGATCAGCGGCGCCCTGAACTTCGCCGACCTGCTTACAACCAGCATCAATTACTCGCGTAAAGATGCCGATTTCCATACCCTCCAGCAGCGGATCACTCTCAACCCGGTGACCACCGAGAACATTAAGGCCAATGCTAAATTCAGCCCCGACCGATTCCTACCCCGGGAATGGAAGGTGCAGGTCCCCATCAGCATGGGATACAGCCGCAGCATAACATCTCCCAAATATTACAGTGGCCGGGACGTACTGGCGGGTGGCCTGCGGGACGCGCCCGAGGAAATTCAGAGAATCAGCCGGCAGGTCAACCTGAAGACCAGCTTCGCCAAGTCCAGCCGCAGCCGCTTCTGGCTGGGGCGCCAGACCCTGGACCGGCTCACGAGTAGTGTATCTTACTCACGCAAACAGACCTCGTCGGAACAGGAGCTGCGAAATATAAACCAGAATATTAGCGGTCAGGCGGCTTATCCCATCAAATTCAGCGATGAAAACTACCTCGAGCCTTTCCGCAAGCTGGCCTTTATCCCTTGGTTGGGGGCCAAGATTAATGACACCCGGGTCTACTATTCCCCCTCCAATTTGAATTTCTCCACCAATATCGCCGAGACTAAATCGGCCCGAACAACCCGGGCCAGGTCTGACACCACCGCCGAGAACTACACCCTCAGCCTGAAACGGGCTATCAACGCCCAGTACCGGCTGACCGATCGCTTAAGCACCAGTTACAGCTGGAACGCCGCCAACGCCCTGGACCACATCCGCTATTCCAAACTGGAGGCGCTGAAGGCCCTGGATATGGGCTACCCTTTACAGATCGGTGAGCAGTACTCCGCCAACTTCAACCCGGCCATATTCTCTTGGTTCAGTCCCAAGCTGACCTATCAGGCCCGCTATTCCTGGAGTAAGAACCGCCCCATTATCGATGAGGCAACCGGCGGGCGAGTGTCCAACCAGGGACGCCTCAGTGGCAACGTGAACCTGGAACTGAAGAGCCTGGTGGAGATCTTCTATACCCCGGAGTCCAAGGGCTCGGTCAGCAGCCGTTCGCGGCGACGGCGCAGTACCGATCAGACCAAAAAGGACGAACAAAAAAAATTATTGGAAGTCAAGAATCCCGTGATTAAGGGGGCCCTCAAGCATATTCATGCCGTATTGAGTAAGGTCAATCCCATCGCTTTCAACTACGCCTACGGCCGCACGGTCGCCGAGCCGGGGGTGATCGGCCAACCCGACATAAACTACCGCCTGGGGTTGGTAACCACGACCGGACTGCCCATCGATTCCACCATTAGCGGCTTCGCTACCTTGAATCGCAACCGCGACATGTCCTGGCGCACCGGTTTCAACATCGGCAAGTCGGTGAATATCAGTTTGTCCCACAACCGCAAATGGACCTCCAACCAGGGGTCCAACGCCACTACCGAATCGCAGGTAATCGACTTCCTGGTGCTCTCGGACGGGAAGGACGTGGGCCTGCCCTTTGTTAACTGGAGCTTGCGCTGGTCAAATTTAGAAAAACTACCGCTACTCAAAAGAATCCCCTGGCGCGTGAGTCTGGACCATTCCTACAGTGGGAGCAAGTCGAGCAACAAGCAGGGTGAGCGGGTGAGCAACGACATTTACGCCAGGCAGTTTCAGCCCCTGCTAGGCCTGACAATCAATTTCACCAACGGAATCTCCACTAACTTGCGCTATGGTCAAGGGCAGAATTTGAGTCGCACCGAGGCCGGCGATAATAAAGGCAGCACCAGGAATATCACCGCCTCCACCAGCTACCAGCATCGGGGCGGGCTGAAGCTGCCGTTGCCTTTCCTACGAGACCTGAATTTGCAGAACTCCATCAATTTTAGCCTGGACTTCGACCTGAGCAACTCACTGGATGAACAGCGCAAGGGTGAGGCCGCCAAATACTCGACCACCCGGGAAAGTCGCCGCTGGGGGGTCAAGCCCTACATCACTTATACTTTCTCCAACAAGGTAACCGGTAGCTTTCGGACCGGCTATAGTGAAACCTACAACGAGAGAGCCGGGCGGCGGATTGACCGTGAGTTCGGCTTCGACGTAAACATCGCCATTAGAGGCTCCTGACCCTGGTCATGGATAACCGATTGAAAACGGTAGTACTATTTATTTTGCTGGGCTGGCAATGGTCCGCCGGTCAACAGGGGCCCTATTTCGACGGCCGGGAGGCTTTCCGGCTGTTGGAGGCTCAGACGGCGCTGGGACCCCGCTACCCGGGCTCACCGGGGCATGCCGCCATGACCACTTTTCTGGAGGAACACTTGCGGCCATTGGCCCATGAACTGACGGTACAGGTTACCCGCCAGCCCCATCCCTATGGGGGCGATACCCTGGAGATAGTCAATTTTCTGGCCCGCTTCAATCCTGCCAGTCCGGGGCGGCTGCTAATGCTGGCCCACTATGACACCAGGGCAGTGGCCGACCAGGACCCCGATCCCGCCAATCGCGGCCGGCCTATCCTGGGTGCCAACGACGGGGCCAGCGGGGTGGCCGTTCTGCTGCACCTGGCCGAGCTGCTGGCCCGGGAGCCGCCGCCGCTGGGGGTGGACCTGCTGCTGGTGGACGCCGAGGACGTGGGGCGCTCGGGGGACCTGGAGAATTTCGCCCTGGGTACCAAAGCCTTCGTTAAGGAAATGGACCAGCTATTGGGTGGAAACCGGCCGCGCTATGCGGTGCTGCTGGATATGGTGGGTGACGCTCAGCTGGTTCTGCCCATCGAATACTATTCCTGGCGGGACGCCCGGGAACTGGTGCAGCGCATCTGGGGGTTGGCCAAAGACCTGGGCTATCCTCAGTTTGTCTTTGAGAGCGGTCCGGCCATTTACGACGACCATATGCCACTGCTGGAGGCCGGCATACCGGCAGTTGATATCATCGACCTAGATTACCGCGCTCAGGACGGCACAAGCTATTGGCACACCTTGGAAGATACGCCGGACAAGTGCTCGCCGGAGAGCCTGGAGGCGGTGGGCACCGTGATAACTACCTTGATCTACAGCGAGCGGCCCTGATGACGCAGCCGGTCGTCGCCACCAGGCGGGAGCTATTGATCCTGGAACTTGAGGGTCCCCGGGAGGAGCTGGAGATCTGTCTGGCCCAGTTGGGAGACCTGGTGACGGGCGCCCTGGAGCCACCGGCCGGCAATGGCGGTAACCCTCAACTGCAGGTCTACCTGGCGGCCCGCGACCGGCCAGCGGCAGAGGCAGCGGTAGGGGCGTATTGCAATACGCCCCTACTAACCACCTGGCGTCCGGTGCCTAAGGAGGATTGGGAGGTCAACTGGCGGAAAGATTTTGAGTCGGTGGCAGTCACAGCCGGAATTACGATTGTGCCTGATTGGGATACCACCACCAGCGCGCCCATCCTGATCCGTATTCGTCCCGGTCTGGCTTTCGGCACCGGCCACCATGCCACCACCCGCCTGGCGATCCGGGCGCTGGATCGGTTGGGCTGTCGGGGGGACCGGGTCCTGGACCTGGGCAGCGGCTCGGGAGTGCTGGCCATCGCCGCCTCGCTACTGGGCGCGGGCCGGGTAGTGGCGCTGGAACATGACCCCGATTGTGAGGGTAACTTTAAGGATAATCTGGCGCTCAATAATCTGCCGGTGGCGCCGCGACTGGTACTCGGCGACATGCTGGAGTGGACCGATTTTGACTGCGACCTGGTGTTGGCTAACATCAACCGAAAAGTGGTGTTCTCCGTCCTGGAGCACTACAGCCGGACCCAGTCCGGGGCCCGTCTGATCGTGTCCGGCCTGGTGAGTGGCGACGAGACCCGGCTAAAGAGCCATTGCCGCTCCCTGGGATTGACCACCGATTCCTTGTACCGGGAGGCGGAATGGCTGTGCGCCGTGGTGGAGCGTCGGGACCGGCGGCCTTCGGGACCGGCCGGCGCAACTGGAGAAATCGATTGAGGGCGGAGAGGATTCCCACCTATATTGCGCGCTTGATGAGACCCCCTTTCACCAGAATTGTCTTGATGGCATTGGCCTTCTGGCTGGCGGCCCAATGCACACCGTTGGTGCTGGAGCCCGAGGAAGAGTTGGACGTGCTGGCTAATCCGGCTACCTCCTTCGACCCGGTTGAGCGCTTGTTTTACGCCGCCGTCACCGTTACGCCGCCCGAATCAGGCGCTGATCCGGACAGTGTCTGGTTGGAAATGTTTTTGGTAACCACCGATACCACCGCCGTCGATACGCCCCTGGTCAGCCTGGACTTATCGGATGACGCCACCCAGGGCGATATCCTGCCCCGGGACGGTGTTTATGCTCGCCGGTTCGCTTCCAACTTGCCCTCCGGCACGGTGGGAACTGCCCGGTTTATCTTTTACACCCTGGCGGGAGGGACACAACATTCGCTCTCAGACTCGGTGGAGGTCTACCTGCCGGTGCTGTCCGAGGCCACCACCACCATGGACAAGCTGGCCAACGAGATGTTCGCCGCCGTGACGGTTAACCTCACCGAGGACGATCCCGCCCCCGACTCTGTGTGGGTGGAACTCTATCCGGCCTCGGTGGAACTGATCGATACCTTGGGCTCGGTCGAGATGCTGTTGAGTATCACCCTGGAAGACTTCGGCGACAACGGTGACAGTCTGCGCGCCGACGGTATCTACTCCCGCCGCTTCGATTCCCCCCTGCCATTTGGTACCGAAGGTTTGGTGAAATTCCTGTTCCTGGTGTCTGTAGACAGCCTCTTGCATTCCACCGGGGACACCCTGAGCCTGATTAACCGGAAGCCGCAGATCGATAGCGTCAGCGCCGCCGATAACTTGAAACTGCCGCCAAGTGGCTTTTTCACATTGGACACCCTCCGCGTCACCGTTTCCGATCAAGACGGGCTGGGAGACGTGAAGGAAGTCAGCTTCACCATGCTTAAGCCGGACAGCACTCTGGCCAATAACGGCAATCCGTTCTACCTCGAGGATAACGGTCAACTGACGGGCTATGGCGACGTCACTGCCGGCGACGGCATATATAGCTTGATCATCAGCCTCACGTCCGCCAATGCAGCCGGCACTTACGAATACCGCTTTATCGCCAAGGACCTGAGCAACGCCGTGAGCGATACGGCTAAACACCAGGTGGTAGTACAGTGAGGAGGGCACTGGCGCTGATGCTGTTAACGGCCTGGGTAAGTGGCCAATCACTGCCCCGGCACTTCGCCCTGTCCAAGGCGCTGGTCGACAGCAACACCTCCTACTACGGCGACTCCACCTCCTACTCCGGCCTGGCAGGTAACAGCATCATCGATATTTATGCCACCGGTGACTCGCTACTGTTTTTCGGCAGCAACTACGGCTTGACCCTCACGGCCGACCGGGGGCGGACTTTCCGCTCCTATGTGGCGGAGGAAGTGAGTCTGCCCCGGGGTGGTATCTCGGCCCTGGCGGTGGACGATTCGGTGATCGTGGTGGCCGGTATTATGGATACTCTGGCCGCGGGCGAGTATAACCCCATGGGTACCGGGATCGCCTATTCCCTCGATTACGGCGATACCTGGACCTACCTGCCCCAACCCATAGACCCGAGGAACAGCGAAACATTCCTGGTCGCCACCCTGGGTGACAGTACCATCCGGCGATTAGCGATCACAACAGAGATCTCCAACACCACTTACGACCTGGCTTATGCCCGGGGTGTAATCTGGGCGGCCAGCTGGGCCGGCGGCTTACGCAGGTACGACCTGGCCACCAGTAGCTGGTCGGTGGTGTTTCTACCCCGGGACGGAGATACAACCCTGTCCTGCAGCGATGTGCCGGCCGGTTACGAGCTTAACCCGCTTGATCCAAATGAAAAGAAAAATCCCGGTCATCATAACCACAAGGGGTTCTCGGTGATGGCCTACGATTCCCTGGTGTGGGTGGGAACGGTGGCCGGTATCAACAAGGGTATCATCGCTGACAACGGCTGCATTGCCTGGACCCATTACACCAACCGCTGGAACCAGTTGAGCGCTGACTGGGTGGTGGGCCTTCATCGCCAGGTAAGCGCTGGTGTGGACCGTATCTGGGCCGCAGCCTGGAGAGCCGAAGGCGCCGAGGAGCAGCGGGGAGTGAGCTACACCGAAGACGGCGGCCGCACCTGGGAAACTACTCTACTGGGAGAAAAGGCCAACAACATCACATCATTCGGAGACGACATTTACGTGTCCACCGAAAACGGCCTGTTCAAATCGGAAGATGGCCGCAACTGGGCGCCTTTCCTGGGTGCGGTGGACTCGATCACCGGTGAGCAGATCTGGGCCGAGGAGGTTTACGGGTCTCTGATCGACGGCCGGGACAGCACCCTCTGGATCGGCACGCCCGACGGCCTGGCTCATACCGGCAGCCAGGGCATCAAGTGGCGGGTCGACCGTAGTTTCATCTCCACCAGCGCCATCGGCGAAGCCCGGTTCTACGCCTATCCCAACCCCTTTTACCTGTCGGTGCACAACGTGCTGCGGGGGGCGGGACACGTGCGCTTTCAGTACCACATCACTGCTTCCGAGGAGGGCCGGAACGCCGTCGTGGACATCTACGATTTTGCCATGAACCCCGTCAAGAATCTCACCCCCCGGCTGCACGGCTCGGCCGGCGATTTCAGCCAGGTGTGGGACGGTCGCAACGAGGCCGGTTTCGAAGTGGCCAATGGGGTCTATTATTGCCGCCTCGCTCTGGGCTCCAGCGACTACTGGACCAAGGTGATAGTGATCAAATGAGATTTTTCCTGACCTTCCTGCTGCTGTTGACCCGCCTGCCGGCCGTGGCGGGCCTGGGAGGCTATGCTGGCGCCCCCCTGCGGCTGGGCACCAATGCCCGCTCGGTGGCTTTGGCCGGCGCCCTGGTGGCCGATCTGAACCCCGGCTACCCGGCCTTTACCAATCCGGCCGGCGCTACCTATGTCACCCGGGGGGAGGTGGGGCTGTCGTACATCGCCCTGCCGTTGGACCGCTCCCTGCAAACCGTCAGTACGGCCTTCTTCCTGCCGCCCACCGCCGCCGTGGGCCTGAGCTACCTGCGGGCCGGCGATGATCAAATCCAGGGGCGCAACAGCATCGGCCAACGCACCGGGGACTTGGTCTATACCGAGCAGTTTGCGCTGTTGACCTTCGCCAACCAGCTCACCCCGACTATCAGCGTGGGCCTGAATGCCAAACTGCTGCTCATCGCTCTGGCGGATGAAGACTCCAAAGGTTTTGCCATCGACGTGGGGTTCCTTTACCGCCGGGCCAGTGGTCTCAGCCTGGCGGCCCGGATTGAGAATCTCACCGGCTCCTACTCCTGGCGGGTGGCGGCCGAAAGCGGCGAAAAGACCTATGATGACTATCTGCCCTTGATTCTCAGTGGCGGTACCCGCTTGCCCTGGCGGCAATTTTACTTCTTCACCCAACTGGACCTAGTGTACCCCCGGATATCGCAGGATCAGGGCATCGCCCTGGCGGACCCGATCCTGCTCTTCAGGGCAGCTGTGGAAACGTTGGTGGAGGAGCGCCTGTTTGTCCGCGGCGGCTGGGACGGCTCCGCGCCTTCCTTGGGCGTCGGTCTACAATATGCGGTCCGTAAACGGGCGGACAGCCGCGTGGACTACAGCCTGCTGCTGGGCCGCGGCCGCGAGGGATTCGGCCACTTGTTCACCTGGGTGTTCAGCTTGTGAGAGCCCCGGCCCGGGTAAACTGGACCGCCGGTCACGTTTTAACGCTCTGCCTGGTCCTGTGGCAGCCGTTGGAGGCACTGGGCTGGCGCGCCGGTTATTTACCGGGTTCCGCCCAGGTTCTGGCGCTGGCGGGAGGCGGATTAGCCGTCCCTGCCGACCTCGAACTCACCACTGTCAATCCCGCCCACCTGTTTGGCAGCGATGGGGAGTCCCTCGAATACGGCTACTTACGTATGTTCGGCGGACTGGGGGGGCACACCCTGCGCTGGCAGGGCCACTACCGGGGCCGGCCGACCCAGCTGGGCTTGCGTTCGTTATCCGATGATCGCCTGGAACTACGGGGCGAGGTCCCCACAGCCGAGCCGTTGGCCTACTTCGGCGCCTACCTGGTGACGGCTACCGTCCGGCGCGGCTACCGGCTGGGATCCACAACCCTGGGTATCGGCCTGACCGGCGCCTACCAGCGAATTTTTCACTACTCCGCCCGGGGGCTGTGGCTGACCGCCGGTTGGCGGGGAGCATTCTCACCGGCCTTGAGCTGGGGCCTGGCGGCGCACAATCTCGGGTTTGGGGGCACACTTAATGCTGAGGCGGAGTTACCCGGAGCACGCTTGGGGGCCGGATTGGCATATCACACCGCCTTTCTGGCCAGCACTATCGGGGTGGACCTTTGGTATGATGGCAGATACGGCGCCTGGCCGGTGTTGTCATGGCAGGCTGGAAGTCAGGTCCTGCGATTGTACGCTGGGTTGCGCTGGTTACCGGGAGCCGTGTTGGTCTCCGCCGGCTGCCGCCTGACCCACCACCGCTGGAGCCTGACCTACGCCGTGGGCTATCAAGAAGCCGCCCTGGGACTGCCGCAGATGCTTACCGTGGGACGCAGCCTGTGACCAACCTGGCGGCCAATGAGACCGGCAGTCGCTTCCAATTCACCGCGCGGGACTAGAACTGCATGGCCGGGTCGAAATCCACACAGCCTAAAATCCTGAGCATTATTTTTGTGTTGCTGGTGCTGGTGGCCCTCAGTTTCGTGGCCAAACAGGTAACTTCCTCCTGGAGCCGCGCCCGCCACCAGGCCGCGGGGGAACTGCCCCAGCTGCGGGCCGATTTGATCGCCGAACTGGAAATTATCGGCCTGACCCGCTTGCCGGCGCCGGGCGTGGACGAAAGCATCCGGTTCGGCCATCCACCCACCATGACCTCGGATGATCTGATGCTCCTGCTCAGGCGGATCATGCAGCGCCACCGACTGAACCTGGCCGCGGCGGTAAAATACGAGGAACGCCGGGAGCTGTATGTGGAACTCACCACCAAAGATCGGATGCCGGTGGGCAGATTCACTTTTGCCCCTCGGATCGAGATAGCCAAAACCGAAGGAGGCGTCCGGGGCCGGATCGCCTTGGTCGTCGATGACTTCGGTTACATGCACAACCGGGCCACCGAGGGTTTCATGAACCTGCGTGAAAACCTGACTTTCTCTATCATACCGGGACACCGGTTCTCGGAGATCCTGGCGGCGGAGGCCAAACGGTCCGGGCATGAGGTGATCGTCCATATGCCCATGGAGCCGGAAAACTACAACGGCCGGGAGGAAGCGGAATACATCCTCCGATTCGGGATGGAGGAGGCGGAGGTGCTCAGCCGGGTGCGGCGGGCCTTTCAGCTATTGCCCCAGGCGGTGGGGATGAATAATCATGAAGGCTCACTGGCCACCCTGGATACCGTCATGCTCCAGGTGCTGGCTCAGGAGTTGCGCGAGCGGAATAAGTATTTCGTGGACAGCTATACCACCCCCAACACCAAGGCCGAGGATATCATGCGGGCGTATGGGGTACCTACTGTGGGACGCCATGTGTTCCTGGATAATGTGGATGAACCGGCCTACATTCGCCGGCAGCTATTCCGCTTGGCGGCCAGTGCCGAGCGCAAAGGTGGTGCTCTGGGGATCTGCCATGTGGGGTCCAGCCATTTAAATACCCTGGATGTGCTGATCGAAGAGATCCCCCTGCTTATCAGCCAGGGCTTCGAGTTTGTCTTTGTTTCCGAACTGATTCGCGAGTTAGCGAATTGAATTTACTCGGTAATCTACTGCCTGGAAGCAGGTGCCGCCGTTCCTGGCTAATCGGGAGGTGGTCCTTGGCTGGCCTGTTGCTCCCGATACTCGGTGGGTTGCTCTTTGCGAACTGCGACGAACCCACCGGCCGGGCCATAAAGCCCGCTGATCTGTACGGCACCTGGGCCGGGGAGACCATCGGCGGCCGGGCGTTTTTCCTGTTCCAGCTGCAGGAGCAGGTGAACCAGTTCGAATTACGGGCCGCACCGGGCGAGTTTACCGATTCGCTGAATTCCGGTGGAGTCATCCTTTCCAAAGGGCGTTGGGGTACTATCGGCAGCACCTTGAACCTGGTTGATGAGGTTGCCGCCGACTACACCTGTTCCTCTACCGATGGGGATCCTTATGACGTCACGCTGACCCAGGATAAAAACATTATGCTGCTGGACTATCTGGGCCAGGAATGCCCTGTCCGGGGCCAACTGCTGGCGAGCGCTCACTGGATCAAGCAGGAGGAAGCCGCCGTCCCGATGCTTACGCCCAGGCCATGAAATCCCCGGCCCGGATAGTCCTGCAGGAGAGGCTGTTTCTGGTGCTGACGGCTGTGTTTATAGCCGCCCTGGTAGCCTCCAACTTGATCTTTCAGAAGTTCTTTACCTGGTCCCCGTTCGGGATTTACACCTTTGAAATGTCGGTAGGCATTCTGCCCTACCCGATCACTTTCTTAGTAACCGATATCACCTCCGAGATTTACGGCCGTCGCCGGGCCAACCAGATAGTCATCGCCGGCTTCTTCGCCAGCCTCTTCATCCTGGGCATTATCCTGCTGGCCGACGCCGTTCCCCAGACCACCTGGTCGCCGGTCAGCGGGGAGATGTTCCACAAAGTCTTCGGCCTCTTCGGGCCGGCCATATTTGCTTCAATGGTGGCCTATCTTAGCGCCCAGTTCATCGACATCCGGGTCTACCATTTCTGGAAGCGCCTGACCAAGGGCCGCCACCTGTGGCTGCGCAACAACGGCTCCACCATCTTTTCCCAGCTGATCGACACCGTCCTGGTGGTACTGCTGCTGTGCCTCACGGGCGCCATCGGTTGGGAGCGGTTCTGGGGGCTGGTTGAAAACGGCTTCCTGTTCAAAATACTGGTGGCCCTGGCCGACACGCCGGTGCTGTACCTGGTGGTGGGGCTGCTGCGCCGGGCCCTGGACCTGGGGCCCGCCGAAGAGGTCGCCATCGAGCAGCCGCTGGCCTGAACCGGACGCAGTATTAACTTCGAGCTATCATTAGGGAGAATTTGAGTAATGAAAAAGCCCTGGATTATATTTATCGCAATACTATTTGTCCTGTTTCTCATGGGCCGCTGGTACGTGGGCACCCGCAACGGCCTGGTAGTCCGGGACGAGGCCGTTAAAACCGCCTGGAGCCAGGTGGAGAACGTCTACCAGCGCCGGGCCGACCTGATACCTAACCTGGTGGAGACCGTCAAGGGGGTGGCCAGCTTCGAGCGCGAGACATTCACGGCGGTGGCCGAAGCCCGCTCCAAAGTGAACAACATCAACATGCAGGGCGTCCTTGACGATCCACAGAAGTTCCAGCAATTCCAGGCCTCCCAGGGGCAGCTCAGCAGCGCCCTGAGCCGCCTGATGGTGGTAGTGGAGCGCTACCCGGACCTCAAAGCCAACCAGAGCTTCTTAAGCCTCCAGGCCCAGCTGGAAGGCACCGAAAACCGCATCACCGTGGAGCGCCGGCGCTTTAACGAGGCCGCCCAGGGCTATAACACAGCCATCCGTCTGTTTCCGGCCTCCATCGTGGCGGGCATGAGCGGCTTTAGTGCCCGAGCGTACTTTGAGGCACAGGCCGGGGCCGAGCAGGCGCCCGAAGTCCAGTTTTAACACAGTGGACCATGCCCAGGCCTGAGCATTCGCTGCGGCGCTACCCCCGATGGGTGTTGCTGCTCGTTATCCTGGTTGTTCCCCTGGCGGCCGGTTTGGACTTTCCTCCTAAGCCAGCGGCCCGGGTCAACGACTATGCCCATCTGCTTAGCCCGGACGAAGTACGTTATCTGGAGGCTAAACTGGCCGCTTGGGACCAGGCCAGCTCCAACCAGCTGGTGATCGCCACCTTTGAGAGCCTGGAGGGCGAGGCGTTGGACGACATCTCCATCCGGATTGCCGAGGCTTGGCGGCCGGGCCAGGCCGACCGCGACAACGGCGTGCTGCTCACCGTCTTCCTCCTGAACCGGAAAATGCGTATCGAGGTGGGCTATGGCCTGGAAGGGGTGCTGCCCGATGCCCTGGTGAACGACATCCGCCTGAACCTGGTCAATCCCCATTTCCAGCGCGGGCAGTATTTCCAGGGTTTAAACCTGGCCGTGGATGGTATTGTGGCGGCGGTGGGCGGTGAATACCAGGCCCTGCGGCAATCCAAACGGGTGCCCCGGCAGCGGCGCGGCAGAGGTGGTGGCGGGGGACTGTTCTTCCTCATAATGATGATCGTCCTCCTGTTGTCCCGTGGCCGACGGGGCGGCCTGTTTCCGGCCCTGTTCCTCATGTCCATGGCTGGTGGCATGGGTCGTCACGGGGGCGGATTAGGCGGTGGGTTCCGCAGTGGGGGCTTCGGTGGCTTTGGCGGGGGCGGCTTCGGAGGCGGCGGCTCCGGCGGAGGATGGTGATGGGAAATGATAAATGTTGAATGAAGAATGAAGAATGGAGAGTGGTGTTTCGGATGGGAACAGCCATCGCTATAATGCCATAAACATGAAACTCGTAACTCGTAACTCGTAACCCGTAACTCGTAACCTAATTCATGAGCCAGTCTAAAGTCGAGCAATACGTCCGGGAGCTGCTAAGTGAGGAAGACTTCGCCGCCATCGATAGCGCCATAAAGTCATTCGAGCAGCGCACCAGCGGCGAAATAGTGGTCAGTTTCCAGCTGGTAGCGACAGGCGACCCCTATAAGGCCGGCCGGCGGGTGTTCAAGCGCCTCAAATTGCATCGCACCCGGGAACGCAACGCCGTGCTGGTGGTGATCTTCATCAACAGCCGCAAGTTTGCCGTCCTGGGTGATAAAGGCATCGACGCCAAAGTGCCCCCCGGTTTCTGGGACGACACCGTGGCCGCCATGGCCGTCCATTTCAAGGAGGGCCGTTTCAGGCAGGGT
This sequence comes from uncultured bacterium, assembly GCA_965372015.1. Taxonomy (GTDB): domain Bacteria; phylum Fidelibacterota; class Marinisomatia; order SCGC-AAA003-L08; family TS1B11; genus JACZSB01. The sequence continues at coordinate 2,489 of CBDVAP010000029.1, read as the reverse complement.
CTGGTGGAAGGCCTCAATCTGTTGGGTGGGCAGCTGACGACTTTTTTCCCCTATCGCCAGGACGACAGCGACGAACTCTCCGATGAGGTGCGCTTCGGGTGATCGCACCGTTTGGACTCTTGCTGGGCAGCGTGCCGCGTTTTGCCTGAGCCCCCCATCCGACAATCGCCTCTGCCTGCCGCCATCTACAATGCGGTGCGATCGATCCCGTCCGGCCGGGTAGCCAACTATGGCCTGGTAGCCCAGGCGGCCGGTCTGCCGGGGCAGGCTCGATTGGTGGGTTACGCCCTGCACCGGCTGCCGGATGACAGCGATGTGCCCTGGCACCGGGTGGTCAACGTCCGGGGAGAGATATCGTTGGATCAGCGCTTTGGTCCCGGCCGGGCACAGCGGGCCCTGCTGGAAGCCGAGGATGTCAGTTTCGATTCCCGGGGGCGCATTGACTTGACCCGCTACGGTGCACTGCTGGTCCCGGAGCGTCCCGGCATGGGAAAAGGTGGTGGCAATAGTTAACTTCTCCCCCAATAGTTTTAGTAGGTGTCAGAAATGAGGAAGTCAGCATGGGTACTAGGACTCGACTTAATTGGGCGCGGGCGGGGGCCTGCCTGGTTCTGATGGCCGCCGGCGCCAGTCTGGAGGGCCAGGAAGCAGCCCGCCATTGGAGTTACAGCGGTGAAACCGGGCCGGCGCGCTGGGGAAGTCTCAGCGAGAGCTTCGCCCCCTGTGCCGGGGGACAAAACCAATCGCCCATCGATCTGGCCGGCGCTGTGATCGCTCCCTTGCCACCGATCAAGTTCCATTATCGGCCCACTGCTCTGGATATCGTCAATAACGGCCATTCCATCCAGCTCGATTACCAGCCCGGTAGCTATATCTCGGTCGATGGCCGGGATTACGCTTTGGTGCAGTTCCATTTCCACAGTCCCAGCGAACACACCGTGGACGGGCTGTTTTACGACATGGTGGCCCACCTGGTGCACCGTGGCACGAACGGTGAGCTGCTGGTGGTGGCGATCCTGATGGAGGCCGGCGGAGAAAGTCCCCTGATGCGGACCATCTGGGACCACTTGCCCGAGCAAGCGGGGCAGCGCATTAAGACCCGCAGAGTTACTATAAACGTGCTGGATTTCATCCCTCTCATGTCCTCGTATTTCACCTACAGCGGCTCGCTCACCACTCCGCCCTGCACCGAAGGGGTACGCTGGATAGTGCTGGGTACGCCGGTGAAAGTTTCGGTGGCCCAGGTAGAGTATTTCAACACCTTCTTCTCCGCCAGCACCCGCCCGGTGCAACCCCTTAACGGCCGGGTGATTCGCAAGGGGGTCTTCAGCCGCTGAAGACGACCGCTCCTTTCGCCCCATCACTTCCGTTCCCGGCAGTGGTCTGGGTAGTACTTGTGAGTACCAGTAAACGGTGATTTCCCCATATCACCAATTTTGCGACCAGGTTCGGGCCTGCCGCCTATGCCACGGTAAATATTTTGACCATGATCCCCGTCCTGTCTTCCTGGCCGAGCCATCAGCCAAAGTGTTGGTGGTGGGTCAGGCCCCCAGCCGCCGGGTGCACCAGACCGGCCGGCCCTGGAGCGATGTCAGTGGCGATAACCTGCGCCGGTGGATGGGAGTGACCCCTGAGCAATTCTACGACTCCAAGGTGTTCGCCATCATCCCCATCGGCCTGTGCTACCCCGGCACAGTGCCCCGTAAAGGCGATCTGCCTCCGCCCCCCATCTGTGCCCCCACCTGGCACCTCCGTTTCCGGGAGTTTATCCGGCCGGAGATTACCCTGCTGATCGGCCGCTACGCCCAGGCCTATTACCTGCAAACCCGGGAGCCGGTGAGCGCCGTGGTTGAGCGCTGGCGGGAACACCTCAAGCAGGGTATCTTCCCCCTGCCCCACCCTTCGCCCCGCAACCGCAGGTGGATCGCTGAGCGCCCCTGGTTCGAGCGGGAGTGCCTGCCGGCGTTGCGCGAGGTCACCCGGACGTATTTACCTTGATCAAGGTGGGCTTGGTTCGCCGGGGGTGCCGGCCTAAATTTCTCATTCTGGACGTTATCCATGATATTCGCCCGTAGCATAACCAATCCTGTGGCCGGACTGCCAATCCCGCGCCCTCGGCTAACCCGGGCCTTAGTCTGGCTCATGTGGGGCGGGCTGGCCCTGGCGTTGAGTGCCGGTTGCGCCGCCAACCATATCCGGCCCCATCCCGATCAGGGCGCCCTGCCCTACAGCCACCCCGACTATGATAGCGCCATCCAGGTGCAATATCTGGGTGTCGGGGGCTACCTGTTCCGGCGGGGGAACTATGCCATCCTGGGCGCGCCCCATTACACTAATCCCCATTTTGTCAGGGTGGGACTGGGGTTTATCCGGCCCGACACTACGCTGATCGATTGGGTCCATCCCCGCCCACCCGAGCTCCAGGTGGAGGCTATCCTGGTGGGCCATGCCCATTATGACCACCTGCTGGATGTGCCTTATATTGCCCG
>CBDVAP010000028.1:0-27687 GCA_965372015.1 uncultured bacterium | reverse complement strand
CGCTGACGGTCATTTCCCGGCAGTCAGTCCTAAGGTACAAGGGGTCGGACAAATCCCTCGGGGAGATCGCCCGGGAGCTGCAGGCGCATGCATTGATAGAGGGTTCCGTGCTGCGTGCCGGCGATCAGGTGCGGTTTAACGTCCAGCTCATCGAGGCGGCCTCTGACCGCCATCTGTGGGCGGACATCTTTGATCGCAAGCTGGAAGATGTGCTGGCCTTGCACAGTGACGTGGCGCGAGCCATTGCCCATCAAGTCAAGATCACCTTGACGCCCGACGAAGAGACCCGCCTGGCCAGCGCCCGCCAAGTCAATCCCGAGACATACGAGCTGTACCTCAAGGGGATGTTCCACCTGCACAAATCCACGCAGGAGGGGTACAAAACAAGCCTGGCATACCTCAATCGGGCCATCGAGATTGACCCGACCGAACCGCTGGCCTATGCCGGCCTAGCGTTGGTGTACAGCCTGATCGGTCACGATTGGGAACCTAACGCCTTTGCCAAATCCCGGGCGGCAGCGGAAAAGGCGTTGGAACTGGATAGCACCCTGGCCGAGGTCCATGAATCCTTTGCCGAGATCAAGATGTACTATGAATGGGATATTCCTGGTGCGGAAATGACGTTCGAGAAAGTGATATCGCTGAATCCCAACCTGGCCATTGCCCATGCGCAATATTCCTGGCTGCTGATGGCACTCAAACGCTACGATGAAGCTTTTGCAGAAATGGAACGCGCCGTGGAATTGGACCCGCTTAATCCCCTTTACCCCTCATGGGCCGGGTGTCAGTACTGGTGGATAGGAAGATTTGAGGAGGGGTTGGAATGGACCCACAAGTCCCTTGATTTGAATCCTGACTTCCTCTGGGGACTCTATGTTATAGGTAGCCTCTACGGTTCAGAAGGCAGGTTCGAGGAAGCCATTGAAGCGCACAAAAGGCTTGGCGAGCTATATCCTGACTTTAAGTGGAATTTGGGATACACATATGCCCAGTCAGGGCAGGCGGATAAAGCCCGGGCTATTGCCCTAGAAGTGGCAATCCAGCCGGCCCCCCTGGATTACTGGGGTCTGGCCATGCTTTATACTGCTCTGGGTGATAAAGACGAAGCGTTCCGGTGGCTTGATGGGGCCGTTGCAGTACGCTGGGCCTGGATGCCCTTGCTTGAAATACCCATCGCCTTTCGTCCTTTACACAGTGACCCGCGCTTCGCGGCCCTCGTGGAGAAAATAGGGGCGGCTAACTGAGTGCCGCTCATTTCTAGTGGAGTTATAGGAGTGCAACCTGTCGGTTAGTTTCTCCTGCGACTTCTCTCGCACCCGGTGCGGGGGTAACATTGGCGCACCACAGTTGTTTCGAGTTTCTAGTTCCGAGTCTCGAGTTCAAGGTTTCAAGTCTCTAGCCTCAAGTCTCAAGGCCCCAGCCGCAGCCCCCAGCCACACCACACCTTAAAATTCGACCCTTTTATTGAAGGCGTTAGGTGGCGTAAGTTTTGCCTCACGACACCGACATGAAAACCGGCAAAGACATCCGCCAGGACTTCATCTCCTTTTTTAAAGAGAAGGACCACCGCTTTGTGCGCTCCAGCCCGGTGGTGCCCATCGACGATCCCACCCTGCTGTTCACCAACGCCGGGATGAACCAGTTCAAACCTATTTTCCTGGGACAGGAGGCGCCCAAACAGAAGCGGGCGGTGAACAGCCAGAAGTGTATCCGGGTCTCAGGCAAGCACAACGACCTGGAAGAAGTGGGGGTCGACAACTACCACCACACCTTTTTCGAAATGCTGGGCAACTGGTCCTTCGGCGATTATTATAAAGCCGAGGCCATTGAATGGGCCTGGGAGCTGCTTACCGGGGTGTGGGGGCTGGACAAGCGCAGGCTATGGGCGACAGTCCACGACAGCGATGATGAGGCGGCCCAGCTATGGACCCAGGTAACCGACCTACCTGCCGAGCGGGTGCTGCGCTTCGGCGACAAGGAGAATTTCTGGGAAATGGGGGAGACCGGCCCCTGCGGCCCCTGCTCCGAAATCCATTATTACGACGGACCGGACATCAGCCGGATGCAGGCTGAGGGAGTCAACGCGCTACCTGAGTACAAGGAGCTGTGGAACCTGGTGTTTATTCAGAACAAGCGCCTGGAGAACGGCACCCTGGAAGATCTGCCCGCCAAGCATGTGGATACAGGCGCCGGGTTGGAGCGCATAGTGGCTGTTATTCAGGGGCATACGTCAAATTACGCCACCGATCTTTTCACACCGCTGATCGAGCATGTAGCCCAGTTGACCGGTGTGCCCTATCATGAAGACCAAGGCGTGGCCCACCGTGTTCTGGCCGACCACATTCGCATGCTGGCCTTTTCCCTGGCCGACGGCGCCCTACCGGGCAATGAGGGCCGGGGCTACGTGGTGCGGCGCATCCTGCGGCGGGCGGCTCGCTTCGGGAGGGGCTTAGGCCAAAGGGAACCGTTCATTTACCGCCTGGTGCCCACCCTGGTGGAGATTATGGGTGAGGCCTATCCCGAGTTGGCTGAAAAGCGCCAGTTTATCGCAAAGGTGATCAAGGCCGAGGAGACCTCATTCGGTGAGACCCTGGACCGGGGCCTGGAGGTATTCGGTGATATCACCTCCGGCCTGACGGCCGGTGACACTATTAAGGGCGATGACGCCTTCAAATTGTATGATACCTATGGTTTCCCCCTTGACCTGACCGAGTTGATGGCCCGGGAGAAAAAACTGAAGGTGGATCTGCCAGGTTTCAATGAAGCCATGGCCCGGCAGCGGCGACGGGCCCGGGCGGGAGGTAAAGCCGCTAGCGGTGAGAACGAAGGCGAGTGGGAGACAATTTCACCCGGACAGGGCAGCAAGTTCCTGGGGTACGAAACCACGGTGTCCAAAGCCACCGTGCGCAAGTACCGCCGATTGAAAGACAGCCGGGTGGAGATTATCCTGGACCGGACCCCATTCTACGCTGAAGCGGGCGGCCAGGTGGGGGATACGGGCCAGCTAACTGCGCCGGACCTGAAGATCGAGATCACCGATACCCGGAAAGTGTTGGTGGACGGTATTGAGGAGATTGGCCTCCTCGGGCGGTTGGTGAAGGGCGGTCTGGGCGGCATTAAGAAGATCAGGGCCGAGGTCAACGCTGAGCAGCGCCAGGCCACCCGCCTGAACCACACAGCCACTCATTTGATGCACGCCGCCTTAAAAAAGGTACTGGGGGAGCACGTACAGCAAGCCGGTTCACTGGTAGAACCTAGCAGGCTGCGGTTCGACCTTACTCATTACGAGAAGGTCACTGGTGAGCAGTTACGGGAGATTGAACTGGCCGTCAACGGGGAAATCCGGCGCAATCAGCCGGTGGGGACGACCGTTATGTCATTCGATGAGGCCCGGGAGAGCGGAGCGGTGGCCCTATTCGGCGAGAAATACGGAGACGAGGTGCGGGTGGTGGAGGTGCCCGGTTTCAGCAAGGAACTGTGCGGCGGCACGCATGTGGAGCGCACCGGGGATATTGGGGTTTTTAAGATCACTTCCGAAACCGCCCTGGCGGCCGGTGTGCGCCGGATCGAGGCGGTGACCGGTGCAGGCGTTTTCGAATATTACCGGGCTCTAATTAAAGAACTTGATTCGCAGGGTGAAAAGCAACGTGAGCGGATCAAACAGCTGGAGCGGCAGCTTAAGGCCGCTTCCAGGGCGCAGAGCGCTAAGCTGGGCGATGCTATCGCCGCAGAGGCCCAGGTGATTGCAGGAGTCCATTTCGTGGCGATTAGCGTGGAAATAGGCGATATTGACCAGTTGAAAGATCTGGCGGCGGAAATCAAGCATAAGCTCAAGTCAGCAGTGGTAACCCTGGGAGCGGTATTGGATGGCAAACCGCTGGTGGCGGTGGCCGTCACCGATGACCTTAAGGAGCGGGTACCCGCCGGAAGATTTGTAAAGGAGTTGGGACGGTTGATGGGTGGTGGTGGTGGTGGTTCGCCGATTATGGCCACCGCTGGTGGAAAGGATCCCGCTAAACTTGATTCGACCTTAGCCGCGGTGCCCGAGAAATTGCAGATTATCCTGACCGAGGGGTAGTATGGATAACCCCCTTTTAATCTTTGACCACTCCGAGCCGGGGCGAGTGGGTTACCTGGTCCCAGCCAGCGATGTGCCCACCAGCGATCCAGCCCTTTCGTTTTCGGCGCACCTGCTGCGCAATGAACCGGCGGAGTTGCCCCAGGTTTCCGAGCCTGAGGTGCTGCGGCACTACATCGGCCTTTCCATCAAAAATCACCATGTGGACCGGGACCTGTACCCCCTGGGCAGCTGCACCATGAAGTATAATCCCAAGGTGAACGACACCCTGGCAGCCTGGCCCGGTTTCAGTGGGCTGCATCCCGGCCAGTACGCGGATGACACCCAGGGAGCGTTGGAGTTGATGTACAGGCTGGAGCAGGCCTTAAAAGCCATCACCGGGATGGAGCGGTTCACCCTGCAGCCGGCGGCCGGTTCACAGGGGGAGCTGGTGGGGGTGCTGATCATGCGCAAGTACCACGATGCGAAAGGCTCGCAGCGGCGCTATATCATCATTCCCGACTCGGCCCACGGCACCAACCCGGCCAGTGTAGTCATGGGCGGTTTCGAGACCTTGAAGGTGACCACCGATAAACGCGGTAGGGTAGACCTTAAAGACCTTGAAGATAAGGTGTCACTTGAAGTAGCGGGCATGATGCTTACTCAACCTAATACTTTAGGATTGTTCGAGGATCAAATCGTGGCTATCACCGACCTGATCCACTCGGTAGATGGGCTGATGTACATGGATGGGGCCAACCTGAATGCCCTGATCGGGTTGACTAAGCCGGCCGATATGGGCTTCGACATCACCCACATCAACCTTCACAAGACCTTTTCCACACCGCATGGCGGGGGTGGGCCGGGCTCGGGGCCGATTGGGGTTTCCCAGCGACTGGCGGGGTACTTGCCGGGGCCGCTGGTGGCTCACAATGACGATGGCAGTTACGGCCTCGTCTCATCCGGTACCGACAGCATCGGCCGGGTGCACGGCCATAACGGGAACTTCGGCATGCTGGTGCGGGCCTATGCCTATATCCTGGCGCTGGGTGACGGCGGCCTGGCGAACATGAGCCGTAGGGCGGTGCTGAACGCCAACTACTTGAAGGCCCTGCTGGCCGGTGATGATGGGGCCTTCGAACTGCCCTACTCCGAGGGCATCATGCACGAGTTCGTGCTCTCGGGCAGCCGCCAAAAGGCCAGGGGAGTCAAGACGCTGGATATCGCCAAGGCATTGCTGGACCGAGGCTTTCACGCCCCCACTATATACTTCCCACTGGTGGTGCCTGAGGCTTTGATGATCGAACCTACCGAGTCCGAGACCAAGGCCACCCTGGACCGGTTCGCTAAGGCTTTGCAGGAAATCGACCGCCTGGTGGACGAAGACCCTCAATCGCTGCTGGAGGCGCCCCGGAACACACCTGTGGGGCGGCTGGACGAGACCCGGGCCAACCGGCAGCTGGATGTGCGCTGGACGCCTGTTTAAACCCCTGTTCAGGTTATGCCGGGTGTCACGAGGAATCCGCTTTCCATACCTGTCACTCTTCGAGAACCCTTCGACCCTTCGCCCACGCTCAGGACAGGCTCCGCTCAGGACAAGCATCAGGGTGACTGGGACATAGGGGTCATGCTGAGGCTCTCGAAGCATGAGTTTGTATATGATATTGCGACGGTATAAATACCCTCGCTTAATCAAAGCAACCCCCCCGAAACTTCGAGGGGCTGTTTGAAGACGACAGGCGGCTTAAAATCCGCCTCTGGCGGGGTAGCCGTCTTTTTCGATTAAGCGAATTCATTTATGGATTCGCATTAGCTTGGCATTCCCCAGGGCCATTGTTAGCTTTAGTATACCTAAACAACAGTACTTTAATGAGGGGGAAGGATGATTAGAAGCCAGGAGCGCAGCCAGACTACAGCGCCGATTCATATCGCAATAGCACTATTATCATTCGGCCTCTCCCTGCTACAGAGCAAGAACATCCCCATCGCCGTGCTGGACTTCGACGGTATCGGCATATCCCAACCGGAGGCGACGGCCCTCTCCAACCGCCTGCGCAATGAGTTATTCCGCCTGGGCCGCTTTGAGGTTGTCGACCGGGGCATGATGGATAACATTCTAGGCGAACAGGATTTCCAGCAGGCGGGGTGCACCTCCAACGATTGCCTGGTGGAAGTTGGCAAGCTATTGGGGGCCCAGCAGATGGTGGGGGGCAGCATCAGCAAAGTGGGGGGCACGTTCACAGTCTCCGCCCGATTGGTGGACGTTGAGACGGGGAAGGTACTGAGTGTATCGGACTTCGACATCAAAGGCGAGCTGGACGATCTGCTGACCAGGGGTATGGCTCAGGTGGCGGCCATGCTATCCATATCCGATGAGGACATCGAATTGCCGGCTATTGTTCCTGAAGATGAAACCCAACCCGTGGTTTTCGAACAACCGCCCGCGCAAAAGAAGAAGATTCAATCGGCAGATAAGGTAAATGAGATTCTTACCAATTTACCCGGCAAGTACTGCTTTGGGTTTGATGCCGTGATTGTGATTGGGCAGGTAAGAACCACCGATAGTGGGAATATCAAAAGTGTCTTAGGTTTCAGCCCGGGCCTTGGGTTCGGATACAAGAAATTCTTCGGCTCCGGCGCTGCCCCGGGAAGATTCAACGGCTATTGGGATATTGGTACCGATTTATTAGTGCTACCTTTCTTTGGCATCGGGGGGGATTATATATTCAAAGGGGAGACCAATTTTTATATTGGGATAAATATTTCCAGTCGAGTAATAGCGTTGTTAATCCCTGTACCCACCATCAATTTGGGTCTCTATCTATAAGCTGATATTCCAAATCCGGGCCAGATTAGAAATCCTTTCGAAGGGGTGGACAGCCCCATCCGCCACTGTTCAAATCCTAGTCACAATGTCCATCTGCAGGCAGTGGCCCGCAATAATCATATCTTACCGCCCTTGAATTTCCTTAAACTCGGTACCAAATAAAGATAACCAGCGTTCCCTGGAATTGTGAATCGGGTACGCTTCAAGAAGAGTGCTGCGGATATCAGGGCCAGTGGCAGTCAGCCAGGCTGTGGCTAGGGATTTGAGGCTTGAGAATAGGAGCTTGAAACCAGTAACTCGAAACTAGAAACTCGGAATTTTATACATGCGCACCGTAATCCACACCGATAAGGCCCCGGCTGCCATCGGCCCCTACAGCCAGGGGATTTGCTGCGGGAATCTGATCTTTACCGCCGGGCAGATACCAATCGATCACGCCACCGGTAAATTGATTACCGGTTCCTTCGAGGAGCAGGTTGTTCAGGTGCTGCACAACCTGTCGGGGATTCTGTCCAGCACCGGCAGCAGCCTGGACCAAGTGGTGAAATTCACCGTATTCGTCACCGACTTGAGCAACTTCCCGGTACTGAACCGGGTGTTCGCCCAGTACTTTAAGGAAGACCCGCCGGCCCGGTCGGCGGTGCAGGTGGCGGCGTTGCCTTTGGGGGCCGAAGTCGAGATCGAAGCCGTCGCGGTGAAAGAGGAGGCTTGAGACTAGGGGCTTGAGGCTGGAAGCTTGGGACACCAAGGCTAATTCGTTCAAGGGTTATAGAGATTTAGAAGTCTGGTAAAAGGGAATGACCTTAGTGAAAGAAATCTATGAAGCCACAAACGGTTTCCCGGGTGAGGAAAGATTTGGCCTTGTAAACCAGATCCGCCGGGCCGCGGTCTCCATTCCTTCAAATATTGCTGAGGGCCACGCCTGTTCAGGTAGAGCTGAGTTCAAGCACTTCATTTCCATAGCAATGGGATCGGTCGCAGAATTAGAGACTCAAATAATTCTGAGCACTGACCTTGGATATCTGACTAGCCGGATAAATGTGAATCTTCTCAATCAACTTGATGCCATCGGCAAAATGCTGAGGGGATTAAGCTATTCCCTTGAATCCCGTAAATCATAGGATGCGCTTCTTCGTGAAATCTTGGTATCTAGCCTCCAGTCCCCAGCCTCCAGTCCCCAGCTTCTCATGAAGCGCATCCTGGTGATTGTCAATCCCGCAGCCGACAGTGGGCGAGCGGGGCGGGTACTGGAAAAGATCAAGGCCCTTGCCGTCCGGCACCAGGAATGTTGCAGCTACGACTACATGGTGACCGAGCACCGGGGACATGCCACCGATCTGGCCCGCGAAAACGCGGCTCTTTATGACCTGGTGGCGGTCCTGGGTGGCGACGGCACTATCAATGAGGTGGTTAACGGTCTGGTTGCGGGGGATACGCCCCTGGGTGTGATCCCCTCCGGCACCGGTAATGACTTCGTTCGTAGCGCCGACATACCCCGCGATCCCTGGGCCGCCATCGACCTGCTTTGCCGCGGCGAGCCGGAGCCAATTGATCTGGGCCTGGTCAACGGGCGCTACTTCGTGAATGCCGTCGGCATCGGTTTCGACGGCCGGGCCAACTACGAAGCGCAAAAGATTACCTGGATCAAGGGCTCGCTGGTTTTCGTTGCGGCTATAATCAAAACCATTTGGTCATGGAAGGCGGTACCGTTGACCCTCAAGATTGACGGCATTACGGTGGTGGAGCCCGATCAACCGACTTACCTGGTGGGAATCGGCAATGGCTGGTCTATCGGTGGCGGGCTTAAACTAACGCCCCAGGCCCGGTTGGACAGCAACACATTGCACGTAATCCATGTAGCAGATATCAATCCGTTGAAAATCCTATTTAATTTTATCCGGCTGATTACCGGGAGCCTTGAAAAGTTGAAAGAGGTGACAATCTATTCCGGGCAAACGATAACGGTCCGTAGTGAGCAGCCCCAACCGGCCCATGCCGATGGGGAGGTCCTGGGGATGGAGGTTAGGAACCTGGAGGTAGAGTTGTTGCCTGCGGACCTGGAGGTGATCAGGGTGAGAAAGTGAAAGTCTTAGCATTCTTACTATTGGTGCTGGCATTCACGGGGCAGCCGCTGATTGCCCAGGCAGTCGGCGAGGATTCCAGCCGGACGGCCAGGAATCCCCGGAAGGCCCTGATGTCGTCGATCATCATCGGCGGCGGGCAGGCCTACAATCGAGCCTGGATAAAGATGATCGGTGTGATTGCAGCGGAGATATACGTTGTGGACCAGTTCCAACTGAACCGAGACAATGTGAGTAATTATAACGATTCCATGCCCTTGCCGCGCCACCGGTACCTTGAGAAGCGCAACAAATATGCCTGGTGGGTAATAGGAACTTACCTGTTTGCCATGGCGGATGCCTACGTGGATGCCCACCTGGACAGTTTTCCAGAGGACACAACCGCTAAAGTAATTATTGATAAAAAATCACGCAATGAGGAGCAATGATGGTCAAACCGCGCGAACATTGGGGCAGTAAGGCCGGCTTTATCCTGGCGGCTGCCGGCTCGGCCATTGGGCTGGGGAATATCTGGAAATATCCCCACATGGCAGGCCAACACGGCGGGGGCGCCTTCACCGTAGTCTACCTGATCTGTATTTTAGTTGTGGGCCTGCCGATCCTGTTGGCTGAAATTTCCATTGGTCGCCGTACCCAGCTAAACCCGGTGGGAGCATTTAAGGCCCTCTCGGACAATTCGTCCTGGAAATTGGTGGGACTGCTGGGTGTGGCCTCGGCTTTCACCATCCTGTCATTCTACAGTGTTGTGGGCGGGTGGACCTTGAAGTATGCCATGTTGGCACTTACCGGCGCCTTCAACGATTTCGCGGTTAGTGGTTCGGCCGGGACGGCCTTCAACGCTTTCATTACCAACCCAATCAGTCCGGTTTTCTGGCACCTGGTGTTCATGGGACTGTGCGTGCTGATCATAAACCAGGGTGTGAAGGCCGGCATCGAACGTTGGAGCAAGATCCTCATGCCGGTACTACTGGGCATCCTGTTGCTGCTGGTAGTCCGGGGTGTCACCCTGGAGGGAGCCGGCGCGGGATTACGATTCCTGTTCTCGCCCAAATGGAGCGATCTGGACGCCAGCGCCGTGGTACTGGCCCTGGGGCACTCATTTTTCACTATTTCACTGGGGATGGGCACTATGATCACATATGGCAGCTATCTGAACAGGGAATCCGATCTGTTGCAATCGGCTCTGTGGATAGTATTCTTAGACACGGCCATCGCCCTGCTGGCAGGGGTGGCCATCTTCACGGCGGTCTTCGCCCTGGGACAGAACCCCGCCGAAGGCCCCGGCTTAATCTTTGTAGTATTGCCATCGCTGTTTCCGCAAATGCCGGGTGGCGCCATCTTCGCCGTAATGTTCTTTGCCCTGCTGTTCGTGGCGGCCCTGACCTCAGCCATCTCCATCCTTGAAGTGGTCACGGCCTACTTCATCGACGAGAAAGGCTGGAGCCGCTCACGGGCCACTTACACCTTCGGGAGCATAATCGCTCTGATTGGCGTCCTGGCCTCATTGTCAAACGGCAGCTTCAATGTGCTGGCGCCGTTCACCGAATTATCATTCATGGACCTATTGGATAAAGCTTCTTCGAAGTATATGCTACCGCTGGGAGGGATGCTTACCGCCATTTTCGTGTTGGTACGCTGGGGAATTGTCCGGTTTACGGAGGAGATCAAAACCGGTGCGACCTGGGTCCAGCTTAATCGTTGGGTAGTGACAACGATTTTTACTATCGCCGGTAGTGTCGTGGCCTACATCTTCATCCGGGAACTGATAGCCCTCTTTGGCTGACCATTAGAGGGCGAGCTATATGTGCGGCATAATAGGGATTTACGGTAATCAGGAAGCGGCCAACTTGGCCTCCCTGGGGCTGTATGCCCAACAGCACCGGGGCCAAGAGGGGGCCGGCATTGTCACAATCGATGGGCGACGCTCCTATCGCCATATGGGCCAGGGATTAGTTTCCGACGTTTTCTCCGACCAGGATGTGTTGGACAGTCTGCCTGGTAACCGAGCCATCGGCCATACCCGCTATTCCACTACCGGCGGGATGGACGCAAAAAATGTGGGTCCTCTGCTTTTCAATGTCCAGAACCAACCGGTGTCAATCGCTCACAATGGCAATCTGGTCAACTTGAAAGCTACCCGCCTGCGGCTGCAACGGGAGGGCGCTATTTTCCAGACCTCCACCGACACGGAGATTATTGTCCATCTCATGGCCAGGTCCAGCGCCACACGGTTGGTGGACCGGACAGCCGATGCCCTGTTGCAGGTGGAGGGGGCCTATTCATTGCTCATTCTGACGCCGGAGGGGCTGATCGCCGCCCGGGATCCACACGGATGGCGGCCGTTTGTAATCGGCCGGCTGGGGCAAACCTGGGTTTTCGCGTCGGAAACCTGCGCCTTGGATCTGATCGGGGCCAAGGTGTTCCGCGACATCCAGCCCGGTGAGGTGCTCCAGATTAACGATGACGGCTTGGAATCGGCGCACCAACTGCCCCCCCAGCAACTCAGGCATTGTATCTTCGAGTACATCTACTTTGCCCGTCCCGACTCACGTATTTATGAAGGCAACGTGGACAAGATGCGGCGGAAGTTAGGTAAAACCCTGGCAGAGGAGGCTCCCGCGGCCGGGGCGCAGATCGCCATTTCAGTACCTGACTCCAGCAACACCGCTGCACTGGGCTACGCGGATCGCAGTGGGATTCGCCATGAAATCGGCCTGATCCGAAACCACTATGTGGGCCGCAGCTTCATCCGGCCGGAGCAAAGGCTCCGCGATCTGACGGTCAAATTGAAATTCAATACCGTCAAGGGTGTACTGGAAGATCGGGAAGTGGTTATCGTCGATGATAGCATAGTGCGGGGCACAACCATGCGCCGTTTGGTGCGCCTGCTGCGCCAGGCGGGCGTGAAAAAGGTGCATGTGCGGATCACTTCGCCGCCGATCAGGCATCCCTGCCATTTCGGTTTGGATTTCCCCACTGAGGGGGAGCTCATCGCGGGCCGGGATTCGATAGAGCAGATCCGGGAATACCTGCAGGCCGATACCCTGGAGTATCTGTCGCTGGCCGGATTGCTCAGCTCCATGGACCGGCCGGACGACCAATTCTGTACAGCCTGTTTCTCCGGGGATTATCCCATCGTGCCCGAAGCTGGGAGCGGTAAACAGATTTTTGAAAACAGCATCGAAGGAGCGGATTAAATTCCGGCCCTCCATGATAACTAAATTGCGAAATCAGAATTTCCAGGATACCGTTGTACTTATCCTGAAATCCGGTCAAGAGCAATTGGGCTTGTGGCTTGATCCCTGGTTGGATCGGCTCTTCATGCTACAGCCCAGCCTGCTGATCCCAGCCTGGATATTGATGACGGCCGGTTTGGGAGCGGGTGAGGGATTCCTCAGGCCCGATATTTTCTGGCACGTTTCCTGGAACCTGTCGACCGGGCTATTGTTTTTCGGCGGTACACTTATCGCCGGATCGGCATTCATCTTCGTGCGGGAATCTTCCCGGCGTCCCGCGGTGAACCAAGGCCTGCCAGCACTGAGTAAAAACCGGATTCCTACTGGCCCTGCCGTCCAACGGGCGGCATGGGCGTTGTTCGCGATGGGACTGGTATTAGTAGCGCCGGCCGGAATTCTGGCCCTGGCCGCGGGGGCGTTGCTATTTGCCCTGTGGGGGCTTTTGTATCCATATCTGCCGCCATTAGGCCGGATTGGTCCTTTCGCCAATACCCTCATTAACGGCGCGGCGGCCGGCTGCTTATTCCTGTTGGGCTGGGCTGCCAGTGGCGCCGGCGCCGGCGCCGGGATTACCTTAATGCTGCCCTACGTGCTGGTGTTCACGGCCCTGGCGGCCTTGACCGGGATCTATCCTTTAGTCCGGGAAACGGCGAATCGGCTACAGGAGGCGGCAATAAGCCGGGCCGTAGTAGCAGTTTCAGCCCTACTGACTCTGGCAGCAGGTCTGCTGGGCTTCTATAGCGGTGATCCCATGATTTCCACCTCCGCGGCCCTGATCATACCCTTTCAGCTGGTGGCTATAGTCTACCTGCGGCCGGTGGACATATTCCGGACCGTGCGCTATGCCCTTCTGATCCTGGCCGTATTTATCGGCGCCCGCTATCCCTTGCTATACCCGCCGGTACTGGCCGCCTTCTACCTGTCACGATACTATTACCAGCGGCGCTATGGGTATCCTTATCCCACCATGGAAGGCGGGTTGTGGAATATGGGTCGCGGCCTGGAGTTTTCCGGTGATTTCCGGGAAGACTAAAAACCGTCGACGCCGGGTTGCCAGGGTCCTGCTAACAGCCGTGATCCCAGCCTGGAGTGATCGCCCCGGCCGATGACTTCCCGGGACCTGCTGACGCTCCTGGGACTTGACGATTTCGTGGTGATCGACTTCGAAACCACTGGGTTGGAAGCCGGAGAGGATCAGATAATCGAAGCTGCTGCGGTCCGGTTCCGCCATGGAGAGCCCACCGAAGAGTTCCAGCAGCTGATCAACCCCGGACGGCCCATTCCCCGGTTCGTCGTCGAACTTACCAATATCACCGATGAGATGGTGGCTGATCAACCCACTGTCGACGAAGTGGGGGACGAATTTCTAAAGTTTTTGGGCGATTCGCCGCTGGTGGGCCAGAATATCGGCTTCGACCTGGGTTTTCTTCGGGTTCTAAAGGTCCGGCTGGGCCGGGAAGAGGAGGTCGCCAACCGGCAATTCGATACCTTGACCTTGGCCCGCACCTTTCTCTACCACCATACCGGGTTCTCCCTGGCGGTCCTGTGCGAGTTCTTCGGTCTGGCGCATGAAGGAGCACACCGGGCCTTTAACGACGCCCTGAACACCGGCCTTGTATTCATCCGGCTGGTGACGGAAGCTGCCGGTTTTCCCTTACCGATTATCCAGACCTTGCTATCTGTTCAGGCCCATGTTGAGATTCCCAATAAGGCCTTGTATGTCAGTCTGGCACAGAGCATGTCCTCCAGCGGCCGGATCAAGGGCCTGGCAGCCTCCCAGATCGAGCGCCCCGTTAGACAAGCTGTCTACGATAGCCAAGTCGCCGAAGGTGATTACGCACCAATCAGGCCGGAGGATTATTTCAGCACCGGAGGGCAGCTTTCCAGCAGCTGGGAACAATTCGAGTCCCGCCCGGTACAGGTGGAATTCGCCCAGGCTGTGGCTGCCTGTTTCGAGGATGGCCAGGTGCTGGTGGCGGAAGCGGGTACCGGATTGGGCAAATCCATGGCCTACCTGCTGCCGGCTCTAAACCAGGCTTGCGGACCGGGGCCGCCAGTGGTGGTCGCCTGTCACACCAAGCACTTACAGGACCAGCTGTTTTACACTGAAGTCCCCCGGCTGCTGGAAACCCTGGCGGCCCCGGCGAAGGTCGTGATGCTTAAGGGGCGGGGCAACTATCTGTGCCGGTCCCGGCTGGAATTTATCATCAGCAATGCCCGCCGGTTGCTGGGCCCCGAGGACTGCGAGCAGTTGTTGCCGGTTATAATCTGGGAGCAGTTCACCCGGACTGGAGATATTGACGAGTGCCCCGGCTTTTTGACCCGATGGAACCACCGCCTGTGGCGCATGCTGCGTAGTGAAAGGGGCTTTTGTCTGGGAAAGGCCTGCGGCCGTCACCACGGCTGCTTTTTAGGACCCATCCGCCGGGCTGCCCGTCAAGCCCACCTGATCATTGTGAACCATGCCCTGCTGATCGCGGACTCGGCCGACGAGGTGGGACTGCTCCCTGACGAGTATCAGCTGGTGGTCGACGAGGCCCATAATCTGGCCCGGGTGGCCACCGAGCAGCTGACTCAGGAGTTCGGGCAGGGGACGGTCCAAAACCTGACCGAAAACTACCTGGGCAGCCGCTATCGCCAGATTTTCCGGCGGCAGTTGCAGGACGCCCTGCAGCTTATTGAGGAAAACGAGGGCATTTATCGCCGATTGCAAAAGGCCTGCCGCCAGCTACAAGGGGATACCTCGATGCTACTGGATGCTTTTGTCCGTGAGCATAAGTTTGAACCCGATCCCGGCGGCCAACGACGCATGCGCCAGGGACGATATATCGATCCGCAGCAGGAGTTTCGGGGGCTGGAGCAGGAAGTCGAGGCCACCGGTGCGGCGTTGGGAAACGTATGTGACCTGCTGCAGACAATTTACGATTCCTTATCCAAATCCGACGTTAGCCTGGGCGAAACGCTGGTCAATGAGGTCGAAGCCGACCTGCGCGAGGCCCGGGCATTGGACACAGCCTTTAAGCGCGTGGCGGTGGATGATCCGGGCTGGGAGAATGTACTGTGGCGCGAGGTGCGATTTTTAACCGGTGGCGTAAAGGTGATTTTCAAGGCCGCGCCGTTGATGGTGGACGGGTTCCTGCGCCGGGCACTGTTTGAGCGGCGGCCGGGGACGGTACTCTGCTCAGCCACCTTACAGGTGGGGGACAGTTTCAGCTATTTCCGGGGGGAGGTGGGCCTGGGGGAGCAGTTCGACAGCTGGCCGGTGGTGGAGAGCGAATTTCCATCGCCGTTCCTGTACCATGAGCAGTGCGCGATTTTCAGCTGGGACACGAACGTGGATGTCACCGAATCGGCCTACCCCCAGGCGCTGGCCGAGTTGATCTACGGCCTGACCGACCTGCTTGAGAGGCGTCTGCTGGTGCTGTTTACCTCGTATGCCCAACTGCGGGCCGTGCACGAGGCCCTCTATCACCGACTGCACCGCACCGACCGGCGCCTTATCAGCCAGGCCACCAGGAGCAGTCGCCGCAGCCTCCTGGAGGCCTTCAAGGCCGCGCCCCGGGCTATTCTGTTGGGGACCGCTAGTTTCTGGGAAGGGGTGGACCTGCCGGGGGAGCTGTTGGAAATGGTGATTGTGGCCCGGCTGCCCTTCGCCAACCCCACTGAGCCGGTGGTGGCGGCCCGGGTGGAATACTTAGAGCAACAGGACCGCAACCCATTCATGGAATACCAGATTCCTGAGGCTATCACCCGCTTCCGCCAGGGCTTCGGCCGGTTGATCCGTACCTCCCGGGATGAAGGCATTTTCATCGTGGCCGATTCGAGAGTCACGAGGCGGCGTTACGGCCGGATGTTCTTGGAAGCCCTTCCGGTGGATGCTATCCCGTTCCAACAACCGGAGTTGATCGCTCAGGAGGCCGGCCGGCTGATATTCCGCAGCGGCGGCAGTAAATTGAGCGTGAAAACATAGGCGATTTGGTTGAAGCATGGACGAATTCCAAATTGATATTACAGACTATTCCCTGTTAGACTTCAAGCTGTTTGTTAAGCAGCATCCACCGGTGGTGCTGGCCCAGGCAGTCCGTGAGCGGTTGGCCCGGTCCCGGGCGACTTTGGAAACGATCCTGAAGGAAGCCACCCAGCCGATTTACGGGATCAACACCGGCTTTGGTAAGCTCAGCCAGGTACGCATTGAGCCGGAGGACTTGTCCCGGTTGCAACTGAACCTGGTAAGGTCCCATGCCGTAGGGGTGGGGGCACCACTTGATAGTGAAGTAGTACGCCTGACAATGCTACTCAAGTTGATCTGCTTTAGCCGGGGACACAGCGGCGTGCGGCCGACCATGGTGGATTTATTAGCCGCCTGCCTGAACCATGACATACTACCCCGCATCCCTTCACAGGGTTCGGTGGGGGCCAGCGGCGACTTAGCGCCCCTATCACACCTGGCGCTGGCACTGGTGGGTGAGGGAGCGGTGGACTTTCAAGGCGGACAGTCGCTAGCGGCTGAGGCGCTGGCGTCCTGCGGCTTAGTGCCGCTGGAACTGCAGGCCAAAGAAGGGCTGGCATTGATCAACGGTACCCAGGTCTCAACTGCTTTGGGAATCCATGCCGCCCTACGCCTCGATAACCTGATTAAAGTGGCCGATATCGTAGGGGCCCTCACACTGGATGGCCTGATGGGCACTCCCGCCCCCTTTACACCCGAGGTCCACGCACTTAAGCGGCATCCTGGGCAAAAGGATTGTGCCGCTAACCTCAGAACACTGCTCGAGGGGAGCACGATCCGGGAGAGCCACCGGCACAGCGAACACCGGGTGCAGGACATGTATAGCTTGCGCTGCATGCCCCAGATCCACGGGGCCTGCCGGGACACAATCGCTTTCGCCAGCAGCCAACTGGTTAATGAGGCTAACAGCGTCAGTGACAACCCGCTGATCTTCCCCGATAGCGGCGAGGTAGTGTCGGCGGGGCATTTTCACGGTGAGGCGGTGGCCATGGCCTGCGATACGGCCGCCATCGCGGCGGCGGAACTGGGTAGTATCAGCGAGCGCAGGATTTTTGCGCTAATGGGGGGCAGCTATGGCTTACCGCCTTTCCTGGTCTCCAAACCGGGTCTAAATTCGGGGCTAATGATGCTTCAGGTAACCGCAGCCGCCCTAGCCTCCGAGAACAAGACACTAGCCCATCCGGCTTGCGTCGATTCCATTCCCACTGGCGCTGACCAGGAAGACCACGTCCCAATGGCGGCCTGGGCGGGCCGGAAGCTGGGTAGTGTGATCAGCAACCTGGAACAGATCCTGGCACTGGAGTATTTAGCGGCCTGCCAGGCGCTCGACTTCCGTAAGGGTCTGCAAAGTGGCCGAGGGGCCATGAGCGCCTTTTTATTGTTAAGGGAACAGGTGGAATTCCTGAAGGAAGACCGACCGCTGGCGGATGATATCCATGCGGCGGCCGAGTTGATCGGTTCAGGCGCCGTGGTGGCAATGGTTGAAAAGGTGGCGGCCTTGAAATGAAGCGCCAGGTGATCACCGAAGCTGATGTGCGCCGGGCTGCTCGGGAGAAGCGGCCGCTATCGGTGAAGGAGAGGGCTATTTTCACACCTTCCGCCCAGGAGGCCGTGCGGGACCTGAAAGTAGAAATTGTCCAGGCCGGGAGACCGCGGGGTCACGTGCCGCCAACCACAGCTCTAAGGGTAGTGGGGGTGGCCAGCGACCACGGCGGCGTGCTGGTCAAAGGCTGGGTATGCCGAGCGCTTGAGGAGCTGGGGGTGGAATACCGCGACCAGGGAGTAGATTCCGCCGAGGACACCTGTGACTACCCGGACCAGGCCGCGGCGGTGGCCCGGAAAGTCCAGGACGGCACCTACTGGCGGGGTATTATCGTGGACGGCGCCGGGATTGGTTCCGCCATCGTAGCCAATAAGTTTGCCGGGATTCGGGCCGGTATGGTTTACGATACCTTGACGGCCGTCAATGCCCGGGCCCACAACGACACCAATATCATAACCCTGGGCGGCCAGTATTTGGGCGCCAAGACCGTGGCGGAGATCATCAAGATCTTTATCCGCACCGAGTTCGAAGGTGGACGACACCTGCGGCGGGTCGAGAAAATCCAGGCGATCGACGAAAAAGAGAGAAATGGCTGAGAACATACGCACGGGATTGACATTCGATGACGTGTTGCTGGTGCCGGCCTACTCGAAGGTGCTGCCCGCGGAGGTGGCCATCGACACCCGGCTGACCAGCCGCATCAAGCTCAACCTGCCTTTTATCAGCGCGGCCATGGATACCGTGACCGAAGGGGATATGGCTATCGGTTTAGCCCGCCACGGCGGCTTAGGGGTGCTGCACCGCAACCTGACCATCGAGCAACAGGCGGCCGAGGTGGACCGGGTGAAGCGCTCCGAGAGCGGTATGATCCTGGACCCGGTGACCCTGCCTCCCGACAGTACTATCGGGCAGGCCCTGGAGATCATGCGCCATTACCGGATTTCCGGGGTCCCCATCGTGCAGGACAAACAGTTGAAGGGCATTCTAACCAACCGGGACATCCGCTTTGAGGAAAACCTGGACAGGCCGGTCACAGATTGTATGACCAGCGAAAACCTGGTCACAGTGCCGCGGGGCACCACCCTGGCGGCTGCCAAGACGGTGCTGCAGAAGCATCGCATCGAGAAGTTGCTGGTGGTGGATGACGACGGCTCATTGTGCGGCCTGATCACTGTAAAGGACATCCTGAAAAAGGAGCGGCACCCCTATGCCTGTGTTGACGACCACGGCCGTTTGCGAGTGGGGGCCGCCGTGGGGACCGGCGCGGATACCCTTGACCGGGCCGCGGCATTGGTGGATGCGGGGGTAGATGTAATATTTGTCGACACCGCCCACGGCCATTCCAAAGGGGTGATCACCGTCGTCAAGCAGCTCAAGAAGCGCTTTACCCAACTGGACGTTGTGGCCGGTAATGTGGCCACGGCCGAAGGCTTCCAGGCCCTGGTGGACGCCGGGGCGGATGCCGTTAAAGTGGGCATTGGCGCCGGGGCCAGTTGCACCACCCGGATTGTGGCCGGCATCGGAGTCCCCCAGTTGACGGCGGTCATGGATGCGGCCCAGGTGGCCGGCAAAACCGGCATCCCCCTGATATCCGACGGCGGCATGCGCTATTCGGGCGACGTTGCCAAATCGTTGGCGGCGGGGGCCACGGCGGTGATGCTGGGGAGTATGTTCGCCGGTATGGATGAGAGCCCGGGTGAGAACATACTTTTAGAGGGCCGGCGGTTCAAGACCTACCGGGGCATGGGCTCACTGGGGGCCATGAAGGAAGGCTCCAGCGATCGCTATTTCCAGGAAGGTGTCGCCCGGTCAAAGCTGGTACCGGAAGGCATCGAGGGCAAAGTGCCCTATCGGGGGCCGGTGGCTGAAACCATTCATCAGCTCAGCGGCGGCCTGCGGGCAGCCATGGGCTATTGCGGCGCCGCCACCATCAAGGAACTGCAGGATAAGCGCACCTTCCTCAAGATCACCGGGTCCGGCGTCAGGGAGAGCCACCCCCACGATGTGTCCATCACCGAAGAAGCGCCTAACTACCGGGCGCCGGCGGGGTAGAAGAAGTAGGCAGTGGCAGTAGCATTGGGCAGTAGGCCAAACAAGGGCCGTGTAAGGCTAACTAATGCCCCGCTTATGCCCAGCTTATACCCATCTACGACCCACTAAAAACCGATTGAAAACCCATCCAATGCCTAGCTAATACCCATCAAAAGGTTCATGCCTACCGACGGGAGCAGCTAACCAAAGGGGGAAATGCAAAATGCAAAGTGAAAAATGGGCGGGAAAAGAGTATAAGATATTAAGAATGAAGGGTTTAATATCTGTTTGATATCGGAACACATATGTCGGTACCGGAACCAACCTCACCCTTCTCGCTTCGCGAGGTCCCTCTCCTGAAGGCGAGGGAAAGAGCATCGACTCGATTTTCAAAGAGCGGGGGAATATAGGGATTTTATAAGGTGCCGTCGTTCGCCTGGTGCGCCAAGCTCACCAACGGGGCGGGGTTGTGGCAGTAGCAGGGCAGTAGCAGGAAAGAGGAAAGAATAACCGAAAAGCCCACCTTCGGACGGGCCTCAGGACGCCAAGGAAGAAGGAAACCGGGAACCAGAACCCTTCGGCGCTGTTCCCCACCCATAGGCGGTGGCTTGGGTTTTGTTGCGGTAGGGGCATAACGCGTTATGCCCCAATGCTGATGGCTGACCGCTGACGACTCAGGAGGCGAAGCGGGTGGCCACCAGGCGGGTGAGGCGTGATTTGAGCCGGGCCGCTCTATTGGGATGGGTTATATTCTTATGCGCCGATTTATCGATATATTTTAAGGCACTGTGCAGGCCGGCCTCGGCCGCTTCTTTGGTAGTGGCCTCTTCTACGTTTTTGATGTGAGTATTTACCCTGGAGCGCAGAGCACGATTATGTGCCCGGCGCTTAAGCGATTGCCGGTGACGTTTGATGGTTGAGCTATGTCGATCCATTCTCGGTTATTGCGCCTCCTGATTTAAGGAGCGCAATTTAAGCATGAACCGTTGGACGGGCAATCGTGCCTTGCGATAAAGTTTGCCTGGGGGGATTTTCCAGCCTAAGTTGCCGCCATGGCCTCCATTCCTGAAGTCAGTATCCTGCGCGAAGTCCCGCTTTTCAGTGAACTTAAGGATGTCGATTTGGATGTCATCATGCAGATGACTGTCCGCCGGACCTACAATAAGGGCACCATGATTGTGCTCGAAGAGGCCTCGGCCGACACCCTTTTCATAATCGAAACCGGTAGCGTGAAAATCACCAGGCTCAACGAGGAAGGCCGGGAGGTGATACTGGCTATTTTAGGTTCAGCGGAATTTTTCGGTGAGATGGCACTGCTTGACGGCCAAGGACGCTCAGCCAACGTACTGGCCTTGGAGGATACAGTCCTTTACACCCTGAACCGCCGCGATTTTCTGGATGTGTTAAATCGCTTCCCGTCTATCTCCATCCAGCTGCTGCGGGAAATGACGCTGCGTTTACGCAAATCCGACCAGCAGATCAAATCACTGTCCCTATCCGATGCCGAGCACCGCATTGGAATTACCCTGAACCGGATTGCCGAGGATATGGGTGTTTTCAAAATGGGGAAGGTGATTGTCAACAAGCTGCCGTTCCAACAGGATATCGCCAATATGGCCGGGACCAGTCGCGAAACGGTTTCTCGGATGCTGAAGAGCCTGGAGGCCAAGGGACTGCTTAAGCGGGAAGGGCGCCGGCTCACTATTAACGATTACTCCACCTTTACTCGTATTTTCGGGTAACCTTCCCGTCCGCAGCCGTAACTGCACATCCCTTAGCGCCCGATGAATGACAAACTGGTCCCAGAACTCTTGGCGGGTTCGTTCCGGGCACTGGCGAGAGTAATCAGCCTGATTGAGAACGAATCCCACCATTCCGCCGGGCTGCTGGAGGAACTTCATCCTTATAGCGGGGAAGCATACCGCCTGGGGATTACCGGACCCACGGGCGCCGGTAAAAGCACCTTGGCCGACCGGTTGGCCAAGCGGTACCGCGCCGACGGCAACCGGGTGGGGATTATCACTGTCGACCCTACCAGCCCCTTCAGCGGGGGCGCTTTTTTGGGCGACCGCCTGCGAATGAGCGACCTATACAGTGATAAGGGAATCTATATCCGCAGCATGGCCACCCGGGGAGTCTCCGGGGGGCTGGCCGCTCGCAGCCAGGAAGTAGGGGACGCAGTAGAGGCGGCCGGGTTCCAGGTTTTACTTTTTGAAACCGTCGGTGTAGGCCAGATTGAATTGGACGTAATGCAAGCTGTCGACACCACCCTGGTGGTGCTGGTGCCGGAATCGGGCGACGAGATTCAGATGATGAAGGCCGGGATCATCGAAATCGCCGATCTGTTCGTGGTAAACAAATCGGACCGTGCTGGGTCCGGTAAGTTACGGTTGCTGTTGGAGCAACTGCTGGAACTCAAAGAAGACCGTAGCCAGTGGCGTCCACTGGTAACTGAGACCTGCGCCACGAGCGGGGAGGGCGTCGAAGAGCTGTATACTAACCTGCTGCGCCATAGGGAACACCTGCTAAGTACCGGCCGGCAAGCCGATAAAAGAAGGCAACGAGCCCGACAGCAGGTGGAACGGTTGGTGGACCGGGAAGCCATAGCCACTTTCTGGACCGCCGCCCGCCGGGAAGTACTCGAGCGGGAACTGGATAATATGTCGCCCTATGAACTTTCACGCCTAATCGTGAGGGAGACTTGATCAAACCCGCACCCAATGAGATGACCTTTCTTGAGCATCTGGAGGAGTTGCGCTGGCGGATTCTGAAGATGCTGGGTGCTATCGTGTTATTTGCCATAGCGGCTTTTATCAACGCCGACCTGATCATCGCCTTTCTGACCGCTCCGGCGCTGTCGTTGGATGAACCGGTAGTGTTGCAGGCCCTCAAGGTTTCGGATATGTTCATGGTCCAGCTGATCGCCAGCTTATTGGTTGGGTTGGTGCTGGCCAGTCCGGTGTTGATCTACCAGCTGTGGCGCTTTGTGGCCCCGGCGGTGGGCCGCTCCTCCAGGATACTCACTTTGTCCATCGTCCTTTTCGGCTCACTGTTTTTCCTGGCGGGGGTCACTTTCGGTTATCTGGTGATGTTGCCGTTCAGCCTGCGTTTTTTTACTTCCCTGGGGGGGGATTTGGTCGAGAACAACTTCAGTATCCACGCCTACTTAGGATACACAGCCTGGATGTTGATCGCCGCCGGAATGGTTTTTCAGCTGCCGGTAGTATCGTTCATACTCACGCGCATCGGCTTGCTGACGCCTGCGTTCCTGCGCCACTACCGTCGCTATGCACTGGTGGGAATACTGATATTCTCGGCTATTCTCACCCCACCTGATCCCCTGAGCCAGGTGTTAATGACGGTGCCGTTGCTGGGTCTTTACGAGTTCTCTATACTAATCTCCCGCGTATTCTCAAAGCCCGACTATTCTTGATTTGATACGGTTGCGCCGTTAAGTTTTTACGATGCAAGTGCGCCTCAGCGACATAGTCGCTCCCATTGTAGATGATCTCAAACTCTTTCAACAAGAGTTCGAAAACGCCCTTCAGTCCGAGGTCAGGCTGGTGAATACGATGGTGCGCTATGTGCTGCGCAACCGTGGTAAGCACTTGCGGCCGATCCTCACCATCCTCTCAGCCCGGGTTGCCGGCCAACCCAATCTCAACAGTCTGAAAGCAGCTGCTCTGGTGGAGATCCTGCATATCGCCACCCTGATCCACGACGACGTAGTAGATGATTCGAATCTACGCCGGAACTGGCCCTCAATCCGGCGAGTCTTCAATAATAAAAAGGCGGTCCTGATCGGCGATTACTTTCTATCCAAGGCCCTGAGCAATATGATCGGCCTGAAGAATTTTCGGGCGTTGGAGGTGCTGTCATTAACTGCCGAGCGCCTCAGCAGCGGCGAAATTTTGCAACTGGAGAAAGCCCTGGTGGGAGGCATGACCGAGGAAGTCTATTACCGCATGGTGCGGGATAAGACTGCCAGCTTGTTTGCCGCGGCTTGCGAACTGGGCGCCATAACGGTCTCCGAAAAACAGGCCGACAGTGAGGCCCTGCGCGAATTCGGCGAGAACCTGGGCATCGCTTTCCAGATCAAGGATGATCTGTTTGACCTGGTGGGTGATCAATCGACCGTGGGCAAGCCGGTGACCTTCGATGTGAAGCGAAACGTGCGCACCCTGCCGCTGATCTATACTCTCAAACAGCTAACGCCTGCCCAGCGCCGCATATATTTGCGCTCCCTTAAGGGACACGCCCGCCGGGGCCGAATAGCCCAGTTGAAGGGGGAGATCGAAGAGCGGGGCGGTCTGGAGTATGCCCAGGCCCGGATCGGCCATTTTGGGCGGACAGCCTTGCAGGCGCTGACCCGCTTTCCCGATTCCGAATATAAAACCGCGCTGACTAATGTGGTAAGTTTCAACCTGCAACGATCCTGGTAGCCGTGGGGCGGCTGCTGGTGGTGCGGTTCAGCTCGTTGGGAGATATCGTCCTTACCGAGCCGGTAGTGGCCGCCTTGACTGAAAAATACCCGGAGTATAACATAGACTATCTGGTACTGGAACGATTCGCGCCCCTGGTGGCCCACTTCGAACATCGCCCGGATGAGATCCTGGCATTTCCACCTACGATTACCGCCCGGGAGTTGCCGGCCTATTCGCGGCGGTTGGCGTCTAAAGGGTATGACCTGGTGATCGACCTGCATGATTCACTGCGCAGCAAGGTACTCAGGCGGGCCTTTAAGGGTAGCAGCCTGAGACGTTACCAAAAGCCTCGCCTGAAGCGGTGGCTGTTGTTTTACCTGCATTTAAACCGTTTTTCGAAGGACTTTTCGGTTGTGCGGGAGTACCTGCGTTACGCAGGCCTGGAGGCCTCGGCTCCCACTGCGCCCCGCATGCAGTGCGCCGCCGACCGGGTAACCGCAGCCCAGGTGGCATTCAACCTTGCCGATGAATACCTGGTCTGTATTCCCGGCGCAGCCTGGCCGCAGAAATCGTGGCTCATTGAAAGTTATATCGAGTTATTCAACAGCCGCCCGACGGGGTCCATTCCTCAGGTGGTTCTACTGGGAGGCGAGGCCGATGCCATCTGCAACGCTATTGCTGATGGTTTAGGGGATGGCCGGGCAGTCAACCTGAGGGGCCGGACCGATTTGGAACAGGCCCTGGCCGTCCTGGCGGGAGGCCGGCTGGCAGTGGGTTCCGATACCGGGTTAATGCACGCTGCCGAGGCCCTGGGGCGTCCGGTAGTATTAATCCTGGGACCCACTTCCACTGAGACCGGCGCCCGCTGCCAC
Organism: uncultured bacterium; assembly: GCA_965372015.1. Classification (GTDB taxonomy): domain Bacteria; phylum Fidelibacterota; class Marinisomatia; order SCGC-AAA003-L08; family TS1B11; genus JACZSB01. The sequence goes on along the minus strand of CBDVAP010000028.1, from coordinate 2,607 downwards.
CATCCCGCTTCAGTGCGGCATGAAACCCGCCTGTGGTGCCGGCCCTGCAGCCAGAATGGCAAACGCCCCTGTTATCGGCAGGAGCAGTTATGTCTCACCAGCATAACGGCCCAGGCGGTGGGCGACAGTATAGATCAACTATTGGGTCTGGCGTGATGTTCTGGTTCTGGCGGCTGGTTTATAACTTGTTCGTGCTACCTTTAATGGTGCTGACTGCTTATGCCCTGGTACCTTTTCACCGTAAGATACGGCGGGGATTACGGGGCCGGCGGCGAACTGTTCAGCGGGTGGCCGAATTCCGGGCAGGACATCACAACCCGGACGGGCTGCTCTACTGGTTTCATGTCGCTTCGCACGGAGAATACGAACAGAGTCGACCGGTAATTGAAGGACTGCGGGAGGTTTCCCCGGCGGCGATCATCGTAGTGAGCTTTTTCTCACCTTCGGGCTATGAGAATTTTAGCCACGACGCGGTGGATTTCAAGTTCTATCTACCGCTGGACTTTCCCTGGATAATGCGGCGACTGCTGAAGATCCTGCGTCCCCACCGGGTGGTGATCGCCAGTTATGATCTGTGGCCCAACATGATCTGGACCTGCCACCAGCAGGGTATCCCATCGACACTCTTTGCCGCCCGGATCGTGCCGGGTAGTTCCAAGCAGTGGCCGGTAGTATCCAATTTCTACAAATATCTCTTTGGGGCCATCAGGCAGGTTTACACTGTCTCGGAGGCCGACCATCGCCGGTTAAAGGCCATTGTAGGGGAGCGGTCCGCCACAGTGGTTCGAAATCTGGGCAACCCGCGTTACGATCGCGTTGTTGAGCGCAACAGCAGCGGCTTTTCGGGAAGACGTAACTCCCGGGAACGGGTTATCGTTCTGGGAAGTCTCCACAAAGAGGACGACGCGGTTGTGGGACAGGTGGTAATTGATCTACTGAAGCAGGATCGCTCTCTGCACGTCCTGTGGGCGCCTCACGAGCCGGAGCCGGAGGTGTTGGACGCCATCAGCCGTCAGTTGACTGAGGCCGGGATCAGCTGGGAGAAGTTCGGGCGCCGGCTGGGGCGTTTCCGAGACCACCAGGTACTGATAATCGATGGTGTGGGGTATTTAGCTGAAACCTACAACCGCGGCATCCTGGCCTACGTAGGGGGCGGATTCAGCAGCGGCGTACACAACCTGATGGAACCGGCCATTGCCGGTATTCCAGTGATCTTTGGTCCCAACCACAACCGTAGCCATGAAGCGGAACAGCTGCTTGATTATGGCGGCGGAGTATCGGTGGCCGGGGTGGAGGAATTTCGCGACCAACTGGTCCGGTTAATCAACGACGATGAGGCCCGCCGTCTGGGTGGCATAGCCGCCATGAAAGTTGTCGAGGATAATCTCGGGGCGGCCGGTAGGATTTTGCATGCCATCCTCAGCGAGTAGCTACCGCCCCCACGACCTGCCACCTGGCCTCTACCACTTAGCACACCCTTCCATGACGACCCAGGCTCTGCGGGCCACCCTGGAGCATTCAGGCCAAACAGTACTGGTTCTACCGGAACGGATCACCGATTTCCTGGTAGCGGACAGCGTCCGGCGGGAAGCAGCTTTCGACCTGGAGAACCAGGGACTGACCGGCGCCGAACTTACCCGCCGGGTGGCTGAGATAATCGATGGCAGTACCTTCAGCGGGCGATCCCACCAGCAACCCGAAACCCTATCCGGTGGTGAGCAGCAGCTGCTGGCCCTGACCGTCAGTATTTTGCAGCCTCATCGGTTTTTGTTGGGCCGCAATTGCTTCGATTTCCTCAGCCCGATCAATATCCGCCAGGTACGCCGGTTGTTGGCGGGAAATGATAAATGCCTGTTGGAGACGTCGGCCCGCAATGGTGCGCCTCAGTGGGAATTCGTTGTGGGGAAATTCCGGCCGGTGGCGCGTAATACCCCTTCCGCCGGGCCCCCTGATCGCCTGCCGTCCGTGGCGCCCTGGACACTGGTGGTTAGGGGGTTGAAAAAGTCCTTCCCCGAATCCCGCTTCACCTTGAGCATCCCTAGTCTGGAGCTAAGCGGCCTTCAGGTGCTTGGTATCTGTGGCGAGAACGGCTCGGGAAAATCAACCTGGGCCGATTGCCTGACCGGGATGAGCCCGTTTGCAGGCGCAGCTGTTTTGCACGGGGTTGGGGGTAATCCCCCCACCTGGGGTTACTTGCCGCAAATGGTGGAGACTCCTACGCACGGCCGGTCCCCGGAAGATCTTATCGCGCGTTTTACGGCACTGGGCAAATTGACGGCCGCTAAGGCCGCCGGATTGAAACGCTGGCTTGACAGCAGTCCCACATACCGCTGTTTATCCAGGGCTGATGGGCTGACCGGCTATCGGCTGGTGCTGGCGGCGGCCCTGCTGGCCGGTGAATACGACGTGGTTCTGTTGGATGAGCCTACTTATGGCCTCCCACCAGAGAATGTGGCGGTTTTCCTGGGTGAGGCGCTATGCGAACTGGGTCCCAGACCTTTGATTTTGATTTCACACGATTTTAACTTCCTTTCACTAGTGTGTAAGGACATTCTACACTTGAAGGATGGCGAAATCGATGCCCGGAAACCGTGACAGAGTCTTCAC
>CBDVAP010000027.1:0-27766 GCA_965372015.1 uncultured bacterium | reverse complement strand
GGCCCACAACGTCCGGGTGCAAATAATTAAACATTTTTTAACACCCCGGGGGTTCCGTTATAACTTGCCCGTTGGGGGGGGGGGGGGCGGGGCCGCGGCCTGGATGATCCGGCACAGGATTACCGGCGGAAATCGGTTGGCTCTGCTGTTGGATGTCGAGCTGCGCTACGGCCGCATATTATGGTTTAACGCCGGCCCCCGCGACCTTTCGGGCTACCGGCTGGAGTTTTTCCACTTGCAAGGCTCTCTGGGCCTGGGCTTGAAGCGTTGAGGATCTACTTCCCTTTGTGCCCCCCCAAAACAGTCTTGACACTCTCCTTCCTACAAGCCTCAAGCCTCATCTTCCCCCCCTTGCCCCAACCCCAATAGTCCATTTATATTGTTACCCTGCGAAAGGGGTAATTCATGGCTATCTCAGACTCCAACAGACGTGATATCAACCTGCTCCTCGGTGCGGTAATCGGCCTGGTCGTGGGCGCCCTGCTGGGTTGGGCTGTCGGCGTGGCCACCGGGGACCGTGGTACCGCCCTGTATGCCGCTGTACCGGCCGGCATTGCCATCGGTCTGGCCATCGCCACCCGCCTGAACCGGTAAAAAAAGTGAGATAATCCTCACCCGTCCGCCTCCAGTCTGCATTCCACACTTTGCATTTTGCATTCAACATTCATCATTCATCATTCAACATTCATCACCCCCCCCATATTGATTATAGCCCCGCCAGCTCCTGTTTTGTAGATTACAGCCCCAAAAACTACACTTACAGGGCAAAATGAAACAACATAACGCACCAACATTCAATCCCTTCGACAAGGACATTCACAAGGTCCGGGTCACCGACCTGCAGAAACTGGTGGAGAACCGGGCGACCGAGGGTTGGTACCTCCAGTATCTGCCCTCCTTTCCCGACGACGACACCCTGGGCCGGGCAGTGGCCTCCTTCGCCAATAGCGACGGCGGCTGGATCGTCATCGGGGTGCAGGCCGGGGATGACCGCACCGCCCGCAAGATCACCGGCTTCGACCGCAATGTGGCCCATCGCCCCAACGAGAAGGCCCGCGACCTGATCCTGCACCAGGTGACCCCCGTGCCCCCCTTCGAGTCCCGTTTGATCAAGTACTCAGATAAGGCCGAGGTGTTGGTGATCTACGTCGAGCGGGGCGACGAGGCGCCCTATCTGACCCACACCGGGACCATTTACCGCCGCGATAACAGCGCCTCCCAGCCGGTGCCGGAGAACGACCGTTACGCCATCGCCAAACTGTACGAACGGTCCGGCGAGGTGGACGAGAGCATCGAGGCCTTCTCCCACAACCCCTTCGCTAATCCCGGGCCCCACTGCCAGCTCGAGGGCTACGTCTACACCCAGCCCATCAATAAGTACCGCCTGGAGGGCTTCATGAACCGGGCCTTCATCAAGGCCCTGCGCAAGCGCTTCGCCTCCGTGGCCGAGACCCTCCCCGGCTACCTGGACTTCGACAATTTCTCCACCTCCCACGGGTCCTACATCCTGCGCCTGACCCCCGCCCCCAAGGATTACACCAGTATGTCGGTAGTGCTGGAGTTGTTCCACAACGGCAACCTGAAGGTCTTCATCCCCCTTGAGGGTATGCCCATCCCCGCCACCGAGGAGGACCTGTACCAGGTGAAGAAGCAGTTCAAGCACCTGGAGCCGTTCCAGGACCAGGTGGGCCGGCCGCAAATGGCCCAATTGCGGGTCATCGACGGCTACAAGATCCTGGTGACCTTCACCGTCCTGCTGGAGCAATACCTGGGGCTGCTCAGGCAAAAAGGCTACGTCAACCCCTTGAAGTTGCGCTTCCGCCTCACCAACGCCCGCAATACCCTGTTGTTTTTCGATAACAAGGGGTATCTGGCCTACCTGAGCGAATACGGCCCGCCAATCTGCTTCAAGGATCAGGTGGAGATCCCCCACTTCGGCCGGGGCAACGCCTTCGAGGTGCCCATCGCCGAATCGCCCATGGTATTCATCGGGCTGCTGTTCGGCGCCCTGGGGCTGCCGCCGGCTTTCCTGCCCAACGCCATGAAGGGCCTGGAGCGCTACGTGAACGACCTGAAGGTACGCTCCAAAATGGCCGCCAAGGTATTAGGCCTCTTCGACGAGATCTGAGCCTGCTGGGGGCATAGACCGCCCCTCTGTGGACCCGTATCTCCTATAGGTGAGGGCGGATTCTTTTGCTGCCCCTGAAATAGTCTGGATTACCCTGGATTGATCTGGAGCAAGCATGCAAAATTGCTGCTGGTGGAATTGGGATGCAGGTTCGGCAGAAGCTCACCATACTATTTCAGCAGCCCTCCCTGCTCCGGGACAGAGGCGACTCAATGGACCTGGTGCGCTCCGGTATAACCTGCAAGACTTTGCATGCCTAACTTTGAGAGTGGGCCAAGAGTGGTGGCGGGTCACACCGGACCGGATTTATCACCTGTCCGAAGAAACACGTCTGGCGAAATTCGCATTGTGACATTAACGAATTGGGGGAAACCCGTGAAATATTTATCAAGAACCATCCTGCTGATCATGGTTATCACCGGATTGATAGCCTGTACGGCTAGTCCCAACGCTTTGGAGAGCATGGCGGATGCCGAGGGTACCGTTGCCGGATTCTGGTTGGGTCTCTGGCAGGGCTTCATCGCCCTATTCGCGTTCATTGTCTCTTTGTTCAATGATAATGTGGGGGTTTACGAAGCCCACAACAACGGCGGCTGGTACAATTTTGGTTTCATTCTAGGTGTAATGATGTTTTTCGGTGGCAGCAATGAAGGCGGCAAACGGGCCTACTCACAACGCTGAAAATCAATATTCACTTACGAATCAGAAGGTCTGCTTCAGCAACACCCCCGCCTGCGGCCTGCCTCCCCGCTTCCGTCGCCTGCGGTGAATTCTCCCGCTGCCAACTGCCACTGCTACTGCCACTAAAGTGCAGGTCCCCTAATCCCTAAAAGGCGAACGAAAACTTTACTCCCACCGCCCCTAGCTCCGGTACAAATGAAGGCTCAAGACCTATGCTGCTGATCTGCTGGCCGTACTTATACCGAACCATGTCTCGCTTCTTCTCGATGATTTTTATACCATGAATGAAATCGTAGGCAATATCGGTCACAAGTACAACTGCACCTAGCAGTATCAATAACCCACCGGCGCCCTCGCGCTTTCGTGTGATTTCATTGAGGTTATAGGTTGTATCACTGAGAAAAATCCCGGTAGGAATTTTTTCGTACCGTCTTTCATTATCGGCTCCAGCGTTGAGTACCAGGAGCTCATAATCTGATTCCGGGAATTCACCCTCCTCCATTGAAAGGGCGCCTATGGCCATGCATAAGACACTCCCAGTTGCAGTTCCCAATATTAACCAACCGGTTTTACGCTCATTGGCATAAAAATGGATCGTACCGGGAATCGGTATCGCCGTCAGTGCTAAGCCGACTGTGAGGCGCCGATTCATGTCTCGATACTCTTCAAAGGTCATCCCCTCAGGAACTGGCATTAAAGGGACTTCGTTCAGAATATCGCCACCAACTACCTGGGCATTCAGTGGGGAGAGGTTGATCAAAAGCAGGGGAATGATCAAGATTGGGAGTGATTTCGCATTATACTTCACTTATATATCTCCCGTAATATTTGTAAGTACGCACTAAAGTTACACCACTATTCTTCATTCTTATTATTATTTTATCAGCCCGCCCGCCATCGGCGGGTTTCAGCGGAAGAGATGAGTGCGGCACTTCGCCGGCGGCAGCAGATGCCCCGAACAACGGACAACTGACCACGGACTAATACTGAGGTTATATGGAAAATGCCCGTCTGGCGGCTCACCCGGAGCCGTTGGATCAGGCTCAGCCGAAACCGCTGCCGGCGGACGCACTGCCCCTTGCCTTCACTGACCAGAGTATATGGCATTCCACCGAAAAATGTGTTACATTACATTTCGCAATAATGGGTTATTAACCCATTTACGGGATATGTCATGAAGAAACCGGGAACTGAATTAGGGAATCTGGCAGCTAGGTTCTTTGCTTATGCCCAGCTTAAGGGGAAGGATATAGTCCGCACCGGAGAACTAGCCCCGATATTAAGAATCACTGCACCCCAGGAACGGGATCTGCTCCGTCGTCTTTCGGTTTCCGGCTGGATCATTAGATTGAAGCGTGGGGTCTACCTGGTGCCTCCCCGTATACCCGCTGGTGGGAAGTACAGTCCGGGTGTCGCCCTGATACTTAAGAAACTTATGAGCGAAAAGGATGGCCGGTATCAGATTTGTGGACCAACCGCGTTCAATTTTTATGGCTTCGATGACCAGGTTCCGAGTGTCACTTATGTGTATAATAACCGGATTTCAGGAAGTCGTGGAATCGGAAAGTTGGCATTTCAGTTTATTAAGGTTGGAGACGGGCGGCTTGGGTCGATAGAAACGGTGGCTACCGGTGAGGGTACCAAACTAATCTATTCTTCAAAACCAAGGACTCTTGTGGACGCTGTTTATGATTGGTCTCGCTTTAATAGTTTACCTAAAGGGTATGACTGGATTAAGCAGGAGACTAAGAATGACTCGAGTCTTGCGATGGAAATAGTAAAGGTAGCTGTTCGGTACGGGAATCAGGCTACCATGCGGCGCATAGGGTATCTGCTGGACGCTCTACCGAATACCTCTGAAAATGTAGATCAACTCCGACGCAAACTCAGTGGTTCCAAATCTCTAATCCCTTGGATTCCAGGTATACCGGCGAAGGGATCGGCTAATCGTAAGTGGGGATTGATCGTAAATGAGTGACTTTGATTTCCCCTACCACCATTTTGAAGATCCCGACATTTTCAGGGAGACATTGTCACACACAGAAGCTGCGACGGGGTTTACTGCAAACCTGATCGAGAAAGATTATTACTGTTCATTAATACTGCGATACCTCTTTCAGGACCAAACATCGTTGGTGTTCAAGGGCGGAACCTGTCTTGGCAAGGTCTATGCGAATTTCTATCGGCTAAGTGAGGATCTGGACTTCATTATACCGATTGCTACCGACCAGACGCGGTCTCAAAGGCGTGCCAGAATGGAGCCCATCAAGCGTCTTTTCAATGGACTCCCAACAGAAGTTTCCGGCATTGCCATCTCCCAAGAATTTGAGGGCCATAACAATTCGCGGCAGTATATCGGCGAGCTTGAATATCACTCAGCTGTGGTTGAAAGGTTGGGCCGGATCAAGATAGAGGTTGGCTTGCGGGAACCACTCCTGGCACCGTCAATATCTGGTGCGGCACAGACCCTTTTGGTCTATTCGTTTACCAGTCCAGTTTCTCGGTACCCAGCGATCACGGTAAATGCGATGGCAAAGGAGGAGGCCTACGCTGAAAAAGTCCGCGCCGCTCTCACAAGGCGAGAACCTGCCATCCGCGATTATTTCGATCTGTTCCACGCCTCACGGCAAGTTGGGCTTGATTTCAGTGATTCTAATTTTATCAACATGGTGAGAAAAAAACTTGAGGTTCCGGGGAATGAACCGATAGACGTTTCCCTAGAACGCAAGCGGGAGCTGGAAAAGCAACTAAATGGCCAGCTGAAACCAGTGCTTAGACCGGATGATTTCACGAGGTTTAATTTGGATGAAGCCTTTAATTTAGTTTGCGAAATCGCAGACGTTATCTCAACCTAACGGCTTATAATCTCGTTTCGATCCATAATTGCCTCATGCAATTCTAATGATCAATCCCACTGAGGCAAAAGTCCCACCGATATTTTGACCCGTGGGGCCTTCTTGGCAGGATAGTCAAGTTTTGGTCACAAGGGCGTCTTAAACTCCTGTTTTAACCGATCCTCGGCCTCATAACCTGAAGGATATCGGTATGAATCCCGGCTTTCCCTCATCTACCCAGTCAAGGAGTGTGGAGGGGGGAGTTGATTACAAAATTACATCGATTACAATGATTACATTCGATCGTCTGTTCTCTGTACACCGTTCAAACTTTGAACACTATACAAGGACCACCTATTTATAGCGCACCCGGCGAACGACAGTTATAAAACCCTCCCTGCTCGCTCCGCGAGTTCGACTCGCCGTGGCGGGCCTCCCCGTGGGCGGGACGGCCAGGGCTACGCCGAGGCCCTCCCTTTATAAGGGAGAGGAACCCCGCCTTAGGCGGGAGGGGTGGGTTTGGCTCGCTGCCACTGCCACTGAGGTTATATGGAAAATGCTAGTCTAACAGCTCACCCGGAGCCGTTGGATCAGGCTCAGCCGAAACCGCTGCCGGCGGGCATAGAGCAGCCCCCCGCCCGGTGGGTATCACGGCTGCCCAGGACGCTGGCCCGCATACTGAGCAGCTTCTCCGCCTGGTGTTCCCGGCATTCCGGGCATTCGATCTCTTCGGCCGCGGTCCGGCTGGAACTCACCAGTGCGCTGAAGGTCCGCCCGCAGGCCCGGCAGTGATATTCGTAGATTGGCACAATTACTCCTTAAGGTCTTGGGTAGGCTCGGCGGCCACGGGCAACTGGTTCCAGGCCCGCATCCCACCGGCGATATTGACCGCCTCGAACCGGTGCTCGAGTAAAATGCGGGTGGCGGTCTTGGAGCGGTTGCCGCTACGACAGATGACGTAGATCGGCTGGCCCTTCAGGCTGTCCAGTTCGGCTAGCCGCTGGTCGAGCACCTGCACCGGTATCAGCCGGGCGCCGTCAATGTGACCCAACGGGCCGCTAAACTCCGCCACTGTCCGCACATCCAGCACCACCGCTAGTGTGTCGGCGGTCAGGCTATCGCGCAGGGCGGCTGCGGTGATAGTGGGTATTGCGCTGGCGTCGGGCGGGTTGCCGCCTGTCCCCTGCGCCAGTATAAGTTGGATTAGTCCCATCAGCGCTATCAGAGTCCTCGTTTTGCCGGCCATCAGCTGCACTCGCAATTATATGGCATCGATGGCCCGCCGCAAGCCGGCGCTCACCTCGGTCGCCAGGTCGACCAGCTCCGGTTCGTCGATCACCTTGAACATCTCCTGGGCGTCGATGGCCGCCACCCGCACACTGCCGTCGTCATTGGCCGAAACTGTCACGTTGCAGGGCAACAGCAGCCCTACCTCCGGCTGGATAGATAAGGCTTTCAGGGCGCTGGCCGGTTGGCAGGCCCCCAATATCTTGTAGGGCCGAAAGTCGGCATCCAGTTTCTTCTTCAGGGTAGCCTGTACGTCGATCTCGGTCAGCACGCCGAAGCCCTCAGCCGTCAGGGTCTCCCGCACCCGGGCCTCGGCTGCGGCCATGCTCAGATCCAGATCACGATGATATCCTATAGACATAGCCTCAATCTCCTGCCCGTTGCTGGATTAGATGTCTGGAATTTGGTAAAGGTTACAGTTGTGCGGAAGCTATTAAAGGGACGGGCGAGGGAATTGTGGCTGCCAGATGGGCTTGCAGTCCTTCAACAAGGGCAATAGAGCCTTCCCCAGGCTCTCACCAACAGTATAGTAGGCGGAAGTACCCTGGGGCCGCCGGCTGATTATCCCGGCATTATAAAGCGTTTTCAAATGACTGCTGGTTGAGGCCTGGGATAACTTTATCCAGCGCTGGATGGTGGTCACATCGGCTTCCTGCTTCTCAAGCAGGAATAGAATTTCCAACCGGGCCGGGTGTCCCAGAGCACGCAGTACGCTGGCTGCTCGATTAAAGCCACGAGGTTGTACATCGGATCGTTTGTTCTTGATCACATGTCTAATTTAATAGAACAACGCAGGCAAAAGCAATACTCGTATTCCCGTTGTGATCTTGAAGGATACCATTTGATAGTATAAGGTGACGAATCCGTCAGTCGTGAGTGGAAAACAGTGCCCGGTCAAAGCGGCCAGAGGCGGGGAATCAGTAGAACGCCCAGCACCCAGAACAGCACGTTAGGCGCTACACCGAAGCGTAAATAGTCGCTGAAACGATAGCTCCCGGGACCGTACACCATCAGGTTTGTCTGATAGGACATGGGGGTCATAAAGGCCGCTGATGAGGCGAAGGCCACCGCCATCAGTAAGGGCCGGGCATCCACCTGCAAGGCGCCCGCCATGCTGATGGCTACCGGCGCCAGGATAATGGCCGTGGCATTGTTGGAAACCATCTGGGTGAGAATCGCCGTTACCAGGTACAGCAGCGCCAGGGCCGCCACGGGAATCCACTCCCCGGGAAACTGGTGTGCCAGGCCCGTCATCCCGGTAGCGATGTAACTGGCGGCGCCGGTCTGGGTCATGGCGTACCCCACCGGCACGAAAGCCGCAATCAGGAACAGCACCGACCAGTCCACTGAACGGTAGACCTCGCGCATTTCCACTACCCGCAGCAGCAGCAGCACTACCACCGCAACCACCGCGCCCTGCAAGATATCCACTACCCCCGAGGCCACCAACACCACCAGTACCGGTATGACCAATACGGCCACCCACCACAGCCGTTCGCGGACGAGTTTCGCCTCCACTTCCGATATGATGATCAAGTCCTCGGAACGCCGCAGATCGTTCAACCGGTCCCGGGGGGCCAGCATCAAAAGGGTATCAGCCACGCGCAACGGGATGTGAGCGATCTTGGTCCGCATGATGGAAGCATGGTGGCGCACCGCCAAAACGAAGGCGCCGTAATGCCGTCTGAAATCGATCTCCCGTAAGGTCTTCCCGATCAGCGGGCTGGTGGGTGTCACCAACCCCTCCGCCAGCACCTGATCCGCTGAGGCCAACTCCTCGTCGCTGAACTTGACGTCGCTCAGCAGCTGCACCCCTTGTTCTTCGCGCAGCCGCATAATATCGTCCACTACCCCCCGCCCGATCATTATGTCCCCCGGTTGCAACGCTATATTGCGAATGTTTTCATCATACCGCTCTCCCTCCCGAATAATGGCCAGGATGGTGATGTCGTATTGCTGGCTAATCCCCACGTCTTTGCAGCTGCGGCCCACCAACGGGGAACCCTCATCCACCCGCAGCTCCGTGAGATAGGTACCCATATGATACTTGCGGGTCAGAGAGCTCAGTCCTGCCCGGGAAGGCAAAATTCGGCGGGCGAATAGCAGGACATAGGCCAGCCCCACCACCATGTATACCCATCCCAACCGGGCGAACTCGAACATCCCGAACGGCCGCTGGCCACTCTCGATGGCAAAGGCATTGACGATCAGGTTGGTGGAGGTCCCCACCAGGGTCAGTGTCCCACCCACGATGGCGGCATACGACAGGGGCAGTAGGATCTTGCTGGGACTTATCCGGAAGCGCCGGCTGAGCTGGATTGCCAGGGGGATAAACATCGCCACCACGGCGGTGTTGTTCAGAAACGCGGAGAACAGGCTGACGGCCACCAGCATGAGGCCTACCCCGAACCATTGCCTGTCGCCCACCATGGTCCCCAGCTGCCGGGCGGCCACATCCAACAAACCGGTCTTGGTCAAGGCATGGCTGAGCACAAACAGGGCTCCTATGGCCACTACCGCCGGATTGCTGAGTCCGGACAGGGCCTGCTCCACGTCCACCAACCCCACCACCAGCAGGATAGTCGTCAGCCCGATGGCAGTTACCTCGATGGGCAGCAGCTCCTTGGCGAACACCACCAGGGCGCCGGCTATCAGCAATAGTACAAAGGCGATCTCCCAGGTCATTGGTTTCCTTTCCGGTGGCGGCCACCACCCGGGCCAGCCTGCCGCTGCCTGTTAGTCCAGGTCCGCATTCACAAATCCCGATAGGAATTTAGGATAGAAATAGGTTGATTTGGGTGGCAGTACCGCCTGCCGCTGGGCCACGTCCAACAGGCTCCGCACCGACACCGGGCGCAACAAAAAGGCCCATTGTCCCTGCTGCTTCGCCTCACTGACGGCCGCTTCAGCCTCGTGGTGATAGCTGTATTCCCGGGGCTTGTCACGCTGGGGGGCCGCCTCCAGTAGGGGCAGCAGCGCCTCGTGCAACACAGCCACCCCCTCCCGGCTAGCCGCCCCCTCCACCGCCGGGCTGTCCTTTGCCCAACTGATCTGAAAACAGAGCCCCTCCGCCGGTGCTACAGCCAGAATGCCCGGGGCGGACCTGTTCGTTTGTGGCTGGGCATGCAGCTCCCGCCAGCGGGACCAGTCGTGGGTAGTCACCTCAAAATGGTCAGCCAGGGCTTCCTGCAGCCGGGCCGCCTCCACCGGTGGCTCTGTCACCCGATGGGTCGGCAGCACAACCAGGCCCGGGTCGCTACCGGGTACCAGGGTCATCAGGGCCGTGCCGTCGTAGCCCCGCCGCTGGTAGTAAGCCACGGTAGTCTCATAACGATGGTGCCCGTCAGCCATGGTAATGGTCAACCCGGCCAACTCACCCTTAAGGCGCTGGATCACCGCCGGCTCACCGATCCGGTAGAGCCGTGAAACCTGTCCATCAGCACTACCGGCAGTCCGGCACGGTTCTGTTTTGCTGGCGGCCGCCAGCAACTCCCGGACGGCGCCGGTATCGTCCGGAAAGATCCCGAACATCTGGCTGAACTGGGCTCCGGTAGCCTCGAACAGCGCCAGCCGGTCCGCCTTGGGCCCTGCCCGCGTCAGTTCGTGCCGCATCACCCCGCCCGGCTGGTAGGGACCACAGGTCACCTTGGCCACCAGGGCCCGGCGCGTGAAGGCTCGGCCATTAATGGTGAACTCCTGCTGCCAGACATATAGCCCCTGGCGCCGGTCCTCCTGCAATATTCCCTGATCTCGCCAACGACGGTATAAGCGGGCCGCTTCACCGTAGCTATCAAGCGCCTCACCTGCTTCGGGCAGGATCAACCGCACTATATTATGGGGACTGCGCTCCAGCAACTCCCTGCGCCCCTCCACCGGGATGACATCGTAGGGTGGCGCCACCAATCGCGTCACGTCGCCGCCCGTCTCCGGGTGGAACAAAACCGCTGCCAGGGTGTGGATTTTCGCCATCGATGTTAACCAATTCGGTGGGATAACTTACCCCGCCCTGACCCCGGATGAAAGTAGGGCCCTGCTCCCCTAGCCAGGAAAATTGGTTGACTGCCAACTATCGCTGTTGGGTAACTTTAGGTACGGAGATTCCCATTGTTCCGCATGAACAGAGACCGGCCAACTTGAATCGCGCCATAGCCCCGCTGGATCCGGAACCGGTTGCCCGAGCTGGGAGCTAGGGTATTCGGCCGGTTCTAATACATCAACACTACGGGAAACTATCCCCGTTTTGGCCCTTTGAACGGCGCCTACTGAGGTAGATTCTGCTTATGACTAAAGAGCAGGTCATCACGTTCTTGAAACTAGCCGGCATCATCCTGTGCCTGTACCTGTTTATAGTCGGTATCGGTGCAATGGGACATTCGTTCAAGCTGTTCGGTAAGGAGTTCTCCGAGAGAATTCTGACTACCACCTCCTCCCCCTTGATCGGCCTGTTTATCGGTATACTGGCCACTTCGCTGGTGCAGAGCTCCTCTACCACCACCTCAATTATCGTGGGCATGGTAGCCGGCGGCGCCATATCCATTGAGGGGGCCATCCCCATGGTCATGGGCGCCAACGTGGGGACTACCATCACCAATACATTAGTATCGATGGGCCATATCACCAGGCGGGTGGAATTCCGCCGGGCCTTTGCCGCGGCCACTGTGCACGATTTCTTCAATATCATCACATTGGTGGTGTTGCTTCCGCTCCAATTGACCACCCAGTTTCTCTCCAAGGCAGCAGTCGCCCTGGCGGACCTGTTTGCCGGCATCGGTGGCATGAAACTGGGCAACCCCCTCAAGGCCGCCACCAAGCCTACCATCGAGCTGCTTTCCCAGCTGGTTAATGACCAGCCGGTGCTGCTGCTGATAGTGGCCGTGGTGCTCACTTTCGCCATGTTGGCCGGGATCGTCAAACTGCTGCGCAGCATGGTGCTCGAGAAGGTGGAGGCCTTCTTTGATCAGCACCTGTTCAGGACCATCCCCCGGGCACTGATCTTCGGTCTGCTGCTCACAGCCACCGTCCAGAGCAGCTCCATCACCACTTCGCTGGTTATCCCTCTGGTGGGCGCCGGCCTGTTGACTATCCACCAGGTGCTCCCTTATACCATGGGGGCCAACGTGGGGACCACCATTACCGCCATGCTGGCGGCCCTCTCCACCACCAATCTGGCGGCCCTCTCCGTCGCTTTCGCCCACTTGCTGTTTAACATCAGCGGCATAGTCATGATTCTCCCCTTCAAACGGATGCGGCAGATCCCCATCTCATTGGCTGAAAGGTTGGCGGATATGTCGAGCCGCAACCGGCTGATCCCGTTCATAGTGGTCGGATTAGTGTTCTTTGTTATTCCCTTGAGCTTAATTTTACTCACAAGGTAGAAACATGTGGAAATCTCTCATATCAACCCTGTTCTCGGAAGATAACCTATATGTCCAGGCCCTTAAGGAGTCTTATAAGATGTTGGACCTGGACCTGACCATGTATGAAGCGTCGGTGGAATCGTTGCGCCACTCCGACAGCGGCGAGATTGGCATTGACATCTATAAGCTGGACAAACAGATCAACGAATATGAGCGGGATGTGCGCAAGAAGATCATGACCCATCTGGCGGTTACCGGCGCCCAGGACTTAGCACCCGGACTGGTGCTGGTGAGCGTGGTTATCGACATCGAGCGCATCGGTGATTACACCAAGAATATCTGCGACATGGCCCGTAACCATCCCAAAAAGCTGGATGCCACGCCGTTGGAAGAGCAGCTCCGGGAGGTGGAAACCGGGGTCAGCACCATCTTCCGGGGTATGATCGAGGCCTTTAAAAGCAGCGATGAAGAAAGCGCTAAGCAGATCATGAACGAATATAAGGAGACCATCTCCGGTTCTTGCGACGAAATTACCAATAAAATCGTCTCGGGGAAGGTGGAGATGACCCCGCCCGCCGATGCCGCCGCCGTGGCGCTCTACAGCCGCTTCCTCAAGCGCATCGCGGCCCACTCGCGCAACATCATCACCAGCGTGGTCAATCCCTTCGACCGCATCGGCTATAAGTACCAGGGTAACGATTAAGGTTATGGTGCGATTGGGGCCCTGAGCTACTCCTCCGCCTCCGCCACCATTTCCTTTTGGCTCTAATGATCATATTTGATTATATTGACCCTTGTAGATATTGATCCGTATTGATTTTTTTTGCCAATCATCTTTAAAGCAATCCGAGTTAAAGGTTTTCGTTCAACATGCGGTCTTCTTGATTTAGCCAGTGGAAAGGAGAATCCATGATCTCCCTGGTTGACAGTATTTGGGCCGCAATGGATACAATTGTTAAGGAGCAATAAATGAACATGCACGCATACCCAAAGGCATTACACTACCTTTCGTCCGCGTTGATTGCGTTCTTCCTGTTCGCGGGCTGTGAAGAGGAGGCGGCTAAACCCGACACCGGCCCTTCAGGTGAGGTTTTTGGTACCCTTTTTGACGCTACTACCGGCGAACGGTTGAGCGGAACCGATCTGGAACTATACCTGATTGGAGGGGGAGAAGTTATTGAACCGGATATGCTCGATACCGAAGCCAGCAGTCTTTTCGCCGGAGATTATGTCTTCAAGGATATTCCCATCGCCTCGGCCGTGGATATCTATACTTACAAGATGATGGCCACCAATGCGGGTTATCAGCAGTTCGAGGGATATTTCGACTTTGCGAAAGCTGGGTCCTCAGACTACTATATCAGCATTATCAAGAATATCTATCTGTTCCCCACCGGAGCTTCGGCCGGTGACATACAAATCTATGCTGAAAGGGATAATGAGCGGGTGCCTGGTGCCGAAGTCATTTTGCAGCAGAATATCAGTATGAACGCAGTTACCGCCGAAACCAACACCTATCGCTTGTTGGCCGCGCCGGGGCTCATGCCCAGACTGACGGCCACGACAAACACGGATGGTTTAGCCCTATTCCCGGGCTCCAGCTTGATTTTAGGTGGTGCTTACACACCGAAGGTCCTGCCCATGACCTACGAGGGCACTCGCCTGGCACTGGCCACGGGATCGCAAATCATCGTTGGCGATGCCGCTACTCCTTTGGTTCAACTAATCAGGGTGCAAGATGAGGAGCCGGGAGGCAATCCCGAGGCGCTCTACGTGGTCTATGCCTCCAACCGGGATAGGGACGATATCACCGGTGCCGGTTCGGGAGCCGGGGTCTTGACGATTGTCTTCAATCGGCCCGTCGAGGTTTACAGGGAATGGGACTACCATGCGCTCCTGAACCAGACCGGCCGGGCGCGCCTGGACACCACCGGGAATGAAGTGACTGGAAGTACATCGGGCGACGGTTATACCCTGACCCTGAAACCCAATTGGGCTCTTACTCCCGCGTCCATCGTTGAAGATGCCGGGTTATCGATTACCTACAACGGTGTACGGGTCACACTGTGGGATGATGACCAACGGGCAGATTATGACGTGTTCAACAATTTGAACTATCTCGATGGGATCGACCAGGTATGGGATACAGTACCTATCATTGATCCAAATCTGCAGTAACTACGCCCATTGGCCGGGCTGACTGAGTCATAAACATGCCACCCGGTAGCTAGCGGGAGCCGAGGAAGCCCGGCTCCCGCTGGGACGGCAGCCTCTGGCAGGCCGTGGGAAATTGATAGCTCCCGGCGCACCCGGGCCTAAACCGATTGCTTAGCTGCTGCGCTTCAGTCGCCCGGCTCTGCCACAAACCGCTCGAACCCTTTCCATATCTCATCCCGTACCCGCCGGAACACCGCCAGCACCTCCGCCTCCTCACCAAAAGCCTCCGCCGGGTCCTCGAAACCCATATGCAGCCGCTGTTTCACCTGGCCCGTAAACACCGGGCAGGTCTCGTTGGCCTGGTCGCAGACCGTAATGACGTAATCGAAGGTCTGGTCTAAAAATTCTTCCACCGCCCTGGGCTTGGCAGATGACAGGTCGATTCCCACCTCGCGCATCACGCCAATAGCCAGCGGATGCACCCCGTCGGCCGGGAAAGTGCCCGCCGAATGCACCTCCCACTCCGGTCGCAACCGTTGCACGAAAGCCGCCGCCATCTGGGAGCGGCAGGAGTTACCGGTGCACAGGATCAGGACGCGCATGGGCAAATTTACTGCCGCGCCTATCGTCATCGCGAGTTCGGCAGCTGGCGGACTGGGGTGAGTTCGATTTGATCCCCTCTATTTTAAGAGAGGCCTGCCCGTAGCTGGGCCACGGCGAGGCGGGAAATCGTGAAACGGCAGGGGTGAGTTCGCTCAGGCCCGCGCCTTTAGCGGGGCCGAAGGCGGGCCGGGCTGTCCATGTGTCAGGTCCGGCGAACGTCATGCTCAGCCGCCGCCCCGGAGCATTGCAAAAGGGCGGTCGGCTGGAGCAACGTATTAGGCCATCGTATGCGTCATTTCATTTCCGTATCACGGGCGTCGGAACCACCAGATGGCGAGAATCAACAGGATGACCACAATCACTAACCACAGGAGCCAATTGTCTATGACTCCACCCTCTGCCTGTATGACCGTGTGGCTTATCTGGAGACTACCACTTGCTAGAAACACGCTGCCGCTGATCGGATTGTAGTTAGCCGCAATCTTGTGGTTGCCGATCTTAAGAGTAGATGTGCTCCACACGGCGCGGCCATTCGAGTCAAGTATGGCGGGGTTGCCAACATTGTTCCCGTCGAGCATGAACTGCACGGTTCCAGTCGGCTTGACTCCCTCTCTTGCCGCTGATCGCACCACGGTCGTGATAAAATTAACCGTTTCTTTGTACTGGCTTGGGTCTCTGTCGTCGTTCACGGTAATCGTGGTCGCGCCATCCTCTATTTTCTGCGTGAGGATGTAGGTCTCCGCAAAACCGACCTCGCCAGTGACCTGCACGTCAAACACGCAGTTGGCTTTTCTCTCTACGTCGGTGATCGATGAACAAACCGCTTGCGCTGTCGCCAGGTCGAGGGGTGACACCTGCGGCATTTGTGGAACAACACACGGTGGATTCTCAGGTGGCCAACTCAGGAGCGTGAAATCAGAAGTCGACGTGCCCGGTGCATAGTCAAACAGGCTTGTTGCGTTGGTCACGCGCCAGGCCGAACCGAACTTCTGGTAGAGGTCGATATAACGATCGTGCAGCGCCGTCGGCATCGGCCCCATCGACGTGCCGTCTGGAAGCCTCGGCAGCCAGCTCTTTGGAGGAATATCACCACCGAGTCCCCCGATAGCCAGCTTACCGATGCTAGGGGATGCACCGGAAACCCCACTGGTGGCCGGTGTGCGGACGACACCAACGTTGAGGTACCACTTGCTTTGCGATGCCCACCAGCCCGGTGTCACAGTCAGCACGTACTTGTCCGGGAATGTGATTTCAATGCCGCTCGGGGCCACCGTCTTCGCGATGCGGCCACCGCCGAGATAGATGCCAGCTGGCCCTAGCGTGGTCAGGGCACCATCTACGCGAAGCTGGAGACCACTTGGATCTGGCACACCGCTAAGGTTTGGCTGGTAGGTGACCCGGTGCTCGCCCATGCGTACTGCCACAGCGGTGTTGAGGCTCACGCAGGTTGCGAGCCCGTGATGAGGATTTGGCCCCGGGTTGAACGTCGTAGCGATGGGTGCCATACGCACCTGGATCTCAGCGACGTCAGTGTCGCGCAGAACCACGTACTCGCCAGCTCCCTGGAAGTCGAAGTGTGTTCCATCAAGGGTGGTGATGTGAGGGTCGCCGTCGATTGCGAGGGTACCGGTGTTACCAGGATCGAGCCAGTTTCTAAGACGAGTGGCATCCGTTCCACCACCAGTCCAGCTCACGCTAAACTTGCCGTACCAGTCGCTGGTGATGGAGGCGCAGGAGGCGTAGCCACCGGCGAGCTGTCCCACCAAGCGCTTGGTGGCCGCGTCCCAGAGACCCGACCCGGAAGATCCGCCTTCTGTCGTGCCATCTTCCCAGTCGTCGACCCTCCAGTAGTCCTCGTTGGCGTTGACGACGTTGGACAAGTAGTCAGTCGATGTAACCGCGTCGTCGTTGAACGAGATGGCTTTCTCGTCAAGGCTTGGATGATGGATAGCGACCGTTGAAGCGTGTACCGCTCCATTAGCGTCCCAGCCCGTAAAGAACACGTTAAAGGCCGGATCGAGCTCGCCCGGGTCGAGCTCGACTAACAGGAAGTCGCTCGGAGCGTAGGATGCACGAAAGGTGGCACCGGTCTGGTTATCGGCTAGGCTACCACCGGACAGGTCGCCACAGTTAGGGGATTCGAAGTTCCAGTAGAAGACCATTGTGTCGTCGTTATCGCTGGACACACCGCAATGGTTGGCACTTAGAAAGTACGGGGTAAAGTCCTGGGCGGTGTTGTTCACGAGCTGGCCCGAACACAGGTCCACACCACTACTGCTATACCAGGCGACGGAGCGGATCTGGTCACGCCAGTCGTCGCCTTCGGGGCAAATCACGTCGTTGTTGCAACCACCCTGCTTGTCAGCGCCGCCCTTTCCGAAGCTGCGGTATCCCTTGTTAACCTTGCCAATTTCCACCACCGGCTGAGAAGCGCCAGTAGGCACGAAAAGCTCAACCACGATCTCGTCGCCGACAATGATCGGGGTCCAAAGGCTGCCGCGATGGCTGCGGTCACGGGACGTATAAGGACCTTCCACATGTTTGCGTGTCGGATTGTAGATCCAAAGCTTTACACCCTCGGGCAACGCGAAGCGGGTGATACCAAGGTTGTGGCTCACCGCTCCCGGTGAGTGGATGCGCAGCCGCCAGAGGCGCCCGTCGGGCAAGTTCTGCCACGTACCGGAGTTGTTCAGATCGAAGGCAACGTCTTCGGTAACTGCGAAGCGCAGAGGACCTGGGCGTTGCGGACTCTTGCCACGCTTTTGATCTTCGGCCAGCAGGGAATCGGCATTGACCTTCATCAGCGTCTTGCGATCAACCTGATTCAGAGGTTTGTCCTGCAACGAGAAGCTCTTGGGTTCCTCGTCCGTCTGGGCGAACCCCGGAACTGGGAGTACCAAAACCAGGATCATGACTGCAAGTGAAAGCATACGTGCCCGCAAGACCACACAAGCGAGCAACCCTTCGATTAACCATTTGTTTGTCATCGCAGCCTCCATTTTTACGGTGAGATCAATGGGGTCACACATTGATTGAGATAATTGTTTGACAATGGCTACTTTCCCCGCTTCGCTCCCCCGTTGTTCCATTTCAATCTTTTTCATTCTAACTGCTATTTATGAAGAAACATTCCAGGCTATTGAAACCTAAAAATATTTTCGCTCATATCTGAATATAGTTACCATTTCTTACAATTGCAATAAATAACTATTATGTAATATCACTTGGTTCGGTCGTGCTTACCGGAATACTGAAAATCGTTGCCCTATCCGCTCCGATCCCCTCTATTTCAATAGAGGGGAAAGAGTTACGGATTGTTTGGTAAATTGTGGTTGTGGCAACAGATAACGATCCCAACAAGCCCACTGGAAGCGAACCCACCCCTTCGGTCCACCCATCCGACAAACTCAGGGCAGGCCTGCTCGCTCTGCGAGGTCCCTCCCTTTTGAAGGGAGGGAATACCGGATTGTGCTGTGCTAAGTGCCCGCATCTCTAGATTTGGCATTGTCCTGAGATCAAAACCTCAATCGCCAATTATCTGCTACTCCTTCCCTTAAAAGGGAAGGAACTCGCGAAAGCGAGAAGGAAGGGTTTTCTCCAGCAAACCCGATTATTGTTCTACACTATTGTTCTGCGTCCTGAAGTTTATCAATGTACCGGCACAATCGCTCTAGAACCTTGGCAAGATCGTTCTCTACCTCATCTGCCTGGCACCGAAAAAAGTTAATGCCATAAAGTTCTATCAGCTCCTGCTTGTAACGATCACGCTCCTTGATATCAAGAGACTGATGAATACCGCCGTCCACCTCAATGGCCAACTGCTTCTCGTGGCAGTAGAAATCCACTACACTTATGCCGATAAGATGCTGTCGCAGGAATTTCAAGCCCTCTAGTTTCCGTTTATGTATTGCATTCCACAAAACCTTCTCCGACGGCGTCATTCGATGGCGCAGTAACCGGGCTGCCTGCTGGATACTTTTCAGGCCATAGTGCCCCTGGAAGGGAAACTCGGGTACTTGTTGTGAATCCATATTATTCAATTTACCTTGATCGCCGTCTCTCCGCTACTCCATCCCTTAAAAGGGAAGGAACTCGCGCCAGCGAGAAGGATGGGTTAATTCTTCTCCAATAATCCTTCCCTTTATAAGGGAAGGAACCCGCGCTAGCGGGAAGGAAGGGTTTCCACGCATCCGGCGCACCAGGCGAACGCCCCGGCCCCCCCTTTTTCCTTAGCTTCCCGCCATGACCAAAGCACCGGCCAGAACCGCCCGTTACCCCCAGCACATCCGGGAGGATGCCTTCGCCTACTACTACGCCGGGTACACCCGGGCGGAGGTGGTTCATCACCTGCGCCTGCAGTATGGCGACCAGGCGCCTTCCCCGGGCGCAGTCAAAAGCTGGATGGAGCAGGGCCGTTGGGCGACCCGTCGCCGGCGTATCGAGGAGCTGGTGGCCCGCCGCTCCGATGAGCTCCGCGGCCACCTGATTGCCGAGGTCGTCACCAACAATCAGATCGTCGAAAGTGCCATCAAATCGGACCGCCACGCCCTGTCGGACAAGGAGCAACTGGTGGAAATCATGAAACATGCTATCCGCAAGGTTAGCCGGAACACCGCCGCCGGCCGGCAGGCCGCCAAATGACTTCCGGCGCTAACGCACTTTTTTTTCGCGCCCGCACCAGTGGTTCATCGCTTCCCTCGGCAGGCACTAGCCATTTAATGGGTATTGGGTGGGTATATAGTGGGTTTTACCTGGGTTTCTGGTGGGTATTTAATCGGTTTCTTCGGGGCATAAGCTGGGTCGTAGCTGGCCCCGGCCGTCCCTCACATCTTGAATCTCTCTTCTCTTCCTTCGCCTTAGCCTCAGCCTTAGCCTCTCTCAACAGTCATGGTAGAGCTCAAACTCATACGGGTGCGGCCGCTGGCGCATGGTGTCCACTTCCTCCCGGCGCTTGTAGTCGATGTAGGTAGCGATCAGGTCCTCGGTGAACACCTCACCCTTACAGAGCCAGTCGTGGTCGGCTTCCAGGTCATCCAGAGCCTGGTCCAGGCTGGCCGGGGCCACCGTGATGCCCTCCAGGTCCCGGGGGGATGTGAAGAAGATGTCTTTATCCAACGGTTTGCCCGGGTCGGCCTTGGTGTGGATGCCGTCCAGTCCCGCCATCATAATCGCCGAAAAGGCCAGGTAGGCGTTGCAGGCCGGGTCGGGCGTGCGAAACTCCAGCCGCTTGGTCTTGGGGTTGTCCGAATAGGTGGGGATACGGATGGCCGCCGACCGGTTCCGGGCCGAATAGGCCATGTTCACCGGCGCCTCGAAGCCCGGCACCAGCCGCTTGTAGCTGTTGGTGGTGGGGTTGGTGATGGCGATCAGCGCCCGGGCGTGCTTCACCAGCCCCCCGATGAAGTGCATGGCCAACTTTGACAGGCCGGCATAGCCGTCCGTACCGGCGAACAGGTTGGTGCCCCCCTTCCATATCGAGACGTGGATGTGCATGCCGGAGCCGTTGTCGTTGAACACCGGCTTGGGCATGAAGGTGGCGGTCTTGCCGTACATGCGGGCCGTATTCTTGACCACGTACTTGAACCATTGCAGGTTGTCGGCCATGTCGATCAATGTCTCGTAGCGCATGTCGATCTCGCACTGCCCCGCCGAGGCCACTTCGTGGTGCAGCGCCTCCACCTCGATACCCATCTCCTCCAGCAGCGAGGCCACGTCGGCCCGGAAGTCCTGGAGCGTGTCGGCCGGCGGTGTGGGGAAATAGCCCCCCTTGGCCCGGATCTTGTTGGCCAGGTTGCCCCCTTCCACCGCTTCGTCGCTGTTCCAGTGGGCCTCATCGGAGTCGATGGAATAGATCGCCAGGGAACCGTCCTCCGGGTTGGAGAAGCGGATCTCGTCGAACACGAAAAACTCCGCCTCGGGACCAAAAAAAGCCTGGTCGCCTATGCCGGTAGACTTGAGATACTCGATGCACTTGGCCGCCACCGTGCGCGGGTCCCGGTGGTATACCTCCCGGGTGATAGTGTCCAGCACGTCGCAGACCATCACCAGGGTCTTGCGCTCGAAAAAGGGGTCCAGGCGGGCCGTCCTGGGGTCGGGCAGCACCAGCATATCACTCTCGTGGATCTCCTTCCAGGCCCGGATGGAGGAGCCGTCAAAGCCCACCCCTTCGGTGAACACCGACTTGTTGAACTGACTCACCGGCGCCGTGAAGTGGTGCCAGGTACCCTGAATATCGATGAACCGGTAGTCCACGAATTCAATCTCTTCATCCTTTACCCGCTTGATCAATTGCTCTGGCGTCATCAGTACCCCTTTTGATTTAAATGTTGCTTGATTACAGCCTCGGACACCGGTACGCCGCCCCGGGGCTTGAGTTGTGACAGGATCATGCTGGTCTGGGTACGATTGACCCCCGGCCAGGCCTGGATCTCACCCAGTAATTTTTCCAATGTACCGGTGTTTTCAGTGCGCACTTCCAGTAGGTGGGAGCCCTCGCCGGTCACGCTCATGCACCGCAGCACATTAGGGTGAGCCCGGGCTCGCTCAATCACCTCCTGGTAATGGGCCGAACTCTCGCTGATAACGGTAATGAAGGCCCCCACGTCCATCCCCACCTGGCGGGGATCCACCAGGGCGGTAAAGCCCACGATTACCCCGTGATCCTGCAGCTTGCGGATGCGCTCGGCCACCGCCGGCACCGACATACTCACCCGTTCGGCCAGCTCGCTGGTAGTCTGGCGGCCATCCGCTTGCAGGTATTCGATCAGTTGCTTGTCGATCCGGTCCAGCACGATGGAACTATGTTAGTCACGGATTCAAAAACAAACAACTATATTTTAAGCGATCCATAGATATTCCTAATCATTTTCGGAATATTTTGAATTTTCTTTATTCTTGCAGGTATAGGATAGTGCGCCCAACCCATTCCAGGGAGGGGGAGATACCCCCCGGTTTTTTTTGTTGCCATGGGTTGGGGTAGTCCCCTAATATCACCCGCGATGAATTTGCAGCACCACCATCACCATCATCATGGACTCGTTCCCACAGGGAATTCGGGGAAGTCGTGCTGTAGCTAGATCCCAGATCACAAAAAATTGACGCACAACCCTCGGACTTCCCGAGGGTTTTTTGTTTTAATGGAAAGGGAGAACATTTATGCCGAAGATCTTGAGGATGGGACTGCCCAAAGGCTCACTGCAAGAGAGCACCCTGTCTATCTTCAAAAAGGCCGGCTGGAACTTTATCATCTCCAACCGGACCTATACTCCTTATTGTGATGATCTGGAGCTGGAGGCCCTGTTCATCCGGGCCCAGGAGATCGCGCGCTACGTGGAGCAGGGTATCTTCGACGCCGGCATCACCGGACTGGACTGGATCCTGGAGAATGGCGCCGATGTGGTGGAAGTGTGCGAGTTGGTGTACGCCAAGGCTTCCATGCGGCCGGTGCGCTGGGTGCTGGCGGTCCCTGAGGAATCACCGATCCAGTCGGTGGCGGACCTGGAGGGTAAGCACATCAGCACTGAAGTCGTGAACTTAACCAGCCGCTACCTGCAGGAGCATGGTGTCACCGCCGAGGTGGAGTTCTCCTGGGGTGCCACGGAGGTCAAACCGCGGTTGTTATCAGATGCCATTGTCGAGGTGACCGAAACGGGCTCCTCCCTGCGGGCCAATAAATTGCGGATTGTGGACACCATCCTGGAATCCACCACCCGGCTGATCGCCAATCGCCAGGCTTACGAGGACCCCTGGAAACGCCGTAAGATCGATAACATCGCCCGCCTGTTGCAAGCCAGTATCATGGCCACCAGCCGCGTGGGGCTCAAAATGAACGTCACAAACGACAACCTTGAAAAGGTGATGGCCGTGCTGCCCGCAATGAAAACACCGACGGTAAGCCAGCTTTATAACGGCTCCGGGGCAGCCATCGAGGTGATCGTGGAGGAGCAGACTGTACGGGAAATTATACCCAGCCTGCTCCAGGCCGGTGCCAGCGATATCATCGAATATCCACTTAACAAGGTAATCCCCTGATGACCTTACTGCCTATCATCAGCGGCGAGTCCCGCTTGGCTGAGCGGTTGGAGCTCCGCCGAAAGGCCCTGGCTGCCAACCTGCCATCGGTAACCGCTATCCTCAACCAGGTAAGGACGGAGGGTGACCGAGCCCTGCGCCGGTTGACGGCGGAGTTCGACGGCGTGACGGTGAAAGATCCGGCGGTTCCAGAGCAATTACTGGCAGCCGGTGAGCAATCTCTTTCCGGTGAACTCAGGACCGCCGTCCAGGCCGCCGCCGCCAATATTCGCAAATTCCATGAGCGGCAGGTACCCACCGGCTTCTCCTATACCCAGGACGACGGTCTGGAAGTGGCCTGGCGCTGGCGGCCTATTCAGCGGGTAGGGGCCTATGTCCCCGGCGGTCGCTACCCCTTGCTGTCCTCGATTCTCATGAATGTGATCCCCGCCCAGGTGGCCGGTGTGCCTGAGATTGCCGTCTGCACGCCGCCCGGACCTTCCGGCTACCCTGCCGGGGCCATCCTGGGTGTGTGCGCCCTGTTGGGGGTCCGGGAGGTTTACCGGGTGGGTGGCGCCCAGGCCATCGCCGCCCTGGCCTACGGGACTGAATCGATCCGGGCCGTGGATAAGATCACCGGTCCCGGCAACGCCTACGTAACCGGGGCCAAGCAGGCCGTTACGGACCTGGTGGGTGTCGACATGGTGGCCGGACCTACCGAAGTGGTGGTGCTGGCCGATGAAAATGCCAACGCTAAGCGGGTGGCCGCCGACCTGATCTCCCAGGCCGAACACGATCCCCTGGCCTGGCCAGTTTTGATCACTACCAGCCCCAGTTTGGCAAAGGAAGTGAACCGCCAACTGCCCCGGCTGCTTACCGGACTCGATACCAGGGAAACGGCGCGGCAATCGTTGCAGGAACAGGGGTTCATCTACCTGGATGATGATATGGCGGTTTGTATAGCGGCGGCCAACCGCCTCGCGCCCGAGCACTTGTGCCTGCACGTGGCTGAGCCGGAATCGCTGTTGGGCCGGATTCGGGCCGGGGCTATTTTCCTGGGCGGCCAGACCCCGGTGGCCTGGGGCGATTATTGGGCCGGACCCAACCACATCCTTCCCACGGCCGGACAGGCCCGTTTCAGGGGGCCGCTGTCGGTGACCGATTTTATGGCGCCCTATTCAGTGATCAAGGCCGATCCGGATTCCACCCGAACCGGCGGTGCTCAGGTAAAGGCCCTGGCGGAGGCGGAAGGATTAGCGGGGCACGCCTTATCCATCGCCTTGCGTGAGGATCGCCATGCCTGAAGTGCCGCTGGAACAATGGATCAAGCCCGAGATACTGGCCCAACCGGCCTACCGGGTGAAGACTACTAAACACCGGATCAAGCTCAACCAGAACGAAAGCCCCTGGGATTGGCCGCAGCCGCTGAAGGCGGAAGTGCTACAGCGACTGGGACAGGCGGCCTGGAACCGCTACCCGGAACTCCTCCCGCTAGGGCTACGTGAAAAATTAGCCGGCGGCCTGTCGCTGTCACCGGAGCAGTTGGTGCTGGGTAAGGGGTCCAACGAGGTGCTCGGGGCCTTGCTGCGCGTGGCACTGCCGCCCGGCGATATCCTTTGTACCCTATCACCGACCTTCGCCATCTACCGGTTGCTGGGCGAGCAACAACAGGCGCGGCTTATCGAGGTCCCCCTGACCGCCGATTTCCAGGTTGATGACCAAGGCCTGCTGGCTGAAAGTAAAGCGGCCCGCATCACCATTCTGTGCAATCCCAATTCGCCCACGGGCGGCCTGCTGCCCCTTGACCTCATCGGCCGGGTGGCCCGGCAAACCACCGGGCTGGTGATAGTGGATGAGGCCTACGTGGACTTCTCCAACGTGAGCGCCCTGCCCCTCCTGGAGCACTACCCCAACCTGATCATCACCCGCACTTTCTCAAAAGCCTTCGCCCTGGCGGGGTTTCGGCTGGGGTACGCCTTGATGCACCCCCAACTGGCCGCCCAGGTCCAAAAGGGGCTGCTGCCCTTCAACATCGACCTGCCGGCTATTATAGCGGCTGAGGTGCTGCTGGACCACCCCGAGATTGTGGCCGAACGGGTCCGGCTGATGATCCGGGAACGTGACCGGCTGATCGCCCGTCTGAACGATCTGCCGGCGGTAACAGCCTGGCCCTCTCAGGCAAACTTCTTCCTTCTCACAACCCCCCTGGGGCCCCGGGAAACATTCGCTCAAATGGCCGAACGGGGCATCCTGGTGCGGGACGTATCGGATTATCCCGGCTGCGCACAGATAGTCCGGGTCACGGTCGGCACACCCGATGAAAACCAGGCCCTGCTTGAGGCGGTGAAGGAGCTCCATTGAAGTATGACGCCGTCATATTCGACGTGGACGGGGTGCTGGTGGATACCCGCCGCTCGTTCACTGCCGCCGTGGTGGATGCCGTCGCCGCCGACACCGGTTCCCGGCGCTTCACCGAAAAGGAAGCCGGTCAGTTAAAGGTCATCCGGGGCTTTAACAACGACTGGCACGTGGCCGTCGCCGGGGCCGCCTGGGTGCGCTACCGGAGTCAAATGCCGTTCGCCGAATTCGCGGGAAGTATAGATGAGCACGGCGGTGGCTTGCCAGGGCTCAAATCGTTAGTGGGGGGAAACCTTACGGCCGAGTTCGAGGCTCGTCTCACCTGCTTGGCCCAGGAAGCCTACGGTGGTACCACGGCCTGCCGGCGGCTGTACGGCTTCGAGCCGGTGACCATTCGCCGGCCGGGCCGGTGGCGGGAGGAAGTATCCCTGCTGTCTCCCGAAATGGCCAAGACTGTCGCCTCCCGAGCAGGGATTGTCACCGGGCGCAACGCCGCCGAAATGGCCCTGGCCTTCGAGTTGTTGGGGTGGCGGCTGCCGGATGAACAGGTAGCGGTCTCGGATGATCCGGCCTTCGATAAACCCCATCCGGCCAACTTGATGGCCATCCTGCAGCGCCTTGGCAGCCGCCAGGCCATCCTGGCAGGCGATAGCCGCGATGACCGGGAGTTGGTCAACAACGCTCGCCAAAAGGGGGTAGCGGTCGATTTCTGCTTCATCGGTCCCCTGCCGCCGCCCTGGCCGGGGGACGGGTACCTGTTCCCCTCCGTCACTGAAATGCTGAACCAGATTGAGGTAACCTATGACGAATAACCCTCCGATTGAGATCAAGCGCCAGACCAACGAGACTGAGATTCACCTGAAACTACTGCTGAGCGGAGAGCGGCAAGTGCAGGTGGAAACCGGTATCGGCTTTTTGGATCACATGCTGCAAACCCTGGCTTTCTGGGCCGGTTGGAACCTGGAGTTGACCTGCCGGGGCGATCTGCAGGTGGATACCCATCACACCGTGGAGGATGTGGCCCTGGCCCTGGGGCAGGCTTTTGCTCAAGCCCGGCAAGGCGCCGCCGAGATCGAGCGCTTCGGCTCAGCCTTGGTGCCGCTGGACGAAGCTCTCTGCCAGGTGGCGACGGACCTGAGCGGCCGGCCCTATTGCGTTTTCGACGCCTCGTTCAACGTCGAGCGCGTGGGCGCTTTTGAGACCGCCCTGACTGGCCATTTTTTCCGTTCCTTCGCCACCGAGGCCCGCATCAACCTACATCTGCGTTGCCAGTATGGGGAGGACGCCCACCACATCATCGAAGCCCTGTTCAAGGCCACCGGGCTGGCCCTGCGGCAAGCGTTGGTTCCCCGCCCTGGTGGGGTGGCCTCCACCAAAGGGGTGTTATGATCGGTATGGTGGACTATGGTGTGGGTAACGTGGGCAGCCTGGGGAACGTGCTTGATTACCTGGACCTGCCGTTTGTCCTCTCCGCCGACCCAAGCGAGCTGGCCCGCTGTGAGCAACTGATTCTTCCCGGTGTGGGCGCCTTTGCCCCTGCCATGGAGCGTCTGGGCCAATCGGGATTGATACCTTTTCTCGGGGTGTGGGCCACCTCCGGGAAACCGCTGCTGGGCATCTGCCTGGGGATGCAGTTGCTGTTTAGCGAGAGTGAAGAGCGCGGGCGCCACACCGGCCTGGGCCTGATCCCCGGCCAGGTAGTGAAAATTGCCGACGCCCCCCGGGAGGTGCATATGGGCTGGAACATGGTAACCCCCCGCCCCCATGATTCCCTGGTGCCCCGGCCGGGATACGGCTACTTCGTCCATTCCTACCACTGCCTTCCCCATGACCCTTCCGTCGTAGTCGCCAGCAGCAGCTATGGTGCGCCCATGGCAGCAGTCATCCGGGCCGGCAATGTCCTGGGGGTCCAGTTCCACCCGGAAAAATCACAAAGGTTCGGTCAGGATATCCTGCGGAGGTTCGCCGGTGGAACGTTTTAGGGTGATACCGGCCATGGACCTGATGGACGGACGGTGCGTGCGCCTGGTCCAGGGGGATTACCAACGCCGTACCACCTATACCGGCGACCCGCCGGCTCTGGCGGAGGCCTTCCTGGCGGCCGGGCTGGATTGGCTGCACGTGGTGGACCTGGACGGGGCCAGGGCAGGCCATCCGGCGAACCTGGAAACGGTGGCACTCCTGGCGGCCACGGGCATCGGCATCGAGTTGGGTGGCGGCATCAGGACTGCGGCCCACATCCAACAGGCCCTGGACAGTGGCGCGCGGCAGGTGATCCTGGGCTCCAGCCTGCTCAGGGCTCCCCGTGGGGCCTCGGCGGAGCCGGTACGGCGAGCCTCCGCCCAGGGCCA
>CBDVAP010000026.1:0-27970 GCA_965372015.1 uncultured bacterium | reverse complement strand
CTGGCTGCTCCTCGATTGCCAGTATTCTCGGGTCTTCCTGCAGCCACCCGATCACCCGGGCCAGCAACCCCTCCTTGGAAATGGGCGCAGTGCCGGCGTCGTTGACCCCTTCCAGGCCGAACGACAGGTAAACCAGCCGGTAGTCGTCCCCCGCATACCTGATCCCCGCGCTCTTGCCCATCACCCCGGTCCCGAAATACTCGATGGTCCCTACCGCACTACCAATGGGCGCGATAAGATCCGGTGAGGTCTGGTTGCCGGCACTGGTGCCGCCGCTCAGGAAGAAATACTTGGGGTAGCGGAAACCTTTCGAGATCGGATCACCGGCCACACCGGTCAGCATAATAGTGGTCGCGTCGTCGTAGGGAGCGTCCCGTTCGTAGCGGGCTTTCAGGTAGCCGGTATAAAAGAGGGAATCGGAAGCGCTGCTCAGGGCGCCGGCCAGATCGAACCCTAGATTCTGGCCGCTAATTAACAGGCTGCCGCCCCCATCTAAATAGGCTTTCAGGTTAACCTGCTCTATTTCGTCCAGGGTCTCCCGGCTGGAGCCGGTCATCCAGACGATGGTGCGGTATTGGTTGAGGGTGGCGGTACTGGGCAGTCCATCCACAGTCCGCGACCAGGGTGAGTAATACGGGATACCGGCTATCTCGAATGCTTCCCTATAGTAGGAGCTGATGGATTGGCCCAGCTCGTCCGCCTCCTCCCCGCTATCATCCACCAGCAGGATATTCAGGTTCTCCATCATCACCACCAGGTCATACACCTCGGCATGGTTGCCGCCGTCGCTGCCGGTCACCCGGAACCGCAGCGGATGGTAGCCGGTACCTGCGGCCACTGTGAATGCGAAATCATCGGGGCTCCCGGAAACGGTGCTGTCCTCGGGTATATTCGAATATGTAGCTACGCTGTCAATAATGGTGACTGCCTGGTCTTCGGTGGCCAGCGTGAACTGCATTTGAGCTATGTCCAGCCCCAGGTTATGGAGTTCCAATGACAGGATTACGGTCTCACCCGGATCGACATAGCCGTTGTTGTCCCCACCGGCGTCGTCCACGGTATTCCCCAGATAGACCAGGTCGTTGGCCACCACCGATAGATCCGCATACATGGTGTCGCCCGGATCGGATATGTGCTCAACGGCCACCTTGCTGTAACCCCCATCCCGGGTATCGCTGCTGGGCAACGATCCCCGATTGAAGGCCCGGTTACCGCTATTCCCCGGATAGGGATCGCCGGCGTCACCCCGGTTGACGCCCCTGTCCAGCCCCCCGGTATTATCAGCCGCTTCCAAGTCCACCAGCTTGTTATACTCATCATCGTTCTGCGTGGAAACGTCGTTTCGGATATGCCAGATCAACAGCCCCTCCCCGGGCAGATAGTCGTCAAAGCCCTTACGACGCCGGTTCTCCACCAGGAAATATTCCAGCCCCACCGAGGCTGACAGCCCGCCCCGGCTATAGGTAAAAGGCTGTATCTGGCTGTGCGTCCAGACTTTGTATACTACCGGCGTGTCCACCACCGCCGGGATCGGCAGCCCGTAAAAATTTACCGGTACCACTATGGGCTCGATCCAGCCCAGCACCTCCTTGGACCAGGCCGACATATGCGACGGACGGGTGGACTCCCCCCCGCCGCCGGCCATCAGGCCCCAGTTGCCGATGCCCTCTGAGGATTGATCCCGGTCATAAAGGTCCGGCAACCCCAGGGCGTGACCGAATTCGTGGCAGAACACACCGATGGCTTCCATGGTACCCTGGGGATTGACGGCCGGTTGGATGATATATCCACTGACTTTGATAAACCCACCAGCGGCGCTGGGATCATCGGTTGTGTAATCGCTAATACTACTTGAGTGGGACCAGATCTCCGGCCCACCGTATTCGCCGCCGATTCCGGAATGGATCAACATGATAGTATCGACATAACCGTCGTCATCACCGGAGTTGGGGATACCATCCGGGCCATCATTGTCATATCGGGAATAATCGGTGTCGCCATCGGACAAATCGAGCGCCTCCCGGATCAGTGCCCCGGTGTTCCCGTTGTCCCTT
Organism: uncultured bacterium; assembly: GCA_965372015.1. GTDB lineage: Bacteria > Fidelibacterota > Marinisomatia > SCGC-AAA003-L08 > TS1B11 > JACZSB01. The sequence continues at coordinate 25,916 of CBDVAP010000026.1, read as the reverse complement.
TCATAGTATTGTGATGTCCCCGATACTTGAACCCAGCCGATCACATCCCCGGTCACCTCCAGCGCCCCGTAGGATGTCTCCAGGTAATAGTCCCGCATGGTGCCGCTGCCCCACTCGCCGAACAACTGCTCCTGCATCTGGGAAATGGGCCACTCCGCCTCCTCGACATCGGCGTACTGCATGCACAGCACCGGCAGTACGGCCAGCATGGTATCGGGCAGCTGGAAGGTGCCGTCAACGGCCCTTTTCGCCAGTTTCCGGGCCTGGACCAGCCCGGTCAGCGCCCTACCGGGCATATAGTACCCTGGGTCAGTGCGTATATTCTCCAGCATGTCCACCGGTAGACTAAGGCCCGGCACCTTTGGTGGCACGACCCCCGCAGCCATAGTGACCAGCAATCCCCAGTGCACAACAACTTGTATATGGTTATTTATGCTCTTCATAATGATAGTATCCTGCACAGGTACGAAACTAATCAGGCCGCAGCCAGAAAGAAAAGGGCAATGTCGTTGATGACATTGCCCTTTTCAGGTACTTAACTAGGTTGCGGGTTACTTACTTCAGAAGAACCATCTTCGTGGTTTTGCTGAAGCTACCAGCTGTAATCCGGTAGAAGTAGACACCGCTGGGAACCTTGTTGGATGCATTATCCGTAGCATTCCAAGTCACGGTATGATATCCGGCAGTATACTCGCCCATTACCAATTCCTTGACCTCCTGCCCCAACAGGTTGTACACCTTCAGGACCACGTTGGCTTGCTCAGGCAGAGCAAACTCGATCCTGGTGGAGGGGTTGAACGGGTTAGGATAGTTCTGGGTGATGCCATAGGCAGTGGGAATACCACGCCCATCGGCAATACTCGAAACCGGACTCCACACAGCTACATTGGAAACAGCCGATTCATTCCCGTTATCGTCGATCGCTATCAGGGCAATCGCCATGTCATACATGGGATATATGTCCGTTCTGGTAGCCGGATCAAACGTCACCGATTCCGCCGTCCCAGCCGCAGCCGGTGTAACAGCAACATCCAGACCAGTTGCGCTGGCCCAATCCAGCTCCTTTACGCTATAGGCGATCCGAACTTCGTAGGACGTTGCAGTCCCCACGTCGCCATCATCACCCGGGGCTGTCCAGCTCAGGGTCAGTACGTCTGTAGCTGTTGTTGGAGTCGTCGGCCCGGTTAGTGCCAGATCACCAACAGAGTCGGGTGCGGTATAGTCGGTGCTGGCCACATTGGACAGTGTTGACACATTATCCGCCTCATCGGTGGTCTTGATGGCGAAGAAGTACTCCGATCCAGCCGCCGCGGCAGTCAGGTACACCTCCGTGGCCGCAGCCGAGCCTTCTGCGCCTACCGGAACCATTACCGAGTCATGCACGGCCGTCGCAGCAGCGAAGGTTGCATCCGTGATGGGCGCTGAACTATACCGGATATCGTACGATGAGCTCCAAGTGAACCCACTCTCATCCGGCGTCGTCCAATCTAGGTACACGGTGTCTGCGTCGGCTTTCGCAACCAGGTCCTCAATGGCTGTAGGCGCTGTCACGTCAGCGGGAACAATGTGAACCGCACTACTCGTATCGCCTTCATTGCCATTGTGATCGGTGGCCGATACCCAATAGGAATAGGCGCTGCCATTGGCCAGGGACCCAATTGTAACACTGGTTTCAGACACATCCGTCACCAGCGTGACAGCGCTGGTATCCGGGTCTGTGGGTGTGATTCCGGTGACGGTGAATGGTGGTAACGCATAGGAAGCCCAAGAACCAGTAGTATCACTGCTGACATCTATGACAACCGTTGTATCTACAGAATACGTTGTTACGGAGTAGGATCCGTCCATACCATCTCCCCACGAGTCATAGATGGTAAATACGTAATCACCCGCCGCTAAGCAGGCGGTACCACCATCTGCATCACCCCCGGCGACCACATCGCCGGTAGCAGCTTCTGCGATATCCCAGGATGTTTCTCCGGGATAGCTGTCAGGCACGATGTCAACAACAACTTCGGTTAAGTCGCATCCCGGTGTGATGACCTGGTCATATACGGAATAGTACATAACGCCGGCGCCAGCCACTGCAGCCCAGCTGAGATCCGCGCCCATGTCACGGCCTACAGCAGCCACCCCGGTGGGGGCCGCCGGCGCGGTCAGGTCCGGATCGGTGTATATGGCTATGCCATCTACTGAGGCAGCTGCAAAAGAACCCTGAGCCCCCAGTGTATCGGCGAATGTCAGATGGACACCTAACTGGAATGTGGCCTCACCATCGAACGCCGAGATGTCCAAGGTGAAATTGTTAAGATTAGGGATAGTTTTTGCTCCTGTGGTGGACAGAATTGTTGACCAGTTTGTACCACCATCAACAGTGCCTTCTATATCGAGCCTCCAGGACGAAGTCCCACTTGCTGCATAAAGGTACTGTTCAAACTTCAGAGCATGGTTAGTCCCACCAGATAAATCGACTACCGGTGATATCAACCTCTCATCCATACTGTCGGCAGCTGCAAGCTGTGTGTGCCATAACACTTGGGGATCAACGCCAGTATATGAATACATGGCGAAACTCGTATCCCCACGTCCGGCATCAAAGGTCCATCCTCCTGCGAACAGAGCATCACTATCTGCCTCGTCAAGAGGAAAGAACGCCGCCGGTTGTGTACTGAACGCATGGAAGCCTATTTCAATGGCATCATTCAGCGGCTCGTCGTCGGGACCCAAAGCCTCAGGGTGCTCGAAGTACACCCTCAGCGTATAGTCACCTTCGTCGGCGATCGTCCAGGCAGCGAAACTGGTATCCCTGAAACCCGGATACATGAGGAGGGGGTCGTTATAGTAGTAGATCGATTCCTCATATACCAGATCGCCAAAACTGTTCTTAATCTCGAGATTTGAAAACCAGTTCGGGATGTCTGATAATCCATGGTTCTGGATCGTCGTCACCGGTGTATAGGTCCCACCCACTAAGGCATAACCATTATTCTGTAGGGTGGAATCTCCCGCTGAAACCAGATCGACAAACGTAACGCCCGCGTCTACTTCCAACCGGGTGTAAATCTGGAGCAGGGCATCGTTGACCTTGAACCCTACGTCCGGGGCAGCCGTATTATCATCATCATAAACGGCCATGAATCCCACGGTCAATGAGTCCTCCCAGGACCCAATGATCGACCGGGTGACACCAAATGATGCCTTCCACGCGCCGGTGCCCGGATCAGTGGCATCAAAAGTAGCCACCGACTGCCACGGCTCAGGTTCGAAACCGGCGCCGTCGGCGCTGGGGGTCAGATCGGTAACCAGATTTGATCCACCAGCAGCAGCAGTGACCTTGATGTCGTCTAACCACCAACCACCATCAAAATCGTCTCCGTCCCCGTCAGGGTAGGTTTCACAACCTTTTGCAGCAGGACTATAGCATTCGTCACCTGCAAGGGCGAATCTTATGATGATTGTTTGTCCAATAAACGCTGACAGGTCGAAGGTCTCGATGTGCCAGGCCTCTCCCGGATGGAGATCTTCATCACCTCCCCAACCACCATGATTCCCTGCCGTAGGGACTCCTGGGGTGGTGCTTTCAGCAACACCCTCACGAATAGCCCATTGAATATTCCACGCGAACATGTTGTCCCTTGTGTAGCCCGAAGCCGGAACAATCTCTGTCCAGGTGTCATAATCGGCATCCGCGCTGGAGAGCGCAAAAACGGTAGCCGCATCCCAGCCGTAGCCCGTAGATGGGTTTTCAAGGATCCAGGTGGTGTAGATGCTGCAGATTGGCGCACTGGCAGACGTGAGATCGATAGGATTCGTATCCAGATATTCCAGCCATCGATTACCATAGCCCCAGGTGTCCCACTTTTTATCACCAACCCACCAGACAGAATCATCTGCCGTGTGCGAGCCGAAATCATCCCTGTGCCATTTGGGACCTTCCAGGAGTCCAACTTCCAGATAATCATCCGCATCACCTTCATCAACCGTAACCTCCAGTATCAGGTTGGCCACCTGATAGGGAACCGCAGTATCACTTTCCTTGGCTACCCCGATCTTGACCTGGATACCTTCATCCCGCCCGGTTCCTACTGCCGGCTCCGGGGCAAAGGCTGACGAATCGGCCGCGTTCCAGGCCCAGTCATTGCCTAGACCCAACGGGTCGGTCAACGTAAAGATGTCGAAATCGGCAACCGTATTGAAGGTCACATGCCAGTTATCGAAGATATCCCCACCACCGGGCACTAAGTCAATGGTTGCCCCGTCTCTATCACTGGCTAGCAATGTGAGTTCCTCTTGATTCTTGATCATCTGCCGCAGCTGGGCAGACCTGATCACCTGAGCTTCGGACAGATTGGGCCGATTGGCGTCTATCCGCACTATTGCCCCTCTTACGGTACTCTTTACCGGCGGACCACTCATCTCTCGCGCAAATAGGAAACCTGCGGAGAGGACGAATGCCACTAGCATTAAAACATTAGCCTTCGCTTTCATTACTTTCCTCCTGTAGTCTGTAAGTAAGACACATCAACTGTTATCGCTAAATTGCCTTCCACCCCGCCCCTCACGATAAGGGGATTACGGACCTGGAGCGGCAGAAAAATAACTCTACTTCAATAACAACATCTTCCTGGTGATCACCTGGTTCGGTGCAGCCAGACGGTAGAAATACACCCCCGAGGCCAGATTCCTGCCATCGAAGTGCACCTCGTGCCGCCCGGCGGTTACATGACCATTCACCAGCGTGGTTACCCGTTGGCCCAGCAGGTTGTATATATCAATACGAACCTCTCCGGCCACCGGCACTTCGTACCTGATCTTGGTAACCGGGTTAAAGGGGTTCGGATAGTTCTGGCTCAGAGCATAACCGGTCGGTAGAGTTCTGCCGCCCGGCTCGTTGGCTTGAGTGGTACCGCCCGCCCATGTTGTGAGATAGACATTATCAACTGTCCACTGGGCATAGTCGGCATCGTTATTGGGGTTTCTCCACCAAAATCGGAACTGGACCGCAGTCTGGCCGGTCAACCCAATGGTCAGATCATAGGACAAGAAAGCGGACGGTGAAAAGATATTCTTAGTGCTTCCCTCGAGATCGGAACGATGGTAAACCGCATTCCAGGTGGTGCCGCCGTCTGTCGTATAATCCACAAAGGCGTAAACCGGGAAATTGTCATCCCCATCAGTTCCTTCAATGATGTCATTCCATTCCACGGCATAGGCCGCATCGGTTCCGCTGATGGTATAGACCGGCGATAACAACACCTCATTCTGCGGTTGCGCATAGGCACTATCCGATAGCGTTGCGTGCTCAATATCTCCGAACAGGGTATCGTTTCTCACACCTCGCATGTGGCGCACATTCGCCGCGTAATCATCCTCGGTACTCTCGATCAGGAACCAGGTACTGACGTACTCGTCCCCCGCATCGCCGAAGGGGCCGTTCGAACTATCGATTACTGTCCAGCCCCCCACTACGTTAGTGGAGTCCAGCCAATCACCGCCATCGTGGATCGCTAACCCGTCCGAGTCGGTGATCGGGAAGGTCGCGTAATTGGTGTCCTGGAAAGTCTCGTATTCGAGGTAATCTGTGTCACCAGGGTACACGAAGAAGCCTGTGCCTACCTCGTCGTTAAACGGGGCTTGATCACCCACAACGTTCACTTTTAGTTTCAGGCTGAAGTCATCCCGGCTCCCGGTGACCACCCATTGGCCGAACTCGATCTCTGCGGTTGATTTGCCGGCCCCCAGCGGAATGGACGTATAATCCTCGCTGAACAGTATGCCCCCCGCACTGTTTTCAATGGAGGCGGTCACCGGCATAGGCGGCAGGGCCGATGTACCGTTGTTTTTCAGAACACCAACAATGGCCAGTGTATCACCCTCGTTGACATAGATTTTGTCAATAGGCCATCTTTCAGGGATCACAATGGCAATGCTCAGGGCCTGGCCATCAATGGGCGATTTCGGGATGTGCGCCGGGAAATACTGTGCTTGCATGGTCGCGGGTCCAGCCCCTGACCAGAAGACATCCAGTGTAGATGAGGAGGGATCATAGATAAGGTCCGGTCCTACATCGCCCAATCCGTCACCATCCTCGGTAATCCAACGCAAAAGGCTCCAATCCATATCGGCCGGCCCTTGCCCGTCATAGGTAGTGGCATTCAACAATTGCAGGGCAACAATATCGCCGCCGCTACCCCCCCCATCGTTGCTGCTGGCCACCACGTAAATAATGTCATTGGCATCATCCACATCCGCGTTGGGCAGGTAGAGCGCGTCGTCGGCCGTGACTTCGATATTGGCGAAGTTATCCACGGTCATGGGCACGGCGTGCTCACCAAAATTATCGCGCTCGTCACCGGTGTTGTTCAGCGTACCGAAATCTTGGGCACTGGTGGGGTTGGTCGGCTGCTCCCAGGTTCCGAAAACAATCTCGGGTCCGCTGCGGTCCACGAAAAAGTAGTAACCGCGATTATTGGCGTCGAACACCATCTCGGGCATGCCCCAGATAGCCTCCAGCTCGGCGAACAGCCGCGCCGGGGGGATGGGGCCCCAGGCATCAGCTGCTGACTTGTAGTAAATATGGTACGGGGTCTTGTCACCGTACGTATCCTGCCCGCCGTCCGCACCGAAGATGACATGGGGATCGTCGTTGCGATCCAGCACAACGGCACCCGTAAATACCGAGCCGCTGGGCACATAACTGATCGCCTCGTCATTGGGAGTTACGCCATCGGCCCAGAAGAACTTGATGGAATCCAGCACGGCCAGACCATCCAAATTGGCCCGGGTATACATACAATCCTGGCTGTCTTTCGTGTAGACCACGTGCAGGATCTGGTCACTCCCGATGGCCAAGGTGCCGAACGAGAACTCTTCGGTAGGACGATCGAGCCGGGACCCCAGATCGACGTAGTGCGTCCAGGTCTCGCCATTATCCGTCGAGCGGGAAATCCCCATTCTCGACCGGTCAGCGGAGGTAAACCGGTAGACGCCCAGCATGTAGATGTCCCCGTTGACGGGATTAATAGCCATCTTGGGCATCCAGGTGCGATCGAGCTCGTAAACCACTTCGCCCGTGAAGGGGTTTTCCACACCGCGCTCTTCCACGGGATCATATGCCTCAGTCCAGGCAAAGCCCAGTGTATCCGTCGAATGGGCATAGTAATTGTGATCGTAAGCGTACGTGACGCCCGGACTCTCCCAAGCAACATGCAGCCGGTTGAGATTATCGCGGACAGCTTGGCGGCCAGTATAGTGGAAAGCCCGCGGCGCCCCTGGCCCGAGAACCACTCCGCCGGGTTTATTGTAATTGGGGGTGAACTCATAAGGTGCCGGCCCGCTGATTGGCAAAACCACCTTATCCCCGGCAAATAATGCCGATGTTGAGAGCATAAGTACTACCGTCAGCAGAATTGATAGCGATCTGGTCTTCATATGCGTTATCTCGTTGTCTGTTGGTTAATGATGCAATTTACTCGGACCACCTCTCCCTGCGCCCTCCGGCGTTACAACCGAGCGGTACTTCCGGATAAAGGTCGTCCCATTAGAAATCTACGTTCTTGGAACCAGAGATGTATAATTCCAATGACTCCAGCCACACCGAATTGTACGATGCTGAAATGCTATTGTCAACATGAATTCTTGCCACTCTGAAATTTACCACCGCTACCATATATTTGCCGGTCGCCAGGACGAATCTTTCGTGATTGAGCCCAGGATCACCAGGGCGTCATAAGCATACCGGGGAGATGTCTGGGGATCAGGGGCGGTGGCTCCAAGTTTCTCCAAATAGTCGAAGGCCTGGCGGAAATCTTTAATCTTGAGATGGGCCGCAGCTAGCAGGTGGTATATTTCCCATAATCCCATGGCGTCATCACCTTCGAAAAGCTGCCGTTGATATATATAGGATGTATCCGCGTCCGAGAGATACTCGTTGATCAAAAGGGCGGTCTTCCCAGCCTCAATGGACGCCTCATAGTCCCCTTTACTGAAATTCGCCGCTGCGAGACCGGCGTAAGCGTCAGCCATATTGTGGGTGCCCCCATCGGCTTTATTAAAGAATCGTCCTGAGACGTAAAATGTCTTTCCGCCCGGATATGCCACTGGCACGAGCACCGGGAATCTGGTGGAATTGCCGTCATCCAGAACATCCCCAAGGGAAATGGTTTTTAGGTTATATCTTTTAGCCCAGTAATTGTCCTCAAAATACAAGTAACTGGCTTGGAGGCCTATAACATCCCAGTATCTTGGTTTTATACGTATTTCCCAATTCTCCACATCCACAAAGAAATCGGAATAGGCATCGATCTGGTCAATTGAACCGACTGCAGCGATCAAGGTGTCGTTATTAAAACTCAATGATGACAAGGTCGCACTGGCTGCCCCCACACCCGCCGAATCGCTCAGGGGCGACATATCCAGGCTTAGAACCTCAGTGCCTGCATCTATCACATTGTTGCTTGTGCCCACCTGAAACTTCTGTTCGTGCTCTGCGCTATACGACGATACCTGCGTAACCCTGATTAAATAGTCATCCGCATTCGCGAGGGTGATTACCCAGCGTCCGAGCCCGAAGGTGTCCGCTGGCGCAGGCGATTTCATAACAGAGTCGGAGAGCGCCACAACCTCCTCCCGTTCCACAACCGGGTTTATACTAGAATTAATCGCCTCGATACTTAATATAAAGCTGAACGTGTTAATTGCCAGGCTGGGTTTATTCACCCGGCTATACGCCCAACCCAACCCTCGATAGGCCGCTATGGCATTGATCGGGTCAACATCGCGCTCCAACGCCTGGTTGAACTTCTCAATGGCTAATTCGGCGTCATTATCCTTAAAGGCCGCCATTCCCTCTTGAATTAAACCCTCCAGCGTTGCCGGGTCCTCGGGAATATCATCGGAGACAAGTCTCTCACAACTGGTATACAGCAGCAAACCGCTGGAAAATAAGAACAGTTGCAGCCACCCATTCCCTGCTGGTCGTTTGCTGGTTTTAATTCGCGTCATGATTGTGGAGAGCATCCTGGTTACTATTTTAACAAAATCATTTTTCTGGTGGCGGTGAAGCCCTTTGAATGAATGGAGTAGAAATAAACGCCGCTGCCCACTGCCGCCCCCTGGCTTTCTTTACCGTTCCAAATCACATCGTAGGTCCCGGCCTCGTAATACCCGTCGACCAGGGTTCGGACCGTTCGGCCCAGGATATCGAATACTTCCACCCTGGTGTAACCGGCCTCGGGCAGGCCGAAGCTGATAGTAGTGGCCGGATTAAATGGGTTGGGATAATTCTGGACCAGTTCGTACCTCTCAGGTACCGTGGCAATCTCGGCAGGAATGGCGGCATCACCGGCGATCATATAGGTCCCCAAGACGTCAATCTGGGCACTGATACTTCCATTACCCGGGTCATAACTAGACGGGACAGGTTCCAATCCTCCCTGAAAAACACGATACAGACCCAACTGTTGCTCATCGGCATCCTCAGGATCCACCTTAATTCTGATGATGCCCCGACCCCTGATTTGTGCTCCCCCCGGCCCGATAGTATAAAGGGAAATGGCGCTACTCAGTGACTCGAAGTTGGCACTGCCCGATAAGCTTGTTACCCTTGGGGACGCTTGGCTGATTGTAACATATGGTATATCACCCAGGGCATCAGCCGGCAGTGTGAGTGTCACTCGCCCATTCTCGGATTGGAAGACTTGCTTGGATTTTGCGATTACTTTGCCCACCGAAACTGTCAGAGACTCCGGGGGTGCGTCATTACCCGCTATGTCTTGGATGGTAGTCAACTTCAGTATAAAGGACTCGCCGCTTTCCAACTGGAGCTCTCCAGAATAGATCGAGCCCAGATAATTGCTCCCATCCATAATCGTATGAAATAATGAAACGCCCACCGTTTCATCCCGACCGGCTCCCCGAATTATGTTAACCACCGGGTTTTCAGGAACCCCCACGTCCTCATGAAGACGCTCATTGGTCCAGATATAGAAAGAAACGAATTCGGGATAGACGACATTGTGTACCAGGCTAAGCTCGATTTCCGGGGGAGTCACATCGGTGGCCAGTACAACCCTAATCCCACGCGGCTCCCGGTGTTGGTTACTGAACCCAATAATAATCTTATCGTAGGCATATTCGCTGGTGTCGGCATTGGCCCCGTACTCATCGAAAATGTCGAATATCAGTTCATTTTCAGCAGTCACCGAATCGGTCAAGTGCACCACATCAAAGCCGCCGTCGGTTTTATGCTTCAGCAGCCAGACTGCTACCGTGCCCCAGTCAACTCCGTTCAAATGAAATTTCTGCCCGGCCCAACTCTCCCGTCCCCCAGTTGCCTCCAAGTACAAAAATAGACGGTACACGGTGGACCAGCTATTGATCCCATCCTCGAATAGTAACGGTGTGACCAGAATGTCATAGTCATTCATGCTGCCATCGCTCATTAAGGGCATGGTCAGGACACCTAACCGGTCCGTCGATCTGCTGCGATAACTCTCGATCATCTGGTAGTAGAGTGGATCTGAATAGCCATAGCGCAGTTTGGTGACCGGATCAGAGGCATTGGTATCATTGATCGCATAGGCGATGGTCCAGGCGGTGAAAAGATCGTTAAAGTCGAGATCGGAGACACCCGCTGGCCGGAATCCCTGGCGCATCAAAGCTTCAATGCCGTCAATCCCGTTATTCTCTTCATCCATTAAGGCCTTGACGAAATCTATGCCACCCAGGTTTTCATAGAGGTAGGTGATCCACAGGCCAGCCTTGGTGTGCAGCTCCCCCACCGCCGAGCCGCCATCAGGGCTCACTGCCCAAGCGACGTTCGGTGTCCCCACCACTAACGGGAGGCCAACAGCTGCTCTCTGGGGGAAATCGACCCAGGTGGCCGGCATATCGAAACCGCACAACTTTTCACCAAAAAAGGCAATCCCTTCGGAAATCCAGCGTTCCTCATCAACATCCTGCTTAAGCATCATGAGGCTCACCAACTGGTGCGCGATGGCAGCGCCTCGCTCTTCGGCGTCGGCGCCCTTAGTCGTTAAATAGATCATATCCCGCCGGTTGGTCCGCCCGATCAAAGCCTGATCGAGAGGGCGGATATAGCCGTAAATCTGCTCGATGCCCCCTGCAGAGCCGTTGGAAGTACCGTTCCAGGACTCCGCGATATCGTGGATGTCATGAAGCAGGAAGCCTATCTTATCGGATTGGTCAATATCCGGCAGGCGGTCGACGCCGAAATTCTCTGCGTCCGTGAGTATTTCATAGATTCCCCTGGTGGGATCAACTGGGGTAGAATTGTCCAGATAATCGGCTAACTCGTCGATTTCATTGTCGGTAATATAGCTCATCAGCCCTTTATTGGTCGGCAGCCAGCGGGAGTCGCCCGCGGAGAATTGGTAAAATCCAAAATCACCGCCGGCCACCAGGTCACCATCAACAGTTGCCAGGGAATGCACCGGAATGGGCGTAAAGGGCAGCAAATAGGGCATCGCACTCCAGGTCCGGGCAGTATCATCGTAGGCCGCCACACCGGCTGAGGTCCCTGCGTAAAGCTGGCTTCCATCCCACATCAGGACATTGACATTGCCCGAAAAGCCCACCAGCGAATCACCGGCGGCGCTACCTATAATCATAGTGAAGGTATTGGCCTTATCAATAGTCGACGCACTGAAATTTGCCAGCTCCGCAGGATCGTTAAGGCGATAGTAATTAGGTTTCACTCCGGCAATTCTGTTCGCTTCGGTGAGGGTCACACCGCGCAGGTCCTTATTCGGTTCCTTTAGCGCCTCTATCCTGGCGGACCAGGTAGTGGAGTTCACTCCATTATCGTAGGTGATCGTGGCAAATTGGCCGCCCGGCTCGTAGGCCGGATCCTGAGCATCGGAAACCAGCAGCAGGGCCTCATTCCAGGGATTGATTATGGTTGCTACGCTGTCCTCATCCAGGAAACGAAAACTGGAAAGTGTTAGGAGCGAATCATAACCGATAAAAGAAAAAGACACGTTATAGGACCCGGTAATACTACTCAGCTCCAGCAACAGTGCGCCTGCATCGCCCAGAATACCATCTTCCAAGGGAGTCCGCCATATACTTATAGTATCTACGTCACCGGCTGTAACTCCGAACGAGGTCAGCGTCAGCTCTATCTCTGAGAATACACTCCCGGTTCCTACGGTCAGCCACCGGTAATAATCCCTGAAGAAAGCTCCCCCCATCTGGGCTTCATCCCGGGTGGACTCCGAGAGTTTGACGGCTACCTGGGGAGTTGCTACATCTAGATCTCGCATCGCGCCCGTCCAGGCGTCGGCGCCGTCCGGTAACATAAACACTCCCCCGGGAGTAGCCGCATAAATCGCGGTATTGGTTTTAGCAAGTGAATAAACTTCGATGTACTCACCGTCTTCATCTTTAGGTAATCCGGCGGAATAATCGTCCCAGTTAGCACCTCCGTCGATACTCCGGCGCACCCCCATGCTCACATCGATATCACCGTCGCCATCCTCATCGTCCCGCCAAACATAGCCCCCCATGGCGGCATAGAGGGTGCTGCCATCCACCTGCATATCCCAGACAGCCGCCGAACCACCTTTTGCTCCCCATACCTCCCCAACCGGATCGTAACTATAAATGCCCTGATCGGTCCCGGCAATAACCACACCGCTCCCGGTGACTACCAGAGCGTTTACTGCCTCATTGCCACCGCGGTCCGAATCGCCCGGCAGGCCGTCGCTGATCCTGGTCCAGGTGGAATCATCAAAACCGCGCCGGAAAACGCCGCCGTGGGCTGTGCCGGCATAGACCAAGCGGTTCGATGCATCTTCCGCTAATGATAATACGACGGCGTTTTCTACATAGAAATCACCGTGATCGCTGGACCGCTGCAGGGTGGCCCCAATCCTGTAATCCCCGGCGAAAAATTGGAAATTATGAACCCAGAATGCGCTTGTACCGTTTAGCTCACTCTGAGAAGCTGCCTCTCTCCCGGCGCCAGTCGCTGCCTTGAGCCCGGTGGAAACCAGTGAAAAGGCGAGCGCGGAAACGAGTAGGGCGCATGATATCCCCTTCCAACTATAATGACGGAATACTGACATGAATCGTCCCTGGTTCTAGGTGATGCCTTGCTTCTGTAAGAGGGAATTCATAAGGCGGTCATAGATTGAAAACTGCCGAAAATGTCTGTACGTTACTCAATATGCCATAGTCAACGAAGGCGTAGTCGATGTTAATCCCGGCCACGCTGACCCCGGCCCCAAAAGAGAATCGATAGGCATTGGTCCGATTGGGATCATCGAAACGATTATTGTCGGCGTAGAAGACCAGCCCGCCGCGTAGGGCCAGCAAATTGAATAACGTATACTCGGCGCCAATATTTACCCTCTCGACATTGTCACTGGGATGGAGAACATCCACAGCTAATATAATTTCCTGATTATCCCGCCTGAATACCTCCATGGCCACACCGGCCCGGAAGGCCATGGGCATCGGGTAGGCCTTAAAGTTCTTCTCTAGATCACGGACATATTCCTGTGTTTGAGCGTCAAATCCCACAATGTCCTGGAAACTGCCCTTGGGCCGCAGTTCCGGTCCGAAGTGCTGAATCGCCAGCCCCATTTTCAACGAGCGGAAATCAGTCTGATACTGCGTACCGACATCGAAGCCAATGGCCTGCGCCACTATCGCTTCACCGGACATATCGTCGCTGAAGCCATAATCTTCCCGCACCAGTTTGGCATTCACACCGAATGAAAAATTGTGCGTCAGCTTGCGTGCCCAGGACACACCCATGACGGCGTCCGTCTTCTCGAATGTCTCTCCGGTGCCAGTCTGCTCTTCCACGGTTGTAACTTCCATTTCTCCCGATGATAGAGAAGCCACAAAGGCCCCAAATACACCTGCCGGGGTGCGCACCGCAAAGGCCCCCGCTTCGTAATTGATATCGGCAAACCAGCTCATATGCGATAGAACCACACTGGTCCTGTTCACTGATGTTAAGCCTCCGGGATTCCAGAATATGGCCGAAGCATCGTGGACCGTGCCCATGGACGCCGAGCCCATTGCCAGAGATCTGGCGCCAACCTCAAGTTTCAGGAACTGGGCGCCCACAATGCCCACCTTGGCAAAACTCTGGCTATGGAGCGTAACGGGAAATACGACCCCGCAGACCGCTAGAACTGTGATATACCAAATAGTTCGCGTAATACCCCCTCCTCGTAATCGTCAGCGTACCACAACAAACTTGCCGATATGATGATCGTCGGCCGTTTCAACGACGTACAGGTATAAGCCGCTGACTATGGCTTGATTGTTTCTCGAGAGAAGATCCCATCCCTCCGAATCGGTGCCGTCTTCATGAGAGATCGTCTCGATGAGATCCCCGGCCATGCTGTAAATTGAAATCTTGGCCGCCGGTGGCAAGTTGATAAAATTGATCCTGCTTTTGTAAATATCTTCGAACGCCCCGGTACCCTTATAGGGGTTGGGCACCACCTTTATTTCCGCCAGATCAATAGTACCGGTCACCGATTCGTAGACCACTTTAGGTACGACCGTCAGCGGCGCTCCATCGGCATTTTTCCGATAGTTGGTCTTGCCGCTTTCAGCCGCCGGTAAGCCGACCAGCGGATCGCCCGTATCAAACGCTACCAGGGAATAAAAATATGGAATACCATTCACAGGTCGCTCGGTGATAGCGCTGCTCCAGGCCACAGCTCCCCCATCGTCAACGAATTCGTTACTGAGTCCCACCGCTTCCGACTTCAACACCGTGCCTAAGGTGTCCCCATCGGTATTGGTGACATAAATTGTGTCCCCGTCAAATTGGGTGATATCAAACATGGCATGGATTAAAGTCCAGTTGCTGGGCGAATACATGGCCCGGTAGACCTTGTAGCCCGCAAAGTCGATCAATCCCGTCTTGGAATCAGGTGTGATTTCCGCAATATTGTCCCAGACCAGCTTGACATGGGTGTCACCGGGACTATAGGATAGGTTCGGCGTGACTGGTGGGGCCGGCAGCCGCCAATGGACATCACTCTCGAAATCGGAAGGATTGTACGGGCTGCTGTGCTCACTGCCCGAATAATAAGCCTCCAGGGCCTTATCCATGTTTGCTCGCAGTCCTTCTATCCCCTCACCGATCCCCTCCACCCAGACCAGCCGGATGGTATCTCCGGCCGCGATATCAAAGGGACCGGCGGAATGCAAATAACGGTAGTCGAAGGTAGGGGCTCCGATAGCAAAGGGATTAGGCAAAAACATGAAGCCCTGGCTGAATTCGTGTTGGCCGGTGATGTAATCATAGTTCTCGGCGTCGTTGCTCGGATCGCTCTCCCAATTCCACCACTGGTGGGAGAATGTCCGGACAATCCGCTGGTGAGTGCTGTCGGCCGGCTCGAACACATAATCGGCTATCGTTGGATCGGCAAAAATAAGACGCCCGCCAACAAAACCTGTGGCTGGTGGAGTAAGATTGCGCTCGCCCGTGTCGTCATCGGAGCTGGTGGGATTGTCATAGTCGTACATGTACGACATGTTGCGCGGCACCTTGTAGCCGTAAATCGGCAGGCCGCTTACATCGCGCAACGTATCCCCGGCTTCTAGCTCATAATCGCCGATTGTGACAGCCACATCAGCGAAAACGACCGGGGCCTCGGGGTCGATTATCAAGGTATATTCATCGAAAATGCCGTCGGGTTCGGCTTTATCGGGCTGATACCCCACATCAGCCCCATCGGACTCCACATTCATCGGTTCGGCGAACGGCCAGCCGTAGTCGTCGTACCCGGTCAGCCCGTCTCCATCCAGGTCATGGGGATCCACCCAGTCCACTTCATCAGTCCCCGTATCCGTCCCATCCCAACCATCAAAGTCCACCAGGTCATCGATGTGATGATCGGAAACGTCGATCGAAGCCACGTCCAGATCATACCAGAAACTGATATAGACGTCCCTCAGATTACCGTTCAGACCCGTGTTGATGACCTGAATCTCATAGGCCACGAAATCGTCCACCTCGGGCATGCTCCACGCCAGTCCCTGCCGGATGATCTTGATGCCCAGGGGAAAGTGATCAGTATCTGCAGCCAGGTCATCGAACTCAGCCCAACTGTCCTGGATGGACCGCGGCGTGGTCACCACCGATACCTCGTCATTGCCAATCAGAAAGGACGAACCTTCCGAAGGTTCCCATTCATCGTAATCATACAGGTAAATTGAACTATACTTCTCACCGTTCACGAGGGTGGTCACGAAGATCGAACCATCGTACAGGTAGCTGCTTCTCTCACCAGCGGGCCAATCCATGGAAGGCCGCCCCGAATTGGCAAACTCCGGGTCGCCGAAACTGCCATAGTTGGTTACCACATTCCAGAGAGTACCGATATTATGAGCCTTATACTCGGGCGCAGGCCGCCCTGTCGTCTTGGCTAACGACCGGTTTCTGTTATTATTGAATTCCTTGCTGAGACCCGGTTGGACCGGGAGTAGCATAAGCCCGATCAGGAAAGCACCAGGCAAGTGCAATATGGGCGAACCAAGCTTAAGTAACAGCATTATACTTTATCATTCTTTACCTTCATGAAGTCAGCTTCAGAACATCAGAAATTTATCTGAATCCCAGCCCGAACCAGCCGGCCCCGCGAATAAACCGTCGGGTCATTATACTTCCCTTGCGGGTCGTAATCGGGTTTTCCGTCGCCGTCGCTGTCGAATAGGGCGTACCACTCTTCATCGGCAATAGCTACTATATTCTTCCGGTTGAGAAGATTGCGCACGTCTATAATGAGCTCCGCTTCAACCCCGCCTAAAACCATTAACTTGCCGAACCGCACATCCACTGTGTGTTGCTCGGGCAGGGTCCTCGTATTATCCAGGGTGGCCCGATCCTGCCCCTTGGGAGGCGTCCAGCGCGTGCCGCTGCCGTAGCGGTACAGCAGGTTGGTGCTCCAGCCCCCCAGCAGTAACCCCAGGCGTTGGCCGGTGCGAATATCCAGATTGATGTTCAGAGTATGACGCTGATCCCAATTGGCATAACTCTCCTCGGTCGGCAGGATATCATCGGCCCAGGCGGAGTGGTAACTGTCATAGGAATCGGAAAATCTGGTTCGCGCTATCTGGTAAGTGTAGGTGGTTACCCCGCCCAGTTGGAAGACGCCCAGACTCATGGGTCGCTGGGTATGGGTCAGCTCGAATCCACGCACCGTCCCGTAATCCCCATTGATCTTGAACCCGTACCAGTCCTTCTGAGTGTAGTAGACCGTGGTGGTGGCGGTCAGCCCGGTAATGTTCTTGAAGAAACCCTTCAGCTCCAGCGTCGACTGGTTGCGGAAAGCGTGAACTATCCCGGCTTCGTACGACGTGGTCTTTTCCGGTTTAAGCTTGGGGTTCCCGATAAGGGCGAAACCGCCCCCGAGGTCAAAAACCAGGTTCTGGTACATCTCAGTTCCCGGTGGCGCCGAGAAATAGCGGCCGTAGCTGAAGTACATCTTGTCGTTATCGGTAATAGGATAAGAAATTCCAAACCTGGGACTGATGAAATCCTGCGAAGGGACAGTCCGCGGGTCTTTAATATCACCGGGGTAGACCAGGTACTCGGGGAAATCAAGAGTGCCGTTGCCGTTCAGATCCTCCCCCGCGTCTAATATGCCGTTGTTGTTGGCATCCTCCCACGAACCACCGATCTGGTATTTCTCCGCGATCCAGTCCTGGTCAAGGTAGTCATTATTGTTCAGGTCCTCACCGGGGTCCAGACGCCCATTGCTGTTGACATCTTCGGAACCGCCGAAGTACACTTCCCCTGCCAGGTCCCAGGTGGGATCCCGCCCATTGTTCGGGTATTCATCCCACCGGGCATTGAAATAATCATAACGCAGCCCGATGTTCAGGATCATTCCGCCGTATTCCATCTTGTTCTGGACGTAGCCCGCGAACTGGTAGGGCTTCACGTTGAATTTCTCCCCATAGCCGTAAGCATCCTCGGCGTCATAGCGAAAAATGTCCTTCAGGTGAATATCCACACCGGCCCGTATGCGTTGGCTCTCCATGACCTGGCTGTCGATATCGAATTTCAGACCGTAATCGCTGCTCTCATCTTCATACCACGCCGTCCGGCCCCAGGTGGTCCCGGCGGCATAAGTGTAGAAACCGTCGGTATCCTTCTGCCCCTGGTAGGGTATATCGCCCCAAGGCATCCAATTGCTTAGAGGATCCCGCTGGCGCATAAGTCTATAATAGTCCCTGGGCGCCACACCTATTTCAGAGGCGTCCACATAGTCGTTGGCATCCTTGTCGGTAAACAGGTCGGTGCCATACTCATCCAACGCGCCGTTACCGTTCAAATCCTCGTTGCCGCGGTCGAAGTAGCCATCCCCGTCCAGGTCAACCCACTGAAAGTCACCATGGGCCGTCAGAATCCATTCGTCTACATCATCCAAGCGGCCGTCGCCATCAATATCTTCGTTAATGACCTCTTCCACGTTACGAAAAGTCCGGGTATAGTAACGAGTAAAGCGCAGCTCGTAAAAGGTCCGCTCGGATATCTGGTGAGTCAGGAATAGTCCAAACTGGTTGCTGCGGAGATCATAAGGCGCCAGGTGGTCCAGCATATTGTGGGCATCCAGAATACCATTGTGGTCGAGATCCTCGGTATCCACCCTGCCATTATGGTTGCTATCGAGATCTTCAGTGGGTTCACCCTCATCCCACTCGCCGTTGGGGATGATATCGATCCAGTCGATCCTGCCGTTTCCGGCGCCGATAATCGTGCCGGTTCCATCATCTATACCAATGTCTTCAGTGTCAACTTGCTGGTTCCCGGCCCAGCCTTCGAAGCCTTCGACGCCTGCAAATAGCTGGTCTTCATAGACCGTCCTCTTCCAGAGGTTCGAGTTGGTGCTTCTGTTTGGGCCAATTCCTGAAGAAGCAGCCAGGAACCGGCCATGATACTCATTATCGATCAGCGCATTCAGGCGCAGTGTGATCTGGGGAACCGGTCGGTAAGTCAGTTTAGCCAAAATAATGGAGTTGGTTCTATCCTGGTTGACAAAGCGCCCCTGAGTTTTTAAAAAATCTCCGGTAAGCAGGTAAGTGAGCCGACCCGGCAGGATACTGCCCAGCACGTTAACCGGACCACTGAGACCGACCTCCATCCGATTGAGGTTTTCGGCCACTTCATCAACCGGGATATCGGCCAGGTTATCGCTCAGGCCGTAACCACTGGTTGTAAACCGCACTTTGCCGTTGAAAGCGTCACCGCCGTCCTTGGTAACCACATTCACAACACCAGACTGGGCGTTGCCGTACTCCGCGGAAAAACCGCCGGTCATGGTGTGGGTCTCCTGGATGGCGAAAGTGGAAACCTCGGTATCGTTCGTCCCGCTGAGCGGGTCTGTCATGGAAGTATTGTCCAGCAGAAATACGATCTCCCGTGCCCGGCCGCCACGGAAGTGAACCTGACCCTGTTCCATCACCGCGCCGGCGATGGTAACCAGAGCGCCCTCATAGCTGTCCACCGGCATCCTGAGCACATCCTCACCGGATTGGATGGTCCGGCTGGCTGTGATGTCTTGCTGAATGATAGGCCTGGTAGCCTCAACGATTACACCTTCCCCTTCGATCGCCGCCACATCCATCATATAATCCTGGGTAGTGGTCAGGTCCACACTGACCTGCACATTGGTCATTGTTACCGTTTTATAACCGATCATCGACGCAGCAAGCGAGTAGGTACCGGCAGGGATATTCATTATCACGTAGCGACCATCAGCACCAGCCGCCGTACCATAGCTCGTCCCGGTAACAACCACATTGGCGCCGGCCAGGGGCATACCGGTCTCTGCGTCAATAATCTTGCCGGTTATCTTTCCGGTGGTCCCAGCCCACAAGATAATCGGCGCTAAGATCGCCGGCAACAGCCGGAATAGTAGTCTGAATTTCATGATTTCTCCCACATTTCGCGTTCAAGTACGACTTAAGTGGTGTTTAATGCTCGTT
This sequence comes from uncultured bacterium, assembly GCA_965372015.1. Lineage (GTDB taxonomy): Bacteria > Fidelibacterota > Marinisomatia > SCGC-AAA003-L08 > TS1B11 > JACZSB01. Next base: position 5,930 of record CBDVAP010000026.1, on the reverse strand, counting down.
GGCCTTAAGAAACTGCGGCCCGAGTAAATGTCAGTACGAATTGCTCACCTACCCCTGGTGGAGCAATGCCTCTACCATATATAAAGGACATCTACCTTGCCCGGCTGTGACAGGTCACCCTGTCCCCCGGCCTAATTAATCGCAGCTGGGAATTCGCATCCCACCCCCGCGTTTGTGGCGTCGTTTCATCTGCGAACGCCCAAACAGCGGTCAAATATAATCAAGGGAAAACGTAATAGTCAATACACGATTGCGGACTTTAAAAATCTCTTTGTTCCATTAGCCCTGCTGACTTACTCCCTCCGGGATAATTCCATAGGCGGTCCAACATTTTCTAAGAACATGCAACGCTACCGGAGCCTGTTGCCCCAGCGCTTGCCGGCCGGACAAATTTGGAATGAAAATTGTGGTTTGTCCTGAGCGGGGAAGTTAAAATAACTCGTCGCTCGCTAGTGTAGGGATCCGCCAAGCGATTACAAGCTGAATGTCTGTTTGAATGAACAGCAGCTGACGTTAATAAATTTGGAGACTAGAAATGCGTATGGTACCCATTATTCTCCTGGTTTGGACTTTCGCAGGAATTCCTCTGTCCCTGGCTGCCAAGCCCCCGGAACCGCTTTACATCAACCTGGATTACGCCCAATTCTCCTATGATGACACCAGGGTCTATCTTGAGATCTATTATTCTGCCGGCGAGGACCAGTTGACCTACGTTGACCGCCGGGGGCAGTTTGAAGGTGCCTTGCTGCTGTGGGTAGTGGTGCTGGCCCAGGATAGCGATTCCATCCTGGTGGATCGCGTTTGGCGTTCGCCCCACAGCGGTGACCCTGCCGCGCTTGATCCTGATCGGAAGGTGATCGGGATGATCGGCTTAGCTATCCCGCCGGGTGAACATAAACTGCAGATCAAATACTATGACGAAATGGATCGATCCCGGGTCGACAGTATCACCTTCGACCTGCCGGAGAGAACTTTTGGAAAACGGGGTCCGGCCATTAGCGACCTGGAGCTGTGTGCTTCCATTGAGAAAGCCACACCCGACCCGGGAAATATTTTTTATAAAAATACATACAGCGTTATACCCAACCCCGGCAAACTTTATGGCCTCGGGAAACCGGTCCTCTTCTACTATGCGGAATGCTATGGGCTGGCGACCGATCATAAGAACGAAGCGTATCAGCTCAGGGTAACAGTCAGGGATCGGGCGGAACGCGAAGTGTACCGCCGGTCATATGACCGGGTAAAACAACCTGGCAGCAGGGTGGAAGTCGGTACGGTAAATATCAGCGCAATGCCATCGGGGCGTTACAATCTGGTACTTACAATGGTCGATTCAACCATCGGGCTATCCGTCAGCTCTGAAAAACGATTCTTTGTCTATAACCCCGATTTAGTGACTGCTGAAGGTGGGGATTTGTCTGTCTCACCCTACGTTGAAATTATCTATGGGGAGATGACGGAAGAGCAGTTGAATGAAGAATTTGCCCAAGCCCGGTATACGGCCCAAAAATCAGAAATCAAGCAATTTAAGAAGCTCTCAAGCAGCACGGAAAAACGGGAATTTCTGCACGTTTTCTGGACGCGCAGGGATCAAAACCCGGCCACACCCTTAAGCGAGTTCCGGCAGGAATACTTCCGCCGTGTCGATCTAGCTACGAAAAAGTATAGTTCCGGAGGCCGGGGGGGGTGGAAAACCGACCGGGGACGAGTCCTGATTTTATATGGAAAACCTGATGAGATTGAATCCCATCCTAATGAAATCGACAGTAAGCCTTATGAGATCTGGTACTATGAATATATTCAGGGTGGCGTGTTTTTTGTTTTCGTCGATCGTACCGGCTTCCTCGATTATTACCTGGTCCAGTCTTCCGCCCGCAATGAAATCAATGATCCTAATTGGCAATCTCAGTTGAGCCCCGGTCGATAATTTCACCGAAGGTCGAAAAATTGGCAGTTGCCACTCCCATTGCGCCGGAGGATTGACTGTTGGTGAGCAGACATATGACATGATCATGCCTTTACACCTCAACCGAACCGGATAGACAATAATGCGTAGTTTGGGCTCTGTTTTCCTCGTGGCCTTTCTGCTGATACCTGACTGGGGGCCAGGCGCGGTTACGCCTTTGCACGCCGGCCCCGCCACCACGGCATTCGCCCGGCCGACGCTGGTAGAAGTCCGGGAACCCTCCGAAGGAGTCTTCCTGGTGCGGGTAGCCACGACCGTGTACCCCCTCGCTGTACTGCAGCCAACACCTGCGGACCGCCCTCCCCGGCGATCACGATTGATAACAATCCCTCTGCGGGGCACTCCCAGATCCATCCGGCTCACTGGCTCCTCAGCCATCGCCGGTGCGACAATCGCGTTGACCACGGTTGGTACTTTCCGCGGTTTGACTTTGGCCGCAGTAGAATACAGCCCCCCTGACGACTACATCCACGTCGATGGGGTGGCCGATACCCTGGAGTTCGAGATACTTGCGGATCCGCCCGCGGCAGACGCCAGGCCCAAACTTTCTCCAGCTACCCTCCGGCTGCTATCCTATTTAACCGCTATTCCGGTAGCCTCCCTGGCCGCCGACTATTCGTGGTATGAGCGCGATCACCTGTTAATCATAGCTACCGACAGCCTGGCAGCCGCGCTGGCTCCTCTGGTGTCCTGGAAGCGTCGCACCGGTCTGGAAGTGACTGCTACCCCACTCTCCATCACGGGCGGCACGGCGGAGCAGATCAAGGCCTTCATTTTGGCAGCCTATGAAACCTGGGAGCGCCCCCCCACTTTCGTCCTGCTGGTGGGAGATACCCTCAGCATCCCCCCATTTTACGGCCGACATTATCCTGATCCTACAGCCCAAAAAGACTATCCCACTGACCTGTATTACGGCACCCTGGATGGTCCCGATGACTTGATCCCCGACCTCTTTATCGGTCGATTGCCGGCTCGTAACGGCGCGGAACTGGTGGCCATGGTAAGCAAGCTGCTGGCTTACGAATTGCCGCCGGCCACCCAGCTCGACTGGCGCGACCGGGCCGCCTTCGTGGCCTCCGGTGACGAGGGTCTCCATGAATTGGTGGTAAATACTCATCGCTACGCTATCTCAAACTATTTGGCCCCCGCAGGACTCCAGGTCGATTCCATTTGGGCCTATGCCGGTGGGAGTACGGATGACATAGTTTCAGCCCTGAATAACGGTGTCAACCTGGTGTGTTATTCCGGACACGGCACCGACTCCCTGTGGTGGGACAGCTATCCCGCCATCTATTTCGGCCGCCCGGAAGTTGCTGGTCTGACGAACGCACCCGCCTTTCCCCTGGTGCTGAGCCTGGGCTGTGAGACCGGAGTCTATGGCTCGGACGCCTTGGGTTCCTTGGGGGAGGCTTTCCTGCGGGCTCCGAACCGGGGCGCTGCAGCCTTCTGGGGGGCCTCCCATCCCACCCGCTGGTACGAGGACGACTACTTAGAACGCCGCTTCTTCGACGGCCTGTTTTCCAGACACCTCCTGACTGTTGGTGAGATGACCGCCGCGGCCCTGATGGAAGTATGGCTGCGTGGCTATCCCACGGCTGACTACTATTTCGAAATTTATAACCTGCTGGGTGACCCGTCGCTGGCCTTCGGTTTCGGGCCGCTGGACACCCTGGCGCTAACCTACCAGGATACGCTACCCGCCGGTGTTACTGCTCTGACGCTGGAAGTGGCCGACAGCCAGGGGCCTCTGACCGCTGGCTGGGCCTCGGTCGCCTATGATACGCTGGTAAGCCAGTCCCGGGTAGCGGGCGGTGTCGCGCAATTCCGGTTCGACCCACCCCTGGCGGCGGGCGGAGCAGCTCTGGTGACCGTAACGGCGCCGGGCCATATCCCATTCGAAGGCCACCTGGTAATCATTCCAGCTCCCACTGTGCTGGTCGATCCGGCCACGGTAGTCATTAACCAGGCCGACACTATTACAGTGACTGTCACCGGCCTGCCGCCCGGTCAAGCCTCCGGCCATCTGATCCGCGTCAACGGCCTGGGTGTGCCGCCGGACCTGGCCGTGATCACTGACACGTCCGGTGTAGCCACCCTGGCCTTTACCCCCCTTTTCGGGGAAATACTTCGGGTAACAGTCAGCGATTCGTCCGGCGCTCTCCTGGTTGACACCACCCTGGCCGTCACCGGCGGCGCAGACCTGCCGGCCGATTCCCTTGTCGCCGGATCGTCACTTTTAGGCACTACCGGCTTTCTAGTCCCGGGATTTCACGGTGAAGTCGCCTGGGCAGCGGGAACCGCAGGCACCGCAATCTACCTGAAAGGGGCCGGGATCGATACCAGCACAACCGACACTCTGGTGGTGCTGGAGCCGGCCTTTGAAGGTATTATCCGGGCTGCCCTGGCCTGTGCTAGCTATAACCTGGAACAATACTCCATTCCGGTCCACCCTGCCGTCGGTTCCTGGGAGGGGCTCGTGTTGACCGCCGGAACCGGGCAGCCCCTGTCAAACCAGCCGTTGGAAGTAGCTTCACTGGCCGGGGAACCGCCGCTCACGTATGCTGTCACCACCGACGATTCGGGGGCCTTCCACCTGCCCGAGCAGCTGCCGGTGGGCTATTACCGTTATCACCTCTCCCCCTTTGGTTACCACTCCTTGGACGATACCCTCCTGATCCGCTATGGCGTCAACTCCGATACGCTGGTTGTAACGCCCCTGGAGAGCGCCGCAGTTACAGGCACCATCACATCGGCTGATGCACCACTGGCTGGGGCCACCGTCTGGGCCCGAGGACGGGATTTGCGCGACACTACCGCTATCGGCGGTGTTTTCACCCTGTCCGGGATCGTTCCGGGCAACGTCCGCTTTACAGTTTATCATCCCGGGTATTCGCTGCTGGATACTGTGCTTGTTCTGGCCGAGGCCGAAACCTTGACCGCTCTGGATTTCCCCTTAGTTCACGGTCCGGCCCAAAGACGCTTCACTTTCGAGGATGACGATGAGGGTTTCAGCTTCAGTGGTGACTGGCAGTGGGGATCACCGGGTGTCGGCCTTCACCGCCGGGGACCAGCCAGCGCCTACCAGGGGCAACAGGTGGTGGCCACTGTCCTGGACGGCGATTACCAAGCCTATTCCGACTCCCGCCTGGTGACCCCCACACTCCAACTGAACGGCTTCGAGCACGCTACCTTAAGCTTCTACCACTATTATCAGTTGGGGCTCCAGCCCGGTTTCGATGGCGGCAATCTCAAGGTCTCCACCGACAATGGCCAGACCTGGCAAGTGATCCAGCCAGTGGGCGGCTACCCGCTGTCGTCAATGAACACCGGCTCCATCCTGGTCACCCAGCCGGCCTTCAGTGGCACCCAGGGGCGTTGGGAGCAGGTCCAGGTGAGTTTGGACGACTACATCGGTTTGGCCGATGGCATCAGACTACGCTTTCATATGGGTAGCACCGCCTCCGTCGAAGACGCCGGCTGGTATATCGACGATATCGCCCTGCTGAACGATCTGCCGCAGGCGCTGGCTGAGGCCCGGCTCCCGCTCCCAACCCACTTCGCCCTCCACCAGAACTATCCCAATCCCTTCAACCCATCCACCACTATCGAGTTCGCCCTGCCCGCGTCGTTGCCGGTCTCACTGACCGTATATGACCTTGGCGGCCGAAATGTGGTCACTTTGCTGGACCGCCGGCTGGAACCGGGCCACCACCGCGCCACCTGGGATGGCCGGGACGCCTCCGGCCGGGTTGTCTCCTCCGGTATCTACCTGGCACGCCTGCATACGCCGAAATACTCCGCCACCCGCAAGATGCTCTTATTGAAGTAGGTTGTGGAAGTCCCGCCGTCGGCGGGGCTGCGGCCATGCTGCAGGGGTCGTTGTATGGGCGACTCAGTGAGTAGCCCCAAACGGAGATCGGAATAGCACAACGCTGTAAAACAGTAAACCACAACAAAAGAGGAT
>CBDVAP010000025.1:0-28182 GCA_965372015.1 uncultured bacterium | reverse complement strand
CGCTGGACTGCGATTTCCTGGCTTTCTCGGGGCACAAAATGCTGGGACCCACCGGTGTGGGCGCGCTATACGGCAAACCGGAACTATTGGAGGCGATGGAACCATTCATGGGCGGCGGGGAGATGATCAGCAGCGTGAGCCTGACCGAGGCCACCTGGAACGAAATCCCCTGGAAGTTCGAAGCGGGAACGCCCAATATAGCCCAGGCGGTGGGGTTGAGGGCGGCCATCGATTACCTGGAGGATGTGGGTATCGACCGGGTGACGGCTTACCTGGGCCAACTCAGCGATCACACCCGGCAGGTGTTGGCGGCGGTGCCCGGCGTAACCTTGTATGCCCCGCCCGGAAGCAGCGCCGTCTTTTCATTCAACGTCGAAGGAATCCACCCCCACGACCTGGCCCAACTGCTGGATCAGGAGGGGATCGCCGTACGGGCCGGGCACCATTGCGCCCAACCGGCCATCGAACACCTGGGGGTAGCCGCCACCGCTCGGGCCAGCCTATACATCTATAACACTTTCGAGGAAATTGATCGCCTGGCGGAAGGATTGGAGCAGGCCCGCCGCTTCATGACCGGCTGAGCCCGGTCCCACCTAAATTATCTTGCCTTAGGAATCTTCCGACAGATAGGGCGCGAACAGGTGCTCGAAGTGGGCCAGCTCGGTTTCAATGTGGCTGGGAAGCATCTGGGCGAAGGTATCCAGCACGATCACGGCATTCAGGCTGGCATCCTGGGATACTGCCCGCCGCATCAGATCGCACAGACTGGTGTTGATGGTACCGATCCGGCGGTAAATCTCAATCAGCTGCTCCAGGTCCCAATCGGCGGATAACCCGCGTCTATGCCGATAGTATTGGGCCAGCAGGTAGGTGGAGGCCGCTCGAAAAACGGTTTCGTCCACGTCGGCAAACGGCAGGTGCAAGCGGGTCATGGGCCGTAACAGGTCCAAGGTGGGACAGCCGCTGGTGACCATGATCATTCCCAGTAACGAACTGAGGGCTTCCTGGACCGGGATTTGCCGCTGGGAGACGGTACGCTCAGCCGATTCCACCGTCACATCCGCCCGGTCAAAAGAAGCCACCTCACTGAACTGCTCTACTATCGGAGCGATATTCCGAACTATCTGACAGTGAGTACCGGGTTTATCGCGCAATTCGCACTTTTGACAGGGCCAGCTCCCCTCCAGCGCCCAGGCCGGCAACTCCCGGTCAGGAGGGGGGATGTAATCAAACGTAATCGGGTCGAGGTCCACCGGGCAGACAATGCTTTGGCCGTCGGGGAATAAGAATGTATAGCGATAGTGGTGATCGGCAGCGCCCGGCACTATTAATTCTCCTGGGATAATTATTATAGTAGCCGCGAGATTTGAGCGACGTATTGGAAATGTAGTGATAAATCCACCCTTGATGGGGAAAAAACCACTCCTCCAAATAAGCGCTTAATAGGAATATCTTTTCTCCAGTTCGCTGATGAAAGCGATGGCTTTGGAGGAAAATTTTGGGGAGGTGCTCTCAGGCATGATGGCGGCCAGGTGGTACAGTTGGAAAAAAGCGAAGGGGTTGCCTATTCGCTCTACCATCTGCTGGTTGCCGAATCGGCTAAGTATGATCGATGTCATATAGTAGCCCACGGCATGGCCATCCATCGGTAGGGCCTTTCGCATCCGACGGCCAAGATCAGCATAGTTGCCGCGCCGATCCGCCATCAGGGAAAGGAGAATATTCAAGCTATCCAGTGCCGCCGGGGCCCGGGCCACAAGGGCTTTGAAATACTGGGCCTCGGGCATGTTTTCCAGATAGCCCTTCTGGAAGTATAGCACTCGGCGATCGACCCGGTCGGCCAGGCCTTCTGCCTGGATCTGATTCAGCACCCAGATCACGTCCCGGTCCCGGGGCTGTACCCAACCCTGGTTAAAGGTGAGCAATTTATTGCGGTAATAGTGATGGGCCTCGTGTCCGATCCGCAGACTGAGGTACTCTTCCTGGTCCAAGGAATACAGCATATCCACTATTAGCGGTGAGTAGCCCCGGGTGTCATTGGCAAATATTAGGAAGGCAATGGGCGGTTGCGGGTAGTTCCGCAACAACCGCGCCGGCAGATACTGACGCACCGCCCGTTGGGCTTCCCGCATCATCGGGGCCGCGGTCAGCCACTCTTGCTGGGCCTTGATCACATTCTTCATATACTTTACCCGGTTATAATGCCGTAAGTAGTGGTCGGTGCCCTCCTTCAGCTTCTGCTCCAGCATCAGGGCCTTGGACGGCATGAAAGCCGTTTGGAAATGTTCCTTGAAAAACTCCTGGGAGAACTCGGACTCGGTCAGGGCCGCATAGCCAGGAGTGGCAAACAGCGAATCCCAGACGTCCGGGAGGGGGTACAGGTCTGCCTCCAGGATTTTGACGACTTCCCAGAACCGGTCCATGCTCGAGAAGTCGAAGTTGGGATTGACTACCGGCTCAGGCGTGCACGCCAAGAGCAACAGCGAGGCTGAAAATACAATCCTTGAAATGACAGGCATATTCTTGGCGTTTGTAACGATTTAAACCCCTTGATCCGTTGCTATTCAGCGTTGTGCAGGGCTATCCAATTTAATATACGGCAGTAGGCCGGCAAGGCTCCAGCATAGGATAATTATTATTCTGAGCATTGGCCACCTACAAATGGAATTAAAAGCACGTTGGATTATTAACAAGTCGAAAGGGTCTGAGTCGTGGCGATTAAATAATTTGTAAGAGTAGCCGATTATGAAAAAGAGGCGTAGGATGAGGCGTAGACCCTTGATAGGCGAAGAGGGTCTTAGAATTACTTGCACCTTAATCTCATATTATTTTGTGGACCTGCGGCTGTTAAAGGCCGGAAGCGACTAGAGAAACACGAAAGATTTAATGTATATGCAGCATTCAACAGTAGGCTTAATTATCCTCTCCTTAATCGCGTTTTCAACCAGCTATGGCGCCGTTGAACCTGGTGTAGCGACCGGGAAAGCTTATTTCGAGTACACTTACCCCCTGGACCCCGATAGTGGAATCGCCCAGTTTCACTTTACCCGCTTCTACTTCACTTACGAAACCAAGATTTCCAAGCGACATACAGTCCGGTTCCGCCTGGATGGTGATGAAAAGGTTGATGGCAAGAAATGGCGGCCTTATCTGAAACAGGCCTATGTCGCCTGGCAGGATGTAATTCCCGGCGCCCAGGCTTTCTTCGGGATGCAGGAAACTCCCAACTTTTCTTATTCAGAGGAATTCTGGGGCTATCGCAGCGTCGAGATGACCATCATGGAAAAGTACAATATCGTCTCTTCGGCTGACGTTGGCATTGGGATCAAAGGTAGGCTACCATTGAAGTTTTCGTACCACCTGCTGTACGCCAATGGAACCGGATACAGAGAACCGGAGGATGATAGCAGTAAAAAGGGTTATGGCTTGCTGGCCCTCACGCCGGTAAAAGCCCTGACCCTATCCGCCTTTTACGATTACGAACCCAGAACCGCTGAAAACATTTATGCAACCTATGGCGGTTTCGGCGGTATCGATCTGAAGTGGATTAAACTGGGGGGCGAATATTTTAATCGACAAAGTGGTGCAACTTTACCCACTACCTCGACGGGAATTTCCGCGTTCGGTAAACTTAGTTGGAAAATTTACGGCTATCTTGGAAATGTGATTGGCCGTCTGGACATTTACGATCCGAATGCCGCCATAGACAATAATGAAGAGACTTGCGCCCTGGTCTGCTACGATTTTGTCGCTGATAAGAATTTCCATATTATTGCCAATGTCCGCCGCACCTGGATTGGCGCTGACCTGCCGATAGATATCATCTCTATCAATTTCGAGTTCAAGTATTAGTCGATCGATATAAAGATAAGGGACCCCGGGTCTGCCCATTGGTCGAGCCGGGGCCAGAACCGGGACAGTGCCCGGATCTACTCACTTGAATTTCGGCGAAAGCGATGTTGATCGACTGCCAATAGACCGTATATTCCGACTGGCGTAGCCCAGCTGGGGGGCCTAAATATCCCACACTCCGCAATGCTCAACGGGCAGAGAGAATAACGGAAGATCTTAGAAAATACGGGAAAGCGCCCTTCAACGTAGCCTTGGTGCACGGTGGCCCCGGTGCGGCCAAAGAGCTGGCGCCGTTGGCCCGTGAAATGGCTTCCGGCTGGGGTGTGATGGAGCCGCTGCAGACCGCACTATCGCTCACAGGACAGGTCGAGGAGCTAAAAAGCGCCCTGGAAGAAAACGGAGACCTGCCCATCACTTTGATTGGCCATTCCTGGGGAGCGTGGCTCAGTGTCATACTGGCCGCGCATTATCCCGCCCTCGTAAAAAAACTGATACTGATCGGAAGCGCGCCCTTCGAAGAGCAATATGCCGCCACGATTCAGGAGAGCAGGCTAAACCGGCTCAGTGGGGGGGATCGAGCCAAGGTCGCAGCTCTCATTGAAATTCTCGATAATCCTGTGGCCGACGATAAGAACAATGCGTTTGCCCGGTTGGGTGATCTGCTTTCAATAGCCGATGCCTATGATCCAGTTATGGACCCTCCCGAAGTAATCGATTATCGGGTTGATATATTTCAAAGTGTGTGGCACGAGGCCGCGGAATTGAGAAGCAGCGGGCAGCTCCTGGCCCTCGCGAGCCGTATTAAATGCGGCGTTGTAGCGCTCCATGGCGATTACGATCCCCATCCCGCCCAGGGGGTTCGGAAACCGCTGTCGGGGATTCTGAAGAGCTTCCGGTTTATCCCGCTCAAAAACTGCGGGCACAAGCCCTGGATCGAGAAGAAAGCGCGGGACAAGTTTTACAGTATTTTAAGGAAAGAGCTGCGCTTAGTGAAAGGGTAACAACCTTGAGTTGAGGCCATCCAGTCGGCGTCCCTATCCCGCAGAATGCGGGGCCAACAAGCTGGGCCGTTTGACTGGTGCAGCGTCGAACCAGTGATATCTAGGTAAGCGCTGGGGCTCACGGTAACCAGCCGTGATGGGCTTTAGTAGGTGGCGACCACCTCGGCAACCAGCTTGTCGAGCTCGGCTTGGGTGTACCACCGTCCTCGAGACATCACACCGATTCGGTCCCGCGTGGCCCCTACGTCCTCCAACGGATTGGACCTTAACAATATCAGGTCGGCACGTTGGCCGGCCACCACTTCCCCAAATCGATCATCCACACCCATCCGTCTAACACTCACAGCCGCATTCCTTGTGGCCGCAGTGAGCGCTTCGTAGGGGGAAAGGCCAGCTCGAACCAGCAGCTCCAGGTCGCGGTGGATATGCGACGGCACGCCACCTTCAACACCAGTATCCGTTGCCGTTAGAATAGGCACCCCTGCTGCATGAAGGCTTCGGATCATCTGCTCATAAAATGGTTGCAGGGTATTTCGACGCCACTCCTGCTGGCCTTGCCATTTTATCATCCGGCTTCCCAACCACTGCTGGATCGTAGATGGCCGAATATCATGGTATTCCGAGCGTTCAAAGTAACTCGGACCCTGCTCCAAATATTCGTAGGTGAGGACATCGGTGACCATATTTGAAACCACCATAGCATCGTGCCGGACGACAGATTCGACAGACTGAGGAATCAGATCGAGATTCATTGGCACCGGCTTGAAGTCACGAGGTGATATCTCCTCTAATAGATGGGCATCGAGAAACTCGTCCACGTGAGCAATCTCTCTGAGTCCGCTGGCCAGAGGGTCTTCGATTCCATGATCCAGATGACCAATGACGTACATCCCCAGGCTCTTGGCCTCTGATATAGCACCCAGATATTCATCCCTCGTCATCCAGTCGTACACTTTGATGAGATCATAGCCCGCCTCTATCTGTCGCCGTACCTCAGCACGTGCACGTTCTACAGTATCCGGTAAATAGGCCTGCGGGTATTGACGCGAGGTGAAGGCGTTGATAGGGATGACCTTTGTCCAGATCACGATCACTCCCAGGAGGATCAGTGCCGCTGCTCCAGGGACGAGAGTCCGGCGAATCTGATGAGCACGCTCACGATCGCCTCGCAGGCGTAACCATAGCCAAACAATGACCCACAGTACACCCCCAGCAAGTAAAAGTGGTCCGATGATCAGGGCGCGAAAGATCCAGACGAAGCTCATGTCGGGCGGCCCCACGATCATCTCCCCACTTGTATAAATTGTCGGCCCCACCCGCTCCCCGTTGAGCACTTCCTCGCGCCACTTCAGGTGAATCGGCAAGGCATTGAGATTGCGGAGGGTTGTTGTTCCTGCAGCCAGAAAGAGCCGCATGAAATCAGGGCTGGGATCGAGAATCAGGTGCGCGTGCATATCGGCAAGCCCCGGCATCAGATACTTGCCCTCGCCTTCGATGATCTTTGCTCCGGCTGGTACTGCCACTTTTGCGGCTGGCCCGATTGTCGCGATGGTTTCGCCCTCAACAAGAACCGTGTAATTCTCCAGGATTCTTTCAGAGTCCATGGGTATGACGCTCACGTTCACAAACGCAGTAACTGTCGACTCTTGAGCCTGAGCAAAATTACCTGGCGAGAATGCCAGGAAAAGAGCGGTGAGCATCACTTGTGTCATCCCGATAATCGGTCGTCTCAGTCTGGTCATATCTACTTAACCTTTCTGATAGCAGCGATTTGCGGGTCTCCCGTGGTGGATCGATAGTTGGTATCGGTGAACTGGCCCGGTGCACTCTGATACGGTCATAAATCCCTGTCCGTACCGAGGCCTGTCCATTGAAAGACCCAACGATTAACCACAATTTATCTGTATAAACAGCGGAGCGAAAGCATTATTACAATGGGCTCTTGCGGGCTCTATCGGATGATCGAAGCAGCAGCAGGCCGAAAGCAGAACAAAGCAGGCCCAGGGCCACGATCATGAATTTTGGGATGGCGCACCATTTAGCCATCGTCGACCACAGAGCACTTTCCGAACCAAGCAAAACCTGAATCAGCGCATAATTCTCAATCGCGTCCAGTATTGCCGCCCCGAACTGCGCCCAGGCCAGTATGATCCCGATCAGGGCCATGGACGCCATACTCGATGGAAGGCTCCCGGCTACCAGGGTGCAAGCCAGGCCGATTGTGCCGGCGTAGGCCAGGAGGAACAGGTAATCCAGGCCGAGGCTCAGTCCGGCGTAAACCCGGCCCCTTTCACCCCAGGAATTTATAATCTCCCCGGCCATAGTGGGCGTTCCGGCGAACTCGAATGAGACGATTCCCGCCGGGGCCGCATCCGTCTTTAGGGGAGCGCCCAGTATTTGTAGCCCGATGATGATGCCCACTGTCAGGATAACCAGCAGGATGAGCGTTCGCTTGCGGCCGGTGATTGTCAACCACCCGAAAGGATGTGAGTTTTCCATGATATTTGTTCTTTCAGCTTCGCGATCCGGGATCAGGTAACAAAGCAAACGGGCTATCGTGCATTCGATAATGCCGGTTCATAAGTTAAACCTTTGCCGAATCTCTGCTTCGAAAGTTACCGGTGTGTAATCAAATGTCTCCCGAAGCAGCGCGTGATCTTGCGGTACCCGGGCGGCAAGCTCCTGGGGGAAATGATTCAGCAACTTCACACTCCAGTACAACCATTGGATGAAGGGGTTAAAGGGACGGGTAGCAAGGGAGGCCAGCTTAAATAGCCCCAGTGGAAGTTTAACGACTTTGATGGGCTTACTGATCATTTCTGAAATCAGCCGGGCCGCTTCGGGGAAGGACAGCGCCTCCGGCCCGGTCAGACGATAGCGTTTACCTCCCAGGTCCAGTCGGAGCACGGTCTGGGCCGCGATTTCCCCCACATCATCCGGCGATATGGTAGGCAAAGCAGGCGGCCCACCACCGGGAACGATCATCTTACCCTTGCGCAGGAAGGCGAAAAAGAGCTCCATCGAGGGAGCGCAACCCAGAATGGTCCAATTAAAATCCGACTGGGCCAGGGCGGCTTCGACCTCAAGTTTGATCTCACCGAACTTTTCCAAATGCAGTTGTACCAGGAGATCTGCGCGTAATTCATAGCCCGAGAGGTAGACAATTCGTGCTATGCCGGCTCTTTTGGCCTCCTCCAGGACTGCCAGGACCGCATCCCGTTCAATTTGCCGGATACGTTTTATGCTTTTCCAATTCAAGGCGGAAATACAGAAAATAACTGCCTTGGCCTGTTTCAACACCGCTATAACCGATTCTTTCGATGTGATGTCCCCGGTGATGATTTCGAGATTGTTGCCGAGGATTTCCCTGGCCTTAGCAACGTTTCGCGAGAGGACCCTGACAGCTTCACCCTTCGCTAGCAGGCTCTTGACAATCAGAGAACCATAATGCCCGGTACCACCCAAAACCAAAACCGGATCGCTTGCGGTATCCACCCGGATATCCCTCCATTATTCGGTGAATTATAACACTGATTGCATGCCATCGCAAATGGTCGTTTCCAGGTATAGGCTGATAAAAATGGTTGCACAAGAGGCCTCGACCAATGGCTGGTATATTGGTCCATAGATGGGAGCAAGGTGCAAGTGGGCAGTAAGTGAGCAGTGGCCTTTTTAATACCGGTTACTTTGATGCCGGGGTTATATTCCGTGTTGAGCACTTCGCGGAGCCTGTTCTGAACGTAGGTGCTCAGCACAGGTCTTGTTTACGGTATCGCAAATTATGGGGAGAGCATGAAATGAACCGGATGCTTATCGTGTTGCAGATCGTCGCGGCGGTGGTGATTAATGCCCAGGATATTATCGATGTGGGCGTGCGGGGGATCAGCGACGCGAACCGGGACGGTGTTCAGCAGGATCGGCTGGAGGCCATCATGGACGCCAAACGGCAGGCCTGCGAGAAAGCCGGTATACGCATTGAGTCGACCACCACCGTGGAGAACTTCCAGATGGTGTACGATCTGGTGGAGAGTCAGGCGGCGGCGGTGCTGTTGCCGGGCTTTCAGATCATCGATAACGGCTACGGGGAAGACGGCACCTATTCGGTGGTGCTCGTGGGCCAGATCAAGACGGCCACCGCCGGTAGCAGCGACCAGGCCAGGTTTACCATCATCGTGTGGTTTTACGAGGGTGAGGAAGCGCTGGAGCAGTCCTACCAGCTACTGGACAAGCTCTACAATTGGCTGCTGAAGGCCTCCGGCGAGTTCACCCTGGACGGCACCGCCATCGAGGGCTGGGAGGGCCAGCTGGTGGCGGTCTCCCGCTCCGACTCACTGTCCAACGGCCAGCGCTATTACGCCTTCTCCTACCAGCTGTCCGCCGGTACCGTCCAGTACGCGCAGAAGACAGCCAACATGGGCACCGCCGGTAAGGTCCAGAAAATCCGGCTGCGGCCCAACCTGAGCTACATTATGGAAGTGGGCGGCTGGAACGCCATCTACTTCAAGGACCCGGCCGAGTTTACCGGTACGCTGACCAACCTCCGCCAGTACGGCACGTACCCGGCCGATTTTTTAGAGGTCTACGGGAAGGAGTAGAGTGGGACTAAGCCGACACACGGATTTTCAGTAGCCAGACAGCCCTGATTATCAGCGACATATAGGGTTTTATCACCATTTCATTGCTGGGGCCTCGATTTTATCCCCGTCGGCTGCAAGCGCCAGGTAAATGCATCACTTGATTGGCAATTCATGTCCGATAATCAGCTCATAAGAAACTAATTCATCATTTATCAAAAGATGTCCCCATTTTAATCCGCGAGCGGGGGCAGATAAATCTCTAACCAATCGCAATTCACAAAATGTCTTCTTATGCGTGTATCCAAGCCCCACAGTGTGAATCAATCCAAACCCCTGCCATCCGTCGCTGTGATAGTAGTCGTAATCCGCGGTTTTATCAATAGTTTCCACTTTTACTACTCGTGACTTTCGAGCCTGACTGCGATAACCCGCACTGCCCATGATATAGGCAGAAGACTCATCGGTTAGTGGCAACATCAGCTGAAAATGAAAGGGGGATGATATTTCCGAACCCTGGTAATGGATGTCAACAACATCAACCTGGTCATCAGACCAAGAATCATAATAGCGCTTATTTCGAACCCATATATCGCGGTCTGAAATCGTTAATCCGGTTCCGACTCTAAAGTATCTATTTATTGGATAGAGGTATGTAACACCCCATGAGAAAGCTGGCCGTGAGGTCACGCCGGATGTTAAGAACCGTGAATAATTGCCACCAATGAAAATGGACCAGGAGGGTAGATATTGACTCGAGAAGGTTGTCCGGTCCACTATTCGCTTGCCCGGATATCTGGCGAGAATCCTAATCTTGGCCTTTTTCTTTTGTATATTTGTAATTGAGCCCATGATGAGCGCAGGATAGGTAATAAAACCAGCAGCAATTGCCGCTCGGGGTTCTGAAAATCCCTGTTGTGCAAGGTATATAGCTAGATGAAAGCCATAAATGACTCCTACGGGTATGGAAAGGATGCCAGCGCCGGCAATCAAAGTGTTATCAACAATGTCATGACCGACTTCTCCCCAGACCATCTCGTTGGTAATTACCACGGAATCCACCCTGGCAGCCGAGAATACGGTATCGGGTCGCGTCGTATTTGAGTCTTGAGCGACTAAACCTGTATTCAAGGCAAGGACGAACCCCACTGTGTTAATGATCCTGCTGGCCTTCATCTAATTATTTATTATACAGGCGACTAATAAAATTATAACACCTAACAATAACTTACGCTAAGGATATTAATTTGAGTTTAGGACTATGAGAAACACAAGATATACCTTTCAGTGCGTAATCTACGAATTTTGCATCCCATGCCTGGCCGAGTAATTCTATTCCATGGTTCTCTTTTTGAATACTCCGCTGACCAACCCTCGCCAGTACGGCACATACCCACCGATTTTTTAGAGGTTTACGGAAAGAAGTAGGCAGTAAATGAGGGACAACTTGCCTGCCGATAGAAATTGTCCCGCACTGACAGAAGGGATTGCGCCCTGCAGAAGGTGGGGTGTTTAATTCAGCGAATCTATTTATGGATTCGCTTTTGGCTCGGTCATGCTCAGGGGATCCAATAGACGGTCGAGTTCCTCATCGGAGATGATGTTTTTCTCCCGGGCCACTTCCCGGACCGTGCGTCCGGAGGCATAGGCCTCCTTGGCGATGGCTGCGGCTGCATCGTACCCGATCACCGGCGCCAGGGAGGTGCACATGGCCAGACTGCCCTCGATGTTGTCGGCGCATTTCTGCTCGTCCACTTCCAGACCTTCGATCAGCTTTTCGCGGAACATGTTAGCGGCGCCAGCCAGAATCTCGATACTTTCCAGCAGGTTGTGGGCAATCAGCGGCAGCATCAGGTTCAGCTCGAACACCCCGCCCAGGCCCCCCTGGGTGATGGCGGCGTCGTTGCCGATCACCTGAGCCGCGGTCTGAATTACCGCCTCGCAGATCACCGGGTTCACTTTGCCGGGCATGATGCTGGAACCGGGCTGCACGGCAGGTAGTTGCAGCTCGCCCAGCCCCGCCCGGGGCCCGGAGCCCAGCCAGCGGATATCGTTGGCGATCTTGGAAAGGCTGACGGCTATGGATTTGAGTGCGCCGGAAGCCTCCACCGCACTGTCGGCGGTGGCCTGGGCCTCGAAGTGGTTGTGGGCCTCATGGAACTTCAGGCCGGTCAACTTTGAGAGCTCTTTGGCCATCCGGCCACCAAACTCCCGATGGGTATTGATCCCGGTGCCCACGGCGGTGCCTCCCAGCGCCAGTTGGCTCAAGGCCTCCAGGGCATTATCCACCCGGCCCAGTCCGTATTGCACCATGGCGGCATAGCCGGAAAACTCCTGGCCCAGCCGGATGGGGGTGGCGTCCTGCAGGTGAGTACGGCCTATCTTGATGATCTTGTCGAATGCTTTGGCCTTTTTATCCAGCGCTGTATATAAAGCCTGCAATTGCGGTTTTAGCGACTGCGCCAGGGCGATGGATGCAGCCAGGTGAATCGAGGTGGGGATTACGTCGTTGCTGGACTGGCCCTTATTAACGTGGTCGTTGGGATGCACCGGCTCGCGGCTGCCGATCCGGCCACCCATCAACTCGCTGGCCCGGTTGCCGATCACCTCATTGGCATTCATATTGCTGGAGGTCCCGGAGCCGGTTTGAAAAACATCGATAGGGAATTGGTCATCCAATTTGCCATCGATTACTTCCTGGGCGGCCTGCATAATAGCGTGGGCCCGTTTCTTGTCCAGCAGCCCCAGGTCCCGGTTGACCTGGGCCGCAGTCCACTTGATCATCCCCAGTGCCCGGATCATACCGGTGGGAATGGTCAGGCCGCTGACCGGGAAGTTCTCCACCGCGCGTTGGGTCTGGGCGCCATAATAGGCTCCCTCAGGCACCCGCATCTCACCCATCGAATCCCTCTCAACCCTGGTTCCCATGGTACTTCCTTTTATGAATCGCTATAGCGGTAGATCGCGGTCGGCAGTCTGGCTCTGTAATTATCCGCCTTCCCTGGCGGAGGCATCCCGCACCGGCCGGGGAGGTAGATTCAGAATCTCCTTCTGATAAAAAAGCGCCAAGTGGTTAACGATGTCCCGCATGGATACAAAACCTTCAGGTTTGCGCTTATCACCGACGATGGGCACATGGCGATAGCCGCGGTCGTACATGTGGTTGAGGGCATGGGCGATGGAGTCATCCATGCGCAGTACATCGGGATTGGCGGTCATATGCTCGCCGGCGGTGGCCTTGCTGTGATCCAGCCCCCGGCCCATCACCCGGCGGATCAGGTCCCGTTCAGTGAGGATGCCCGCCAGCCGCCCGCCATCTTCCACCAGTACACAGCCCACGTGGTTCTTCATCATCAACGCTACTACGTCCTTGATGGATGTGCCCCGGTTCACCAGGGTCAGCGGCTGAAGTCCCAGGGCGCTGAGGGGGTCATCCAGATGCACCGCCGCAACCAGCGTGGGAGCGTCTTCTTCCCGCTCGTCCATTTGTTGGAGTTCGTCGTCAAATCCTTCTAACATGTGATCCTCCTTAACTCTTCAATCCACAACCCAGGTATGCCCCTCGTAAAGCAACGCCTGCAAGTCACCTTTACCCAACTGCTGTACCGCGTCCTCGATCTGGCGATGCACCAGGTCCTCGTAAGTATCCTGTTGTTCCTGATAGATAATCCCCAGTGGAGTGGGGAAATCGGGCAGGTAAGTCAGCTCGCAGAGCACCAGCGCTAGCATTTTATCGCTCTTGTCGTGGACCACCAGGTCGTCCACCGAATAACCATCCTGCTCCAGATCCACCACCACCGGCCGGTGCCCGTCCATCCGGATACCCTTGTTCCGGCCTTCGCCGAATAACATCGGTTGGCTGTCTTCCAGCACCAGCTGGTGCTCCAATTTATGGGGCTTCTCCGTTAAATTGACAAAGGCGTTGTTGTTGAAAATCAGGCAATTCTGGTATATTTCCAGGAAAGCGGTCCCTTTATGCTGGTAGGCGGCTGTGAGCATTTGCTGGAGATGCTTGCTCTCGACATCCAGGCTGCGAGCGATAAAAGTACCAGCAGAGCCCAGGGCGAAGGCCGGTGGGTTGAACGGACGATCCAACGAACCGAAGGGCGAGCTTTTTGTCTTTTTACCGACCTCGGACGTCGGTGAATATTGCCCCTTGGTCAACCCGTAAATCCGGTTGTTGATCAGTAGAATATTAATATCCAGATTACGTCGCAGGAGGTGGATCAGGTGGTTGCCGCCGATGCTGAGACTGTCGCCGTCGCCGGTGACCACCCAGACGCTCAGGTCGGGATTGGCCAGCTTGATGCCGGAAGCCACGGCGGTGCCCCGACCGTGGATGGTATGAAAGCCATAGGTATTCATATAGTAGGGGAACCGGCTGGAACAACCGATCCCGGAGACGAATACTATCTGCTCTTTTCGATGCCCCAGCTCCGGGAAGGTTTTCTGCACTTGCGCCAGGATGGAATAATCGCCGCAGCCCGGGCACCAGCGTACGACCTGGTCCGAGACAAAATCCTTGCGCTTGAGGGCGGGCTGTTCGGTTTCAGCCGTATTAACGGACATCTTCTTTTTCTCCCAGAATTTGAATGATTCGCTCTTCGATCTCGCTGGGATAAAACGGTTTCCCGTTCACTTTGCTTAGCACCTTCGCATCAACGAGGAATTCGGCCCTGATGATGCGGGTCAATTGGCCGCTGTTGATCTCAGGCACCAGGATTTTGGGGAACCGGAGCAGCAACTCCCCCAGATTGGACGGGAAAGGGTTCAGGTGGCGCAGGTGTAACTGAGATACCGGATAGCCCTGGTCGCGAGCCCGGTCCACGGCCGCCCGGATGGCGCCATAAGTGGAGCCCCAGCCCAACACCAGCAGCTTACTGGAGTCGTCCCCATGGATAGTGGCGGGCGGAATATTCTTGGCCACCACCGCCACCTTCCGGGCTCGGCGGTCAACCATATGTTGGTGATTCTCGAAGTCGCCGCTGACATTGCCGGTGCGGCTGTCCTTCTCCAATCCACCAATACGGTGTTCCAGTGCCGGTGTCCCCGGTACGGGCCAGCTACGAGCCATGGCTTCCTGATCAATGAAATCGAAGGGATAAAATTCGCCGTTGGAACTGGTTACCTTGCGATTCTTAATTGGTGGCAAGGTATTAAGATCGGGGAGCAGCCAAGGTTCGGAACCGTTGCCCAAATACCCGTCGGATAGGAGGATCACCGGGATCATATGCTCGATGGCGATCTTGCAGGCCTCGTAAGCGGTGTTGAAACAGTCGGCCGCGGTGGCCGCCGCCAGCACCACCGTCGGCGATTCGCCGTTGCGGCCATACATGGCCTGGAACAGATCGGATTGCTCGGTTTTAGTGGGCATACCGGTGCTGGGTCCGCCGCGCTGCACATTGATCACCACCAGGGGCAGTTCCGTTGATATGGCCAGACCTATTGCCTCGGATTTCAAAGCCATGCCCGGGCCGCTGGTGGCGGTGATAGCCAAGGCGCCGGCATAAGCAGCACCGATGGCGGAGGTCACCGCCGCAATCTCATCCTCTGCCTGGAAGGTCAAGACCCGGAAATGCTTGTAGCCTGACAAGATATGCAGGATATCGCTGGCGGGAGTGATGGGATAACCGGCGAAGACCAACTGCAGACCGTTTTTATCGGCCGCCGCCACCAACCCCATAGCGAGGGCCTGGTTACCCATTATATTACGGTAGGTACCGGCCGGCTTCTTAGCTTTGGGCACCATATAACTGGTTGAAATCTCTTCGGTGGTGTCCCCGAAATTGTAGCCCGCCTGCAGGGCCCGTTTATTGGCTTCCACCAATTCAGGACGGCTTTTGAACTTGGTTTCGAGAAACTGGATCGTGGTTTTAAGCGGCCGGTCATACATCCAGTATAGCAGCCCCAGGGCGAACATGTTTGCGGAGCGGGCCATCACTTTGGGGGGCATGCCCATGTCGGACAGGACCTCCTCCACCAGCATGGTCATGTTGACATTGATAACCTTGTAATCGATCAGCGTCCGGCCGTCCTCCAGAGGATTGATGTCCCACCCGGCCAGTTGCAGGTTGCGTTTGTTGAAATTGGCGGCATTGAGAATGATGGTGCCGTTTGACCTTAGATCAGGCAAATGCACCTTTAGAGCAGCGGGATTCATAGCCACCAGTACGTCGGGCCGATCACCCGGTGTCTGAATATCCCGGCTGGCAAACTGAATCTGGAACGAACTGACACCGGCCAACGAACCGGCCGGGGCGCGAATCTCCGCGGGGAAATCGGGCAGTGTCGCCAGGTCATTTCCCACTAGAGCAGTGGTATCGGTGAATTGGTGGCCGGTAAGCTGCATACCGTCTCCCGAATCACCGGCGAACCTGATGGTTACCTGCTCCACCGTTTGAACGTTTTTCCTGGAACCCTTTTTGGTCTCACTCATGGTCTAATAATCTGTTATTCTCATATTGTAGTTACCGCCCGGCCTTAACTCCCACAAAAACTGCCTGTGGGCAATAGCAAAGTTACCAACGACTGTTCAATTCGCGGTACGTTTTTCCCGGTGGACAGTTCCCGGACTGGGAGGCATGGGAGTTGGGCGATTTTGGATGCCCGGTCCGGTATACAGGGATAAATTAGCATCGGTATGCATAAACGGCTGACACAATTAAGTCACGGTTCCGGTTGAGCCGGTAAGCTCGGTCCCAGCGAGCTGGCCCAGGTGCTGGGCCATCTACCGCGCCAGAAACCGGACCCCCGAGTCGTGGTGGGATACGAATCCTCCGACGACGCCGCTGCCATGCGTCTGGACGATGGCCGCCTCCTTTTACAGACTGTGGATTTCTTCACCCCGGTGGTGGACGATCCCTACCAGTTCGGGCAGATCGCTGCGGCCAATTCACTCTCCGACATTTACGCCATGGGCGGGCGGCCGCTGATGGCCCTGAACGTGGTGGCCTTCCCGAGCAGTGAGTTGCCCCTGGCCATTCTGGATGAGATCCTCAAAGGGGGCATGGCTAAGGCACACGAGGCGGGTATACCGATATTGGGGGGCCATACAATCGACGACCCCGAGCCCAAATACGGGCTGGTAGTCACCGGCGAAGTACAGGAAGACCAACTGATCCGTAACAACACCGCCCGGCCGGGGGATATCCTGATCCTGACCAAACCGCTGGGCACCGGCATCATCGCCACGGCTATCAAAAAGGGCCAGGCCGACGACCAGGTGGTGGCAGAAGCCAGCCGGACCATGGCCACCCTGAACCGGGCCGCCGCCGAGGCCGCCCTGGAGGTTGGGGTCAGCGCCATGACCGACGTAAGCGGCTACGGCTTGCTGGGGCACCTATTGGAGATGTGCACCGCCAGCGGTGTGAAGGCGCATATGCAACTGGAAAGCTTGCCGATCCTGCCCGGCACTCGGGAACTGGCCGAGAAAGGCTTTATTCCCAGCGGCACCCGGCGGAACCTGAAGCATGTTGAGCAGGCGCTAACCATCGACGGACCGCTCACCGAAGTGGACACCTTATTAGCAGCCGACGCCCAAACCTCGGGTGGTTTGCTGATGGCCGTGCACCGCAAAAAAGCCGACCGCCTGATGGCCGCCCTCAAACAGCGGGGTGTCACCGAAGCTGCTTTCGTCGGAGCGCTGGCCTCGGGGGGGCCCTCCAGCATCACCCTCACACTCAAGGCCAAGTAGAACTCGATACTCGATACTGGATGGGACCCCGCCAACCGCGGGGCTCGATGCTCGTTACTCGATATCGGATCAAGAGGCTCGTTGCAAAAGACTCGTAACTAGAAACTTGAAACTAGAAACTTCTTGTTAAAGCGGTTCTGTTTTCACCTCCAACAGCACGAAATCGCGGCCCTCTTCCAACAGCTTGGTGATGGCGGACAGGCGCTTCTCGGTGACCTCTTTCTGCGCCGCCACGGTGACGAAGGCCAGGTCAGCCCGGTTCCACAGCTCCTGCTGACCAACTTCGGCTACCGACACATTCATGCGGGAGGACACCCGCTCCCGCAGTGACTTGACCACCCGGCGTTTTTCCTTGATGGAGTGGGCCTCGGGGATGGCGATAGTGGCGCGCAGGAGGGTGATGTGCATGTATGGTTACTGGTTTCGAGTTTCGAGTTGAAGTTATCAATATTTCTAGAGGTGAAGGGGCGGCTTTCGGCCCGAGGAAGCAGCGCTATTCTCAACCAATCCCGGTACAAATAAAAGCAGCGCCCCCGTCTCCAGGGGCGCTCATCAAATATCCAGCCCAGCCCTGGGCAGGCCGACGGTGGGGTCCCATCGAGTATCCAGTATCTAGTATTGAGTACCGAGCCCGCTAGTTCGCGCCCCCCAGGATAATCGGCAGGCCGTCTTTGCCTGAGCCGATCACCACTACCTTGGCATTGTTGCTCTGGGCCAGGGCGTTGGTGGCCTCGATCCCCTTCCAACGCAGGAAGTTGTCCGATATCCCTTCGGCCACCGTCTTATTGAAATCCCGGATGCCCTCGGCTTCGATCCGTTTACGGGCCGCCTCCTTCTTCTCCTTGTTCAGGACGAACTCCATGCGCTGGCTCTCCTGCTCGGCCCGCAATTTCTCCTCGATGGCGGCGGCCAGATCCTGAGGCAGGATCACGTCGCGCAACGGGGTGGACTCTATCGCAATCCCCCGGGCGGAAACGGCTTCGGCTAGCCGGATCGTGATGTTAGCGGCCACCTCATCGCGCATGGAGGCGTACACCGCTTTGGCTTCATATTGGGCGGTCACATCCCGGACTACCGAGCGGAAATTGGGCAGCAATACCTTGCGGATCAGGTCTTCCTCCCGGCCGACAGTCCGTAATATGTCAGGGGCGAGCAACGGTTCCACATGGTAGATCACGCTGATCTCCAGGCCCACGGTAAGGTTCTCCTTGGACGGAGCCCGCATCTCCTCCCGGCGCTCCTGAGTCTTGATGTTCATTTTAATGATCTCGGCGAAGGGGTTACGCACATTAATCCCTTCACCCAATACCTGGGTGCTAACCTTGCCAAAGACCCTGACCACGCCCACGGTACCGGCGTCGATGATGGTGATAGTCTGTAAGGCCGCCAGCGCCAGGGCCACCAGCCCTACTATCTGCAGGAAAGCGGGCCGGAAACCGAGGGCTGCCAGGCTCTGGGCCAGGGCGCCGCGGCCCCGCAGTTGGGTGGAGAAGATGAAAGCCAAAAGGGCGACTACGATGAACAGAATAAAATTCATGACTTACTCCTAATTAGTTAAATCTATCTGCCAGGGATTAAAATCCACCTTGAAGCTAGCATCTCAGCTGACTTGATGCCTATAATAATCGGATCAGGCACTCCGGCCGGGGGGTACCTCGTTGGTGAGGTTAAGCCGCCCCAGCAGCTGCAGCACGATCCGGCGGGCCTCTGCCCGGTGATCGTCGGTGATGTGCCGCTGGATCAGCTTCCAGACCACGCCCAGCACGGCGATATCGTCCACCAGGCCGATGGGCAGCATGTCGGGCATCAGGTCGAATGGGTTGAGCAGGTAGACCAACGCCGCGGCCACCTCCACCTTGGCGGTCCCGGCCACCAGGGGGTCAATCATCATCAGGTACATGGCCACCACCTGGTAGAGGGTCTCCTTGACCATTTTGCCGTCCGCAAAGGCCGTAGCCAGCTTGGCCGTTATCCGCTGCCTGGAAATACCGCGCATGACGGTCCAAAGGTACACACAAGTTCGCGGCCTGCCTACCCCAAATCGGGTAAAATTTCCGTAAGTTCAAAGGCCACTCCGGCAATTGCCGGTTGGCAAAGGCGACATAGGTAGATGGCTCACGGGAAAATAACGAAATTCGACGTACTGGTGATCGGCGCCGGTCCGGGCGGCATGGCGGCCGCTACCCGGGGCGCCCTCAAAGGGCTTAAGGTGGGGCTGGTGAACGGGCACCGCATCTGGGGCTACGGCATCCACGGGGCCTACAAGTCCAAGGGGCTGTACGAGCTGGCTAAGGATCACCTGGTGGCCACCAAACCGGGCCGGGGCTACCAGCCGGTTACCTCGCGGATCGATTTCAAGCAGGTGCACGACCAACTGATCGATGGCGCCAAGGAGCTGGAAGGCCTCTACCGGGACCAGATCGCCATGCTGGGGATCACCGAGATCAAGGGGATGGCCGCCTTCGTCGATGAGCACACTGTGGAGGTTGATGGCCGGCGCTACCGGGGTAAGCAGATCATCATCGCCACCGGCACCCGGCCCCGCTGGCTACCGCGTGTCGACCGTGACTGCCCACTGGTCATGTCCAGCGACGAGATTGTCTCCCTGACGGAGTTGCCACAAAGCCTGGTGATCGTGGGCGCGGGGGTGATCGGCTGTGAGTTCGCCTCCATATTCAACACCTTCGGCTGCCGGGTGACCCTGGTGGATAATAAGCCCGCCATCCTGTCCCACGAAGATGATGATGTGGCGGCTTTCCTGACCCGGAACTTCGAGCAGAATGGCATTGAGGTGATCCAATCCAGCCTGCTGGACCGGATAGCGGCGAAGGGTGATGAGGTGATTACCACCCTGCAGGACGGTACTGTGCTGACGTCGGCGATGGCGCTCATTTCAGTGGGCCGCGAGGCCTGGGCCGACAAGCTGGGCCTGCCGAACGCGGGGGTGGAGCCCAACGCTGAGGGCTACATCACTATCGATGAGTTCTGCCGCACCAATGTACCCCATATTTACGCTGTCGGCGACGTGAGCAAAATGCCCACTAGCCTGGACCTGAGCCTGGTGCACGTGGCCGAGGCCGAGGGGCATCAAGCCATCCATCACATCCTGGGCAGCACCGAATCCCTCCCCATGAACCACATCCCATTCATCATCTTCACCCTCCCCATGATTGCCGGCGCCGGTGACAACGAGAAGACGGCCCGGGAGAAGTACGGCGCCATCCGCATCGCCTGCCTGGACAACGTGCGCAACCACCGGGCCCACGCCATGCGCTCCTTTACCGGTTTCGTCAAACTGATCGTGGGTCCCAAGGGGGACGACCGCATATTGGGGGTGCGGGCCTGCGGGCCCCAGGCGGACTCCCTGATCGGGGAAGTCTCCCTGTGCATCCAACACAACCTGCCCTATACCGACTTGATGGACGCCGTCCACGCCCACCCCTCGCTGTCGGAGAGCCTGCACAACGCCGCCCGTATGCTGGCCGGGCTGTATCCGGTTGGGGGAGTGAGAGAGAACCACAATGACACAAAGGGGGGAACCTCGCCACGGACAGAGCCCGCATGATAGCCGGGCTGTATCCGGCGGGGGAGTGAGAGAGAACCACAATGACACAAAGGGGGGAACCTCGCAACGGACAGAGCATGCATGATAACCGGGCTGTATCCGGTGGGGGGCTAACGAATGCCCAGCTTATACCCAGCTTCTACCCCTTAAAAACCCACTAAAAACCCAACTAAAACCCCGTTAAAACCTAGCTAATACCTATCAAAAGGTTCACCCCTACCGACGGGAGTGGCTAGCCAAAGGGGGAAATGCAAAATGAAAAGTGCAAAATGGGCGGGAAAAGAGTATAAGATATTAAGTTTTAATAGGTTAATATCTGTTAGATACCGGGACGACCTCACCCATCTCGCTACGCGAGGCCCCTCTCCTGAAGGAGAGGGAAAGAACATCCTTCTCACATTTCAAAGAGCGGGGGGAATATAGGGATTTTTTGGAGTGCCGTCGTTCGCCTGGTGCGCGGAAGCAGCTGGCCGTGCTGTATCCAGGGGGGATTAGTGGTCAGCCGGAGAAACCAACCGTTCGTCTAGACGTTAGAATACCAGGTCTTCGTCGGGGGCATTATTTTTGGGACCTAGTAATCACCTGCAGACATCCAGACAGGCGTGGGTTTAAACTTGCTCCTTCCACCACCCAACGAACAGCATTCTCATTGTTGAAAGCAGCGTAAGCGCGGTTTGAAACGCATGCGTTGATGCTCCTCTTGGGTTAGTAGTTGGAGATTCTATTTACAGTGTTTGCGTGGCTTGAGGCTCCATGCAGGTCAGGGAACAGTGTAAGGTAGTTGATGTTCATTTTGTTCAAGGTGCGCAAGCAATTCAAGCGACCACTATCGGGAATCAGCAGGCGTATCAATGGCATTGCCATATTTTCTCCTGACCAATGATGGGCCACCCAGCCTTCAAGTGGGGTACCGGCAGAACACCGACTGAACAGTCCCCCTTGGTTCACAAGTCTTGAATTCTCATCCTGCTGAGGGCTAAAGAATTCTGTAATATCAGGTCGGGTACTTCCCGCATGCACATTCTTGATCTCCGCACTCTTGGCTTCGCACGCACTGGGGTTGATAGCGTATACAGCCCTATTGCGAGTTTGAGGCTTCTTTGTCTTTTCAAACGTGAAGAATAGGGCAACAAAGGCAGAATGCGTCCAGTCGAGAAGCGGAGTATCAAGACCATGGTGTTGTCCCAAGGCCCACCAGTCGTTCTCGCTTTCCATCTTTGATGGTGTCTTACCCCGTCGGCCGCGAGTTGCTTCCATAAAGACTTGGAGATGCGTGGCCATATGTCGTTCAATAATGACACGCGAGGAGCCTAAGTGGCTTCTGTCTAACGACGGGAGAAGAGGCCTATTATCGCAACGATCACCGCGCCAGACATAGTAAGAATAATCCAACATTTCTTGTGTAACGTAGTCGTGGAAGTATTTCCATGACGACAGTTGGACTGTCCCTATTCCGTTTGTTACGCCTTTGGTCACCCATCTCTTAGGCCTCGGCATCTCGTTTCACCTCCTCTTATTCCTTGAGTCCAACTATCATTTATTAAAAGAAATATACTAGGCCGTTGAATCCTGTTATCGCGCCCTAGAAGTCCGATATGACATTGATGAATGCGAATTTCTCTGAATAGGGGCTCTTTCCAAACTTCAGGGTTGGAATCTGATCATTCCCCCTTCGCCTCTCACCCTCAGACTCGCTGACGTCTTCAATCTCCAAGAGCTTGAACATATGCTTCGTTGGCAGTAGGTCACTGTCCTCGGTGTAGCACAGCACATCAAGCTCTTGATCAAGTTCTCTGAGTTTCGCAACAAGCTGCTTAACCTTCACGTTTCGTATCTCCTGTTTGCGGTAGACCGTAATTTTCCTTAGCGGGCCTAATTACTTTTATGAAGAAATCCACCGGGCCATTGATTGTTGTTATCGCGCTTGCACCTATGCCCTACGTTATTATTGTCTTAAGTATGATCCAACGATAATATAGTAATTAAACTACTTGGCTCAAGGGAATGATACAAATTGGCAATATCATGCCAAGCCCGGCTCTTGAACCAGAAACTAGAAACCCTCCCGATGCCTCCGGGCCAGCTCGTAGCCCAGGACGCCGATCTGCTAGAAACCTCTCCCCTTTGCTTCGCGAAGCCCCTCTCCGCTTGCGGAGAGGGGACGGCCGCCCCGCTTCCAGCGGGGTTTCAGGACGGGGGTGAGGTTCTTAGTCGCTTGGTGATCTCGTGGCGGGGCGTGTCTGTTGACCGCATCCTAGAGGGCCTGCGATTCTTCGGAGAGCGTTTCGATCACAGTCTAAAAACCAATCCGCCGTTTTTCGTTATCAGGCGGCGCCATGAGCTGGCGGATGGCCTCAACCAGTGTCTGTATCGATTCATCGTGGCTTTCCAGCCTGCGCTCCAGTTCAGCCAGCTTAACGGCAAGTTCCTTATTAGTGGCAAGTAGTTCGCGCAGCCGAACAAATGCTCGCACCACAAACACACTGAGCTCCACAGCACGCTCAGAGTTCAAGACACCAGCTGCCATGATAGCTCCGTGCTCAGTGAAAGCATTGGGTAGGCTCGAAGAGAATTTAAGGCTAGCTAAGTGGTCGCAATTTGCGACCAGCTCAGCTTTTTCCTCAGCTGTCAGCTGAAAAATAAAATCTTCGGGAAATCTGCCTTTGTTGCGTTTGACCTGTTCGTTCAGCCTCTTGGTGGTAACTCCGTAAAACTGAGCTAGGTCCGCATCTACAATTACTTTATGGCCTCGAACCAGTAAGATTCGCTGCTCAACCTGCTCAACAGGAATGATTGCTACCGTACCACTCAAGATATTATTCCTATTCTTGAAAGCTGGTCGCAGCTTGCGACAACCTCAGCCCGGGCCGGCCTAATAAGTTCAATGCTTTCAGATTTTGCCTAATGGCTTCCTCCAACGTAGCCCTGTCCATAAATTGCCCCTCCAGGCCTTCCGTCAGCCGGGGCAGCAGAATTGGAGCGATAGGCTTCCAGGTTGTCCTCGAAGCGTCGCACCAGCTGCTTCACTATCCGGGGAGCGGGCAAAAGATACATTTACTTATTAAGTGATCCTTCAGGCGTCCGCTACTCGCTGACACGAGGGGAAAAATACCACGGCAAAGTAAAAGCTATATCGTTACGGGGCAATGGGAATCTGAAGAAGTAGCAGTTGGCAGAGGCAGTAGCAGTCGAGCCCGATTCTTGGACCAGAAACTCGAAACTAGAAACCTTTCTTATGCCTCCGGGCCAGCTCATACCCCAGCACACCGAAGGCCGTGGCCACGTTGAGCGACTGCTTAATGCCCATCATGGGCAGTTCCAGGCACAGGTCGGCCAGGGCCACCAACTGCTCCGACAGGCCCACCACCTCGTTGCCCACCATGAAGCACACCGGGAACCTGACGGGCGCCTCCCAGAAATCCACCGAATCGTTGGTCTGCTCCCCTATTAGTTAGGAATCGCTGGGCTTCACAAACTGGATATACCCGTAGGCCGCCGCGAACAAGCCCATGAGCACAACCATAACCCAGCCTAGCGAATTCGCCAGGCCAGTAATTTGCCCCAGTAGAAGCCCGATGAAGGACACACCCCAAGCGCCTAACATGGCGAGGACGATGGCCTGTCGCGCCTCGGAGTCCGTGCTGTTTCTGGCGAACCACGCCAGCAAGGTGTAACCAAAAGCCGCGCCCCCTAAATATCGCGAAACCCATAACGTGGCTGAATCCGCTTGCAGGCCGAAGATCGACAAGTACGGGCCCGGAAAGAACAGAAAAGCAATCGCGAAACCGAGAGCGGCTACGGCAGTAATGGTCAGTAGTGTATTAAGTTTCATGGGAGTTTCTCCTTTCGACGGGATATCCGTCATTTTCGTTTGCTGGCTGCAATTCCGAATTGAAATGCAGTACCGGACGATGGTCTCAGTCTCAGTGGTTCATAGGTGCCTCCTTCCGCCGCGTGCGCTCATTGCGCGACCACATCACCGAGCCGGATATATAACCGGCCTGAATGTAATCATCCCAGATTTGAAAGCCTGGCATAGCCCGGTTCAAAGGTGTAAACCCACGGCGGTAAAGTAAAAGCTATATGGTTGCGGAGCAATGGAAAAATGAGACCTGAAAAAAATGGCAGGAGCAGTAGCAGTCGTCCCCCCTCTCAGTCCGTATTCTTCAGGAAGTACGATTTGATCATATCGCCACCTGCTTTGCGGGTCCAGACCGAGTAGCCTTTGGATTTCAGGATATCGATCCCCGGCGCCGGCAGGAAGGTGGTGACCAGCTCGATGATCTGGCCTTTTTTAACGCCCGTCGCCTCCCTGAGGATGGTAACCAATGTCATGCTATCCTTATTCTCCACCTGGGCCTCATCGACAGTGAGCACTATCTTTTCAGGCGCGAACCAATCGGGTTGCTCACCGAAATACTTTTGGTCAGCATAGGATTCCGCACTCACCGGCTGCCCCACTGCTGCCCTGAGTTTGCCGATCAACTCATCGAGGGGGACGTGGCCCACAGCGGAAATGTGCTTGATCGTCGCCACCCTGGCCACCGACCTTCGCAGGATGGGGTTCCGCAGCTTCTTGAAGGGCGGCGCGATGCCGATCAGGACATCCTCCAGTTGCGGGTAGGCCTCCAGCAGGGCATGGACTGTGACCGACGGGGTTATCTCGATATTGCGTGGTGACATATCTTTCTCATTTCATGTTTGGTTTGCCTATGCTTGATGCTGATTGCTCGATACTGGATACAGAAACCAGTAACTCGAAACCAGTAACTAGAAACTCTCCCTATGCCTCCGGGCCAGCTCATACCCCAGCACCCCAAAGGCCGTGGCCACGTTAAGCGATTGCTTGACGCCCATCATGGGCAGTTCCAGGCACAGGTCGGCCAGGGCCACCAAATCCTCCGACAGGCCCACCACTTCGTTGCCCACCATGAAGCACACCGGGAACCTGATGGGCGCTTCCCAGAAATCCACCGAATCGTTGGTCTGCTCCAGGGCCACCAGCAGCATCCCCTGAGACTTCAGCCGGCGGGCCAGGTCGATGGCGCGGGTATGCTTTTCCCAGGGCATGGTGTGCTCGGCGCCTAGGGCGGTCTTGGTGATCTCGTGGCGGGGCGGGAAACCGGTGTAGCCGCACAGGTACAGCCGCGACAGGTGCAGGGCGTCGGCGGTGCGGAACATGCTGCCCACATTAAACAGCGAGCGCACATCCTCGATCAGGGCGTAGATCGGCAGCCGGGGGGTGTTGCGCACATCGTCCAATGAAGGGCGGGCGCGCTTGAGTTCCAGGTCGGTGAGCTTGCGGCGTAGGTCGGCAGGCATAGCCGAAGTTAACCAGCCTGAATTATTACTGTTAAATTGGGGGGCGTATAGGAGCAAACCATGAAACGAAAGATCACCATCATTATCTACCTGCTGGCGACGTGCCTGGCCGCCCAATCGCCGGTGGCTATCACCGCCGGCCAGCGCACCAGCCTGGAAGTGACCATCTACAACAACAACCTGGGACTGGTGAAGGACACGCGGACCTTCGACCTGGCAAAAGGGGGCCGGGTGGAGCTGCTGCTGGAAGAGGTGGCGGCCAAGATTCAGCCGGAGACGGTGCTACCGGTGAGCCGCAGGCCCAAGCTGGGCTGGGTAGTGCTGGAACAGAACTACGAGTACGACCTGCTCACGCCTAATACCCTGCTGTCAAAGTACGTTGGGAAGCAGGTGCAACTGCTGACTTACGACGCCGATAACGAGATCACCGAGCGGCAAAGGGCCACCCTGCTGTCGCTGAACGACGGCCCAATTTATCAAATAGGCCGGGAGATTCACGTGCGGCACCCGGGACATGTAATACTGCCGGAAGTGCCGGATGAGCTGGTGGCCCACCCGAGCCTGCGTTGGCTGGCCGAAGCCGATAAGGGCCGGCACGAGGTGCAGGTGAGCTATTTAACCGGGGGCCTCACATGGAAGGCGGACTACGTGCTGAAGATCGACCAGGCCACCACCACCGGCGACCTGACGGGGTGGATCACCCTGAACAACCAGAGCGGCATACCTTACCCCTATGCCACCGTGAAGCTGGTGGCGGGCGAGGTGCACCGGGTGAGGGCCAAACGCGGGGCCAGGCCCAGATTCGCCACGGAAGCGCTGGCCATGCGGGCGCCGCAGGTGCAGGAGGAAGCCTTCATGGACTTCCACCTGTACACCATCCCCTGGAAGACCACCATCAAACAGAACCAGCAGAAGCAGGTGGAGCTGCTCCACAAATCGGGGGTGGGTTTAACGCGGCGGTACGTGGTGGAAATGCAGGGGGCGGTGCCTCATCCACCCCGGCAGGAGGCTCAGAAATTACCGGTGAAGGCCCGGCTGAACTTCCAGAATACGAAGGCCAACCAGCTGGGTGACCCCTTACCGGGCGGCATCATCCGTATCTATAGCGCCGATCGCGGGGGCCACCTGCAATTTGCGGGCGAGGACCGTATCGCCCACACGCCCCGTGACGAGCGGGTGGAGATCAACTACGGCCAGGCCTTCGATCTGGTGGCGGAGGTCAAGCGGCTGAGCTACACGCGCCTGGGCGACAAGGCTAAACCACGCTATGAGCAGACCACCCAGGTTTCCCTGCGCAACCGCAAAGAGAAAGGACAGGTGGCCATCGAGGTGCGAGCCCGGTTCAGCGGGGACTGGCAGATCAAAAAGAGCACCCACGACTACGAGAAAGCCGGGGCCTTTACAGCGGTGTTCACGGTGCCGGTCCCGGCCGGTAAGGAAGTGACGGTGGAGTACACCGTCCGGGTTAAGCAATGATGCGGGTGGTGGTGGTAGGAAGTGGCCTGGTGATCAATCGGGAAGAGGCGGATTAGTTTTTCCGCTCACGCTGTCCAAGACCGCGGTGGGCAGACTGTCAACCTGAACCGAATCCAGTTGTATGACCGAAAATGTATCCACCAAGGCGCTGTCCGGCAGGGCCAACTGACGGTTGGCGGCGCTATCGGGGGCCAGGGTGGCCGAGTCCGGCCAGGCGGTGGATAGCGGCATCGAATCACCTACCGGAACTGGGTGAAGCAGCAGGCTGGTGTCGATATAAACAGGGTAAGCGGTTTCCTGCAACCTGAGCACCCAGGCCCGGCGTAACTGACCACTGTGCGCCTGCATCCAGCCCTGCCGCAGGCGAGGTCTCAGCGCCTCGGATTCCGGCAGTCCGGCCGGTCGCAAATCCCGGACCTTTGCCAGCAGGTAGTAACCCTCCACCGGCACCGGACCCACCAAATCTCCCGGCGCGCTATTGGCGATGGAATCGGCGGCGGGGCCATACATGCTTACCGGTACCCACCCCAACCGGCCGGCGTTGAATGATCTCGCCGCAGAGATGGAGCACCGGGCAGCCGTATTGCAGCGCGACTTAGCCGAGCTGGAGATGAAAATCCTGTAAAGGAAGCTGGCCAATCCCACTGCTCAATAAGCGGCCAATAGAACTGAAATAAAAACCGGGCGGGGGGGATGCTG
>CBDVAP010000024.1:0-28870 GCA_965372015.1 uncultured bacterium | reverse complement strand
CCCACCATATCTAACCCTCCATCCGCCAGCGTCTTTTTTGGTGTTTTTTGTTTTTTTCGTGGTGGCTCGTCAGGATGTGGGGGCCACCGCGTCTGTCGCCCCTACGGGCTATTTCAATAAAACCATCTTCCGGGTCTCCGAAAAGCCCTCAGCCTCTATCCGGTACAAATACACCCCCGAGCTCACCGGCTGCCCGCGATCATCGCTGCCGCCCCAGGTCACGGACTGGTAGCCCGCCGCCTGTGCGCCCTGTACCAGCGTCCGCACCTCTCGACCCAGGATGTCGTAGATAGTGAGTGTTACATCCGCCCGCTGGGGCAGGTCGTAGCGTAGTGTTGTGACCGGATTGAAGGGGTTGGGGTAGGCCGGGTGCAGGGCGAATTCGGTCGGCAGGGTGCTTTCATTTTCGGCTATACCCAGTGGATTTACGTGCACGCTGAAGGTGTCACTCCAGAATGTGAATCCCTCACTGGTAATGGACAGGTTGAGAGAGAGATCAGTATTCCCAGGACAGTTGCCATTAATATCAATCGAAAAATAATTGTTGCCTGTACCCGGCACCAATGCTCCAGCAGATATATCGCCGAACGGAGCACTACTTCGGCTGATGCCACTAACACACGAATCGGTGGAGGATATGGTAGCGCTTACTTTTGTGGCAGTGCCCGTGGAGCCGGTATTCTTTAGAGCAAGGTAAAAATAAACGCGGTCTCCAGGATTAGGAATCGTATCAGGACCTGTAAACATGTATGAATCATACATTACCGGGCCGATGGTGGTGAAACGGGCTATATCGTGAAAGGCCAGACTTAACGTATCCTCCGTGTTTGTGGTAACCTTAATACCAACCGAGTAATAACGCTCCCCGGTCGGGATCAGCCAGGTGTTGCCAAAGAGGCTGTCGCCCGCCGCGCCGTCATGGTGGTTACCATCATCAAATAATTGTAGGGTATCGGTAAACGTCGAATACCATGATTCGAAGAAAGCGGTTTGGCTGAGTTCGGCCGGGTTGGTGACGGCAGCTGTAACAACCACGGAATCGACACCGGGTACGGAATAGTTTCGCGAAGTTACCGTTATGTTCCCCATCCGCCCGACCAAATCGGCGTATTCAGCCATAAGGATGTTGGGTCCGAGATTTTCCTGTACCAATTCGGCGATCAACGAGGTATCGGGGATGAACTCTTCTCCCACTTCGGGGATCACGCCGAAGATGCGGGGCTTGGTCGTTTGTTCTCCGTACATGTAGTCGGCATAATCGCCGTTCACCGTATATCCCAGCTGCTGTGCTGAGAGTTTGCCACCGCCATGAATATAGCCGTTATATGCGGCAACAGAATCTCCCAAGCTGGCGTAGATATAGTTCTCCGGTGTGTCTTCGAGGACATACCCCCAGGGATACAGCCACAAGTTTCCCCAGGAATGATAGGATGGTGAGATGGTAATATTCCGGTCCTCACTTCCCGGTCCTTCGAGAAAATTACGGATCGCATCTGTCTCCGGTTCACTGAAAGGTCCAGGACCACGGTAATTCCACTCTGAGGTCACGGGGCTTGATCCTTCGTTATCATACCCCCACTTGTAGGAATAATTGCGGTTCAGGTCTACGCCGAAGGTGCCATCAGCGTTATCCCGCCGGTTCTTACGCCAGAGAGGTTCGGTTTCGAAGACGTAGACGTGTCCATCGGGATTGACTATAGGAACGAACCATAGCTGCCGGGAAGCTAATATGGACTGAATGCGGGCGTTTTCGGCGTTGTATTCGGTAACCAGATAATCCATGAAGTAGAGGAGAACTTCTGGTGAGATGACCTCACGTGCGTGGTGCAGGGCCGTGTAAAGCACACCAGCTTTGGTAGGGTCATCAACAGCCACATTCTCCGCTATCTTTGCCAGCCAGATGGCCCGGTTCTCATGGGAGCGGCCGATGGAATCCACCTGGACAATCTCTGGATATTGCGCTTGAAGATTGAACAGGTAATCAACCACTTCCTGGTAGGAACGATAGTGGTCGGGAACATACTGGTTCAGGCGATCCTCTCGCTCGGGAGCCTTTTTCGGGGCTCGCCGGAGGCGCGGCAGGAAATCCTTACGGCTGTCGGAAGACAGTACCTGGATCTGATATCCCCGGGCAACCAGCTGCGTATACTGCTCTCGGGTCGTGACCAGATCCAGTTGTTGGGTCTTATAATGATAACGTGCGATATCCAGCCCCTGGAAGTCGGGATGGATTGGACTCTGGCCCGGTTGGAGGTCAAGCCTGATCCACATCAAACCTGCGGCCTGTTGGGCGGAGTCGCTCACATCGCCAAGGCTGTCTCCAGAGGTGCGGGAAAATGTAGTTGCGGGTCCCTGCACCGGTTGGGCAAAGGCAGCGGTGGTGCATATCAGGATCGGGATCAGGAAAGAGTAGAGGTGTTTCATGGCTGTATCCCCCCATATTGGTGTGGGCAAGCAAGGGTGTCTACCAATGCCTTAACGGCACCGTATCTTTATATGCTCATTTTAAAACGCTCGGTGGTCTTCTTCTAGTAGACTTGTAGTGCAAATATACGAACCATTATGGGGAATAACAAGCCGGGCGCGGAAGCTCTACGCGACTGACGGAGGAGGAGATCAAGATTGTGGAGGGAGCAACCTCGTAGGGGCGTAATGCATTACGCCCTTACTGGCATGGGCTGATCGCTGACGGCTGATGGCTGTTCCGCGCACCAGGCGAACGACAGTACTCTTAAAAATCCCTATATTCCCCCCGCTCTTTGACAAGCAAGTAGCATATTCCCCTCTCCCTCAGGCTCGTTTCATGTGGGTTGGGAGAGGGGACGACACGCAGTGTCTGGGGTGAGGTAACCGGCCCCGGTATCTGCATATAGGTTCCGGTATCTAACAGATATTAACCCCTTCATTCTTAACGTCTTATGCTTATTTTCCGCCCATTTTGCACGTTTCATTTTGCATTTCCCCCTTGGGCTAGCCTCTTCCGTCGGTAAGCATTGGCCTTTTGATGGGTTTTAGCTAGGCATTGGATAGGTTTTTTATCGGTTTTTAATGGGTCTTTAATGGGTTTAAGCTGGGCATAAGCTGGGCATTCGTTAGCCTACCGTGGCCCCGAACCCCGCTGAAAGTACCTAATCCCGCAGAAAGCGGGGCGGGGGACCCAGCGCCGATCCAAAAAGTGCTGCCTCTTTCGCCGCCGAAAACAGTAATATCCCTCTCCGGTGGACCGTCGTTCTTCCGGTAAAGGAGTACCCAGTTTGACCAAGCCACCCGCCAACCGCCTCCCCCGCCCACTGGCCGCTGCTCTGATGGTCATAATCTTCCTCTCCGGGGTGGCCGGCCTGACGTACGAGGTGCTCTGGCTGCGGCAGCTCAATCTCATTTTCGGGGTGACCGCCTTTGCCCTCTCGGTGGTGTTGGCCGCTTTCATGGGCGGCTTGGCCCTGGGCAGCTACCTCTTCGGGCGGCTGGCCGACCGGCTGAAAACGCCCCTGTTGGTCTATGCCGCCCTGGAAGCTGGTATCGGGATCTACGCCCTGTTGGCCGGCCCTTTATTCAGCGGATTGGATAGCATTTACATCAGCACCGGCCGGGCCCTGGGCTTCCAGCACCCGCTGATAGAGGTCTTCAAGACCGTCGGGGCGTTCCTGATCATCCTGGCGCCCACAACTTTGATGGGCGGCACCCTGCCGGTGCTTAGCAAGGTATTCGTCCGTAGCGAACAGGACTTGGGCCTGAAGGTCAGCCTGCTCTATGCCCTGAATACCTTCGGCGCCCTGCTGGGCACGTTCCTCACCGGTTTCTTCCTGATCCGCACCCTGGGGATGGCCCATACCACCTATCTGGCTGCGGCCGTCAATCTGCTGGTGGCGCTGGCCGCCGGACTATTGAGCCGGCTGCTGACAACGCCGGAGACAGCCCTGCCGGAATTGGCCCCTCCGCCGGTGAAAGTGGCCGCTGAGCGCAGCGGGTTGCAGCGGCTCGTCCTGGGGGCAATGGCCCTCTCCGGGTTCACTGCCCTGTGCTACGAGGTGCTATGGACCCGGGCTCTGGTCTACTTCCTGGGGCTGACCACCTACGCCTTCACCACCATGTTGACCGCTTTCCTGCTGGGTTTGGCTGCCGGCAGCCTGATGGCAGCCCGGTTCATCGACCGCCTGAAGGATCACCTGGCCTGGCTGGCCGCCACCCAACTGATGATCGCCCTGGGCGCCTTGGCACTCCTGCCCGCCATCAATCTCCTGCACCCCGCCGGCCAGGCGCTGGGTGAACTGCTGGGACGTGAGTCCTGGTGGGCGGTGGTTGGCATCCGCTTTTTGATCGCTCTGGCCCTTATGCTGCCAGCGACCCTCGGGCTGGGTGCCACGTTGCCCCTGGCGGTGCGCTACTATGCTGATAACCTGAGGGTGCTGGGCAGCGGTATTGGACGGATATACGCCTTCAATACTCTGGGGGCGGTCCTGGGCTCCCTGGCAGCCGGTTACCTGCTGATCCCTCTATTCGGCGTGCGCATGAGCATTTCCTTGGTGGTGATCCTCAACCTGGCTATAGCCGCGGCCCTGTGCTACTTTAACCCGGCCCTCGCCCCCCAACGCCGCCGACTCACCGCGGGCCTGGCGATGGTTCCTTTAGTACTGGTAGCACTCATGGCCGACAGCCGGCCGCTGATCCTATCCAGTGTGGAGTTCAAGGGTCAGCAGCGCCGCTACCGGTTGCTGCACGCCAGCGAGAACGCCGACGGCTCTCTGGCTGTACTGGAGGATCTGGTCAACGGCCAGCGGGAACTCAATATCAACGGCGAATCCACCGCCTTCACCATCTACCAGGACATGCAGGTGCACAAATTGCTGGGGCACTTAGGCCCCCTCTTTCACCCCGCTCCTACCGATTTCCTGGTGGTGGGCTTCGGCCTGGGCAGCACCGCTTATGCTTCCACCTTATATCCCGGTGCCCGGGTCGATTGCGTGGAACTGGTGGCTGACGAGGTCGCCACCGCCCCCTACTTCGAGCGCCAGAATCACAATGTATTGAGCCACCCCCGCTTCAACCTAATCATCGGCGACGGGCGGGACTATATCAAGCTCACCGACCGGCGCTATGACATTATCTCGTTCAACGCCATCCACCCTAAGATCAGCCCTAACCTGTATACACAGGATTTTTACCGCCATTGCCGCCGTCTGTTGAAGGAGGATGGACTGATCGTGGCCTGGATGCCCCCTAATGCCATCTCGGCCCGGGAGTTCTGGTCCCTGGCCCGGACCTTCCAAAGCGTTTTCCCCTACAGCTCTTTATGGTACGTCAACCCCTCACACCTGTTGATCCTCGGCTCCCAGAACCCGGTGTTCTTCGACTGGGAGCTGCTTAATAGCCGCCTGGCCGATGCCGCTATTCGGGCCGACCTGGCCGAGACCAACCTGGAGAATCCCTACGAGCTGCTGAGCAATTTCGTGGTGGCCGATGAGGCCCTGGCGGAGCTGGTGGCTGCCGCCCCCCTTAATACCGACAACCGCCCGGTGATCGAGTTTTCCCAGGTACATAGGGTCAATGTTAACGTGGAGGCGCTCAACGCTCTGCGGCGGGCTAAACGTGAGGTTTTACCCTACCTGGTGAACCTGGGTGGACCTGAGGTGAAGGCCGCCGTCGGGGACTCCCTGGCGCATTACGAGCGGCTCAAGGCCCAGGTAGTGGAGGGCCAGATTCGGGCCTGGCTGGGGCTGTATGATGACGCGGAGCGGGCCTACCGCCGAGTGCTGGCCGCCCAGCCCGGCCACCCCAACGCGCTATATCTGCTGCAGCTGATTGAGCGGCGTCAGGCCGACCTGGAGAAACTGGTGGCCCTGAATCCCCGCAATAACCTGGCCCTTAAGGCCCTGGCCGATTCCTACATGCTGGACGACCGCCTCGACGAAGCTCGAATGTTGTTCCAGCGAGCGGTGGCAATCGATCCGCAACAGGCCGACGCCCTTCACGGGCTGGGTGTGTTGGAGTTCCAGAACAACCGCCTGGTTAAGGCCCGGCAAGCGTTCTCAAGGGCCCTGGCAGTTGACCCCGACTATAGCCCCGCCCACTTCTACTCGGGGCTGGTTTTCTGGCGCATGGGCAACGCTTCCCTGGCACTGGATCATTTCCGCCTGGCCGCCGACCTCGACCCGGCCCGGGCAGTGCATCACTACTGGCTGGGACTGGCCCTGACCAAGGTGGGGCGGACCATCGAAGCACGCCAGGCCTTGCAGCTGGCCCTGGACCTCGATCCTTCCCTGGTACCGGCCCGCCAGGCTTTGACCAGGCTGGAGCCTTAAAAGCATGGACCTCAGCCGCAACCTTATACCGCTATTGCTCGCCGTGATGATCCTGGGGCTGGCCGCCTGCTGGCAACGCCAGGATCACGATATCCTGCCACCCCGTATCCCCAACTACACTCTCTCCGGGTTTACGGTCGACATGGATGATCTTGAACACACTTTGCCCGGCATTCCCGTCACTCTCGAAGCTGTAATGATGATCTATGACGTCACATTCGACCCTGTGGATATTATATCTGACAGCACAGGCTATTTCCAGATCGACAGTGTGTATCCCGGTCAGTATCGCTTGACGGCTGAACGAAGTGGCTTCATCGTGCTGGATGAGGAGATCTTCATCGAGCATGAAGACCGATCCGGCGATCTGCGGTTACCCCGGCCTTTGTTGGCAAACCAGGTGGTTTCCTCCTATAGTCAATTTCCCCCCTTCACCTGGTCCGCTAGCGGGATCTGGCGACTTTACGATCGTTTTCACTACTACAATCCTGTTGAAGGGGTTGTTCCTATTTTCAGGCATTCCCTTTATAACTTTGCAGACAATTCATTCAAAGGTGGTAGCTGGATCCGCGCTCCCCATTACTCTGCTTTGCTCGAGTTTGCCGATAATCTACTCTATTCGATAGTTGGAGGACAGGTTGCCATCATCGCACCCCAGGCGGGCTCCCATTTTTCCATCGAAGTCATGGAAACCTTTGAGATCGATCCCACCATCAACGGCATCACCTGGGACGGGTCCGCCTTCTGGTCCACCAAAGGCAGCAGCATCCAATATCATGGCGCCTCCCTGCGCAATACCAAATCGATCCTGGAGGTACCCACCGGGACGTTACAATCGCTTACATTCCTGAAGGGCGATCTCTGGTGCCAGGATACCGATCACGGTGTCATCCGCCGGATCAGCCCGCAAGGTGTGGTCCTGACCAGTTACCGCCCCATCGACCTCGATTCCGGGCAGTGGGTCTTGATCGCCGATCTGGACGCCGGTATTGACGGCAACCTATGGATCTACGATCAGGATAAAGGCCGCCTGTTCACCTTCGACGTGGAGAAACAACCGGGGAATTGATGGAGTGAGATTTGCCGGGCAAAGATACCTGCGCCGATTCAGATACCTTCAGGCCATAATACTCCTCTGTTCCCTGGCCTGTTGGCAGCGCCAGGACCACGATATCCTCCGCCCTAGAATCCCAAACTATACCATTTCCGGGTATACGGTCGACCTCGACGATACCACCCTGGCTCTGCCTTTTACCCCCATCGACCTCTGGGCCAAGGCCATGCTCTACGAAGTCACCTTCGATCCGGTTTCGACCCTATCGGACAGCAACGGTTATTTCCAGATCGATTCCGTCTATCCCGGAATTTTCGTGATAGAAGCGGCAAGGAGCGGCTATGGCGTCTTTGCCCGACAGTTCGACATGGGCCACGCCGATATGGCCTTCGATCTTGAGCTGCCTACACCGTTAGTTAGCAACAGGTATTATAGCGGTATTGGCGGTCAAAATCCCCGTTTCACCTGGGGGCCCGATGGACTATACTACTTCGGAACCTTGAGAATCCCGCCCGAGGGTGTTCCTTTCGAACTCATCCCCGTGATTTATCGTGGTAGAATCGATCAGCAGGGTATCATAAAGGACCGTAGGTACGATAATCCCTTCCCCGGCGCCACATGCTTTATCTTCGTTGAGGGGCTCTTCTATCTCCAGTCCCGGGACACACTTGCCGTTCTGCCGGCCGTAGACCTATCTTTTGTCACAACCACCAAACTTGAGGACACATTTTATGGTCTCACCTGGGACGGGCAAGGATTCTGGTCAACATTCGAGCGCTCACTCCAATATCGGGGGCAACAAGCCATCAACATGGAGCGCAGCTGGGAAGTGGACAGCGGCCTGCTGGGTCCTCTGGTCAAATCAAGAAATTGGTTCTGGAGCTATGACCAGGATCAGCATCTCATCTTAAAAATGAATCAACAGGGACAGGTACTACTACATCTGATACCTTTTGACGGCAATACCGGCTATGGGATTGGAGTGCATGACATGGATATCGGGTACAATGGTAATTTGTGGGTAAGTTACGGAGCTGGTATTTATGGTTTCGATGTAGAATAATTCTATAGGGCAGTAATTAATCCCCTTCCTACAGGTTGGATAGGGCTCCCACTGTTAATCCTTCTCCCAACTCGCAGCCAGTCGGTTCTCAACGGCTTGATAAAACTTCCATGACGATTGATATCATTTCTGAGCCTGCCTATATTTAATGGGCCTGGGGCTCAATTAACAGGACAATGGTGCATGCACCGCATAAATTATATTCTCGCCTTATTACTCCTCTGCTCCCTAACCTGTTGGCAACGCCAGGACCACGATATCTTACCTCCGCGCATCCCAAGCTATGCCCTCTCTGGCTTTACAGTCGATATAGATGACCCAAACTTGGTGCTTCCCAATACTCCCATTCATCTCGAGGCTACGGCCATGATCTACGACATTACTTTCGACCCGGTGGATATCTTGTCGGACGAAAGTGGCACGTTCCGGGTCGACAATGTTTATCCCGGGCAGTATCGAATTACAGCCGAGCGGAACAGTTTCATCGTGCGGGATTAAGAGATCTTCATCGAACACGAAGATCGAACCGGCGATCTGTTATTACCCAAGCCATTGTTATCTTATCAGAACACGAACTCTTCTATCTGCGCTCCTCCGCCACCGAACCTACAAGGTTATGGGTGTCTTTCTACTTTTGCCTGGTCGCCAAGTGGGATCTGGCGGCTCGCCAAGCATTTCAACAAATACAACCCCATTGAAGGGACTGTTCCTCTTTTGACCCATTATATGTATGACTTGAAGGATAATTCCTTCGTGCCTGGCAGGTGGTTGCGTGCCCTGCACTACTCAATCTCGATTGCATTTGCCGACAATTTGCTTTACTCAATCGCCGATGGACAGGTTGCCATCATAACATCCCAGACGGGCTCCCATTATCTCATCGAAGTCTTCGAAACCTTCGAGATCGATCCCACCATCAACGGCATTACCTGGGACGGGTCCGCCTTCTGGTCCACCAAGGGCAGCAGCATCCAATATCATGGCGCCTCCCTGCGCAATACACAATTGATCATGGAGGTGCCCACCGGTTCGTTACGGTCGCTAACATATTTGAATGGCGATCTCTGGTGTCAGGATACCGATCACGGCGTCATTCGCCGGATCAGCCCGCAAGGTGTGGTCTTGGCCAGTTACCGC
Organism: uncultured bacterium; assembly: GCA_965372015.1. Classification (GTDB taxonomy): domain Bacteria; phylum Fidelibacterota; class Marinisomatia; order SCGC-AAA003-L08; family TS1B11; genus JACZSB01. The sequence goes on along the minus strand of CBDVAP010000024.1, from coordinate 19,317 downwards.
CCCATCGACCTCGATTCCGGGCAGTGGGTCTTGATCGCCGATCTGGACGCCGGGATTGACGACAACCTATGGATCTATGATGAAGAACAACGCCGCCTATACACTTTCGATGTGGACAGCCAGCCGGTTGACTGACAGTCGAAGAGCTGCCGGCCGATGAGCGGATACCCAGGCAATGAAATGATGCCGGGACAGAATGCATACCTGTTATTGTGCTCCTGTGCTCCCTGGGCTGCTGGCGGCGCCAGGATCAATCCTGCCGCTGGCCCAGCTTTTGGTGGCCCCGAAGGCCTAAATTGTGTATCTTCTCATTAATCGATTAAGCACCTAAAACATCATGCTTTTACCTACTAAGCGCTATCCCCTACTGGGAATTCTAATCCTCCTGCTGGCCTCGTTCCCCGGCCAGTTACCAGGCGGTGTTACGGGCACCGTAGCCGGCCATGTGACCTCCAGTGAGACTGGTGAACCTATGCCCGGGGTCAATGTGGCCGTTACCGGCACCTACCTGGGGGCGGTCACCGATGCCGAAGGCTGGTACTTGATCACCAACGTGCCTCCCGGATCCTACCAGCTGCGCATCAGCCTGATGGGCTACCGCACCGTCATCCAGCAGGAAGTGGTGGTGTTGCCCGACCTCCGTACTACCATCGCGGTGCAGCTCGAGCCGACGGTAATTGAGATGGATGAGGTGGTGGTTACCGCCCCGGCGCCCATGATCCGCAAGGACGTCACCGCCACCACCCATTTTATTTCCGACATGGAGATCCGCCACATTCCAGTCAAGTCCTTCTTCGAGATCGTGGAACTGCAGCCGGGGGTGGCGGCCGGGCACATCCGCGGCGGCCGCAAGACGGAAGTGCTTTACATGGTTGACGGCCTGCCCATCGAAGAGGCCATTGAAGGACGGGTGGGGTCCGATCTGCCCAGCAGTTCCATCGTGGAAATGTCGGTCCAGACCGGGGGATTCAGTGCCGAGTATGGTAACGTCATGTCCGGGGTCGTAAACATTATTACCAAGGAACCCAGTGCCACTTTCAGCGGATTGCTGGAATGGGACTACCTGGACCCCCAATCTAATCCGGCCCCTTTTTCCACCGGGCGTATCGGTGATCACTTCCTGGAAATGAATCTCACCGGTCCCCTGGGTCGCCATTTGAAATTCTACCTGGCCGGCAACCTAATTCGTCCCAATTCCCGCTGGCGGGACGAGCTGTTTGGCAATCGCCACGTCGTGCTTAATTCCGAGGAAAGCTACAGCTACAACTTTAATGGCAAGTTAAGCTTCCACCCCACAGAGCGGTTGAAGATCGCCGCCCAGGGGCTGTTGTCGCTGTGGTCCTGGCGGGAGTACGACCATAAGTGGAAGTACAATCTGGAAGGACTGCCTAACCGCAGCAAGCAAAGCTACCGCCTCAGCCTGACGGCCATCCATACCCTTTCACCCAGCACTTTCTACGAGCTGCGCCTCAGTCGCTACGACGTGCTCAAGTCGATCCTCGGCCAGTCCTTCCAGGATGCACCCAACCTGACTTTTGAGGACTATAACGGTGATGGGAAAAACACTCCAGCCGATTGGCGTGGCTTCGTGATTGCCGGCCAGCTGCCCTGGTGGCTGGATCACCAGGAGGTGCATAATATCCTCAAGTTTGACTTCATCAGCCAGATCAGCGCCAACCACCAATTGAAAACCGGCTTTATGCTCGAAGGTTTTGACCTGTACAAGAAGAACGTTCAGATCAAATATATTCGTTCCTACGACCCCAAGTTTCCCTTTTATATCACCTACGACACCGAGTACGATTACCGGCCCTGGCAAGGCGCCCTATTCATCCAGGATAAGATCGAGCTGGAGGGGCTGGTTGCCAACCTGGGGTTGCGGTACGATTACTTCGACCCCACCGCCCAGCGGCCGGGCTTAGAGGAGCAGATCTACGGCAACCGGAGCGAGTGGATCCTCGATTCCACCTCCATGGTGCCCGCCGCACCTAAAAGCCAATTCAGCCCCCGCTTAGGCGTGGCCATACCGGTGGGGCCCACCGACGTCTTACAAGTGAGCTACGGCTACTTCTTCCAGATGCCGGCCTTCGACTACCTCTACACCAACAGCAACCTTAACACCGCCATGGGTTTCTCCCCACTGGGCGACCCGGACTTAAAGGCCGCCCGGACGGTCATGTGGGAGGTGAGCTATAAGGGGCAGCTCAATGAGTCCACCATATTCGACGCCACCATTTTCAACAAGGATATCTCCAACCTGGTGGACGCCAACACCTTCAAGAATCAGCGGCCGGAGGACATCTACCGCAGCTCGGGATACACCCGGTTCGTTAACCTGGCCCTGGCCAATATCCGGGGCTTCGAGCTGTTCCTGAAACGCTCCTACAGCCAGCGGATCTCGGGTAAGATCAGCTATACCTTCATGATCGCCAAGGGTACCGGATCGTCCGAGTTCGAGAAGTTCGATTGGACCGAGCGGGGCTACCAGGTGCCCGTCGACCAGTACTACCTGAGCTGGGACCAGCGGCACACGGTAGTGGTGAACCTGGATTTGCGCAGCCGGCGCAACGGCTGGCTGAACCTCCTGTGGCGCTGGAACAGCCCGTTGCCTTACACCAGAAGCATGGGCCCCACCACCGAGCCCAACAACACCCGCATGGCCACCACCACCACCCTGGACCTGCGCTTGAACCAAGACTTTTCCCTGGGCCGGGGCACCGGTTTCGTCTACTTCGAGATGCTCAACGCCGCCGACCAGGAGAACGTGCTGTGGCTGGATGAGATGGGCCTGCCCGGCGGTGTGCTGGGCGACCCGGGGGCCATCGACCTGCGCCGCCGCTTCCGCCTGGGGCTGGGGCTGAAGTTCTAACGCCTCTACCACGCCGATGGCGGAGTTGACGGGACAGGCATTCTGCGGGATAGGGACGGGACTATACGCTTAACTACCTCAATAGCAACATCTTTCGGCCAGCAATAAATCGCTCGCCGTCCCCAATGGGGATGGCCTTGAGCCGGTATAAGTACACTCCGCTGGGCAAATGCCCGGCACTATAAACTATCTGGTAGGTCCCCGGACCTTGGCGCTGTTGCACCAGGTTCTCGATCAGTCGGCCGGTAAGGCTATAAACCTCCAAACTTACGGGGACTTCTTCTGGCAGCACGTATGTGATTATGGTCTGGCTGTTGAAGGGATTGGGATAATTCTGATTTAGCCGGAAAGCACTTGGCAGGTCGCCTCCTGGTGTTTCGGCCACTGATAGGAGTTCCGACAGCGGCCGACGCCAGATGCCACCGGTCCCGGCCGCAAATATATAATCGCTCCTAATCAATAACTCTGTAATAAGGGTTATATCGTCGATTAGTAAACCGTGGTTGACGTCCTCCCAACTCAGGCCGTTATCCTCAGTCAGATAGACACCAGTGTAATAACCACCTGCGGTGACAGATATGATGGTAGTAAAAAGGTAACCGCCGTGGGATGCAAAATCTGAGATGAGTGCATTCTCAGGCAAGCCCGTACTGACTGAGGTCCAGCCTTGGCCGGAATTTGTGGACCGATAGACCCCAAATTGACTGGTCCCGATGAAGATGATAGAATCGCGAACCGCCAAAGCGTATATATAATCATCCGGCAGGCCTTCGCTTAGCGATGTCCACGATTCGCCGTTGTCGTCAGTTTGATATAATCTACCCTTTTGCGTACCATAAAGGATTCCGTCACTCGAAACAAGATTCCCAAGACCTCCCGACACGTTCATGCCAGAGTCGATTCGCGCCCATTGGTTGCCGGCATCAGCGGAGCGATAGAGACCAGTGCCGGCGTTCAAGAACAGATAATTTCCATGGGCTTCGATGAAGTCCGCCCCATACGGTGCTGAGAATTTTGCCTGCCAGTTGGCGCCGTTATCCGGCGAAAGAAACAGACACTCCTGCGGATCGCAAAAACCAGCACAAAGCCAGCTTGTGACGACAAATATGTTGCCATCCAAAGTCGCAAAGTCTGATGCAGCGAAGGATGACAGGACGGCGATAGAATCCCAGTTAGCCCCATTGTCGCTGGATCGTAAAATGCGGTCGTGTGCGGCCGCCAATATAAAATTATCGGTTTCTATGAGGGCTGAAACACCCCTGGTGGTTGCGAATACCTGGCTCCACTGGGGAAAAACCATGCCCCCTGATAACAGACACACGACCGCCAGGGTACGTTTTATGTATGTTGAGTATAACAATGCCTCAAAGCCGGAACCGATCATTCTCATGCAGCTCTCCATTCCCTACGGTGATCAGCTGCTAGCCTGGCGCCTTCAATAACACCTGCCCTTTCGGGCTCTTAGTACGTCGGCGACCTCCCAACAGGGCAGCATGCCGGGAATATTCGTAATATCACCATATTATAATAACACCACACTTGCGCAACCGATACCTGTGTAGCCCCTTTATTTACGATTATAGTATACGACCTTTTCGAAAAGTTGTCAAGTTATCGGTGTTCCCCACGTCCACAACTCGGTAATCCAGGGTAAACAAACTAAAGCAACTTCCATCCAATTTCGTTTATATGCCCTCCAGCATTTCATTATTAACATCTGGTCGCGTTAGTAGGTCCGCTACCGCTAATACCCAGGGCTAATGATGAAGCAACGAGTAGGGCTCTCAACATACTGCCATCCGAATTGCCTGATTATCCTAACTACAAGGAGTGTCGAATGTGGGCTAACTTTTATGGAATCGGCCGTACACTATCATCCCGGCCGGCGGCCCTGGTCCTCTGGCTGATAATGGCAGGAGCAGTGAAATTGGGAGCACAATCAGACCCGGACTACCGGTTCCTGGATGAGCAGTATGCGACGGCCCGGTTCTCTAAGGGGCCGCTTGATTCACTTAATAGTGAGCTGGTCGCCGGGATGCTGGACGCGTTGGTCAAGCGCCACGGGGAGGACTTTCACTTTGAAGTGGCCGGCCATTCGGTCCAGAAGCGGCCGATCCACTTAGTCAGGCTCGGCAGCGGCCCAAAAAAGGTGCTGCTGTGGAGCCAGATGCACGGGGATGAGCCCACGGCCACCGGGGCACTGTTGGATGTATTCAACTACCTGATGATGCACCGCGGCGATCCGTTTACTCAGACTATCCTGGATAATATCACCATCTACGCAGTGCCCATGCTTAACCCCGATGGAGCCCGGCACTCCAGCCGCCGGAACGCCCAAGGGCTGGACATCAACCGTGACGCCCGGGACCGGCAGACTCCTGAGGGGCGGCTGCTGATTGAATTGCAGGACCGGCTGCAGCCCGATTTCGGGTTCAATCTGCATAACCAGAACGCCCGGCGGACCGTGGGCAACAGCGGCAAGCTGGCGGCCATCGCCCTGATGGCGCCCCCCTTTGATGCGCTGGAAGCCGATAATCCGGTGCGGCTGCGGGCCAAGCAGGTGGCGGTGGTGATCTACCAAGCCCTGGGGCCGGCGCTCAGCGGCCACATAGCCAAGTATGACGCCGATTACATGCCCCAGGCGTTCGGCGACGCCATGCAAAACTGGGGGGTCAGCACGGTCCTGATCGAGTCGGGTGGATGGCATACCGATGCCGAGCGCTACCTGCAAAAGTTAAACTTTATCGCCCTGCTGGCCGCTTTTAGCGCCATCGCCGACGATTCCTACGCCAACGCCGACCCGGCGATTTACGACGCGCTACCGGAAAACGGCCGGTCCATTTATGACTTAATTATCAGGGATGTCCAGGTGATCGACGGCACCGGTATTGCCCCCTTCAGGGCCGATGTGGGGGTCGACTTTGACAGCGACCGAGGCCTGATCGCCGATCTTGGGGATCTGGATGTTCACGAGGCCAAGGAAACCGTCGCCGGTGAGGACTTTTATCTGGCCCCCGGCCTGATAGGTTTGGTCCGGGAACCGGATATGAGCGATCCTGCCAGCCTGGGAAAGGAGGCCCAAAAGCTCTTGAAAAAGGGTTTCACTACCCTGCTATATGTCCTGCCCGGGCAGCAGCTGGCTCCCTTTACGCGCTTACAGGAGAGCGCCGGCCTGCCGGGGAATACCGGGACGGTACTCAGGCTTGACGGGCCGCTGCAATCGGCGGAGGAAAAAGTGGCGCTGCTGGAGCGGCTGGCAGCCGGTGCGGTGGGAGTATTGGCCGGGCAGGATACCGTGGCCGAGAAACTGATCAGGTCTCTGGCCGGCAAACCGGTAGTGCCACCGGAGGAGGCCGATTTTACCCGCAAACTGCGCTCCCTCGACCCGCAGCTGATCCAGCGCCTAACGGAGGGTCAAGCCCAGCAGTGGCAGCTGCCGCAAAGCGCCACGATCCGGGAGGGTAAGGCGGCCGACTTTGTACTATTCACCAAGGGGCTGCTGGGCCGGCCCAAGGTCCATGCGGTCTACGTAGACGGCAGGCGGGTGTGGCGGGCCGGAGAGTGAGGCGGTGGGCCGTAGGCAGTTAGGCAGTAAGCAGTAGGCCAAGGGAGCCGCGATAGGCTAACGAATGACCAGCTTATGCCCAGCTTTGACCCATGAAAGACCCATAAGAAACCGATTGAAAACCCATCCAATACCTAGCTAATACACATCAAAAGGCCAATGCTTGCCGACGGGGGAGGCTAGCCGTTTGTTTTTTTAGGAAAACCACTATGACACAAAGGGCGGAATTGGAGCATAAGATATTAAGTTTTAATAGGTTAATATCTGTTAGATACCGGAACCCGTAGGGGAAATGCAAAATGCAAAGTGCAAAATGGGCGGAAAATGAGCATAAGGCATTAAGAATGAAGAGGTTAATATCTGGTAGATACTGGGACCTCACCCCGCTGGCAGGGTAGTGGCAGTACCAGTGGCAGCAGCAGACCTCTCCCCGCCACCGCCTTTGGCGGACAAATATGCTGCGGGACAGGCCTGAAGGCGAGGGAAAGAGCATCGACTTGATTTTCAAAGAGCGGTGGGAATATAAGGATTTTGTAGGGCCGTGTCGTTCGCCTGGTGCGCGGAAGCAGCGGCGAGCCGCACCCACCTCTCCCGCCGAAGGCGGGGTAAACTGGTCAGGGGAAGAGAAGAGGATTAGCCGCTAGGTACGCTAAGGACGCCAAGGAGCGGATAATAAGTGCGCTGCGACGAGAAAAATCCTACCCAGGGCAAGAAGTGTAGCCCTGTAGAGCTTCCCCCATACGATTTGCTATCCCCCCAAATGTTTCGTATATTTGCATAGAAAGTCCTCTATAAGAAGACTCCCTAGCGATGTAAAAGAGCGTATAAAGATACGGCGCCGATAAAGCACTGGTCATTCCGCCGTCCGGCTTCTTGGTAGTGTTTCCCGGAGAGGAAGCCATCACATCTGCAAGCCCCTCGACTTCATGACGAGTGCCCTCGGGACGTATGCACTTACTAACAACGGCGGGGGGCGTCATGAAGCGAATGCAAAAAATCCAGGAAATGAATTACAGATCAGGCAGAACATTCTGCCTGTTTGCGTCACTAGGTATTTCCCTGTGTCTCTCAACAGTAACGCTGGCTCAAACTGAGTGGACTAAATCCTCCGAAAATCCGGTGCTCAACCTGGGCGCGGCAGGAACGTGGGACGATGTTTATGTCTTGACGGCATCATACTATTTCGATGGCAGCACCTATCATATGTGGTATTCCGGCAGTGGCACAACAGACGAACTGATATTTGATATTGGCCACGCCACATCCACAGATGGCCTCGCCTGGACGAAGGATGCGCTGAATCCTGTTCTTGAACGAGGTCCAACGGACAGCTGGGATGACTACCGCGTCTATTTCCCCACCGTATTTCTGGTTGATACCATTTTTCATATGCTTTACTCTGGCTTAGACGGGACCAACTTACGCATCGGTCGTGCCACTTCGCCGGATGGGATTACCTGGACGAAGGATGCCCTCAATCCGATCCTGGACCTCGGGCCTGCGGGCAGTTGGGACGCCGTTGGACTTGTCTCCGAGATTGTGCTTTTCGACGGGTTCATCTATCATCTGTGGTACACTGGTATTGATGACCAAGTTCATCGCATCGGTCACGCCACCTCGCCCGATGGGATCGTGTGGACCAAGGATAGTACGAATAATCCAGTTATGAGCGTAGGCTCCGCTACCAGCTGGGACTACCCCAGGGTCCAGGGAATCCATATTATATTTGACGGCGCAATTTACCAGATGTGGTACTCAGGTGGAGACTTCTTTGACTGGCGCATCGGCTACGCAACCTCTGTGAATGGCATAAGCTGGACCAAGTTTGAGAACAATCCAATCCTAGAAGTTGGTCCAGCCGGCAGCTGGGATGATGCGTCTACGGCCTTCGGTTTGGTTCAGCTTGACGAAACCAATTCTACCTACAATATGTGGTATTCCGGCTACGACGGTACCAACGTTCGCATCGGTTATGCAAAATCGTTACAAGGCCTGGAGGATTTTACCGTCGCGCCCAACACCTACGTCATTCCCGGCAGCGATTCGGTAGTAGTGACGGCCCTGTTCACCGGCGACACCACCAGCCGAGCCCTTTTCGCGGAATTCGAGGCCTTTGACCGTACTAATCTGGACAGCGTCCGCCTCTATGATGACGGCGCCCACCATGATGGGGCAGCAGCTGACAGCCTATTTGGCAATGTATGGCTGGTCCCAGCCGATGAGAGGCTCTACTATACTGGCCTCAAAGCGACCTTGAATGCTACGGCGATCATCAACTATGATGACTTGGCCCGCTTTACCACCATCGGACCGGTAGTGCTTGACAGTCTCGCAATTACCTATCCCGCCGACGGTAGACCGGTCCCGCCAGTGGTAAAATTTGATCTTTATATCAGTAACCTGGGGGCAGCAGCCACAGCCACCGCAATTGGGGCAATTGTTACCACCACCGATACGTGTACGACTATTGCGCTTGGGAATAAAGCATACGGTGATATCGCTCCTGGAGAAACTGTCGTTAATTCGGGTGATTATCGATTTCTCATCAATGATAACTGTTCGGGTAATTTTGATATTCCCTTCGCTCTTTCCATCACCAGTGAAGGCTATGTCTTCTGGAGCGACAGTTTCAGTGTGCACATAAATCCGGGGGTGGGTATAGCCGAAAATGAAAGCGCCCTGCCGGCCGAGTTCACCCTGCACCCAGCCTACCCCAATCCATTCAATCCGGTCACTACCCTGCGCTACGACCTGCCCCAGCGGGCAGATGTAACACTCACTATCTACGATATCCTGGGGCGGGAGGTGCGGACGCTGGTACAGGGCGAACAGGCGGCGGGGTATAAGTCGGTGACCTGGGATGGGCAGGATGCTTCAGGGCATGCGCTGCCCAGCGGGATATATATCGCCCGCCTGGTGACGCCGGAGAACGCCAAATCGATCAAGATGTTGTTATTAAAATAGTTAGGCGCATAATCCCGCCAAAGGCGGGGCTTTTATTGAAATAAGCGCCAGGGTAGTTCCGTCGCAGGCGGGTGTTCTGTTGAAATAGACGGGATGGGCGTAATGCATTACGCCCCTACGGGCTGATTGCTGAAGGCCTGCCCGGGGCTCCCCCGCTTACAGTGGGGTTCGATACAGAAAACTTGAAACCAGAAAACTTGGCCTGAGCTTGTCGAAGGCTAGAAACTTGGAACCTATCCTCTCCCCAGCCACCCCCGCAACTCCTTCACCTGCTCCCGCACCGACTTGACCGAGCTCCCGCCGTAAACCCCCTCTGCAGGCACCGCCCAGGGCTCCTTCAGTAGGGCCAGGATATCCTTCCCAAACAGGTCCGAATGCTCCTGGAATGCTTCCAGTGCCAGCGCCTCCAATGCCATGCCCTCCTGCTCGGCCCGGCTCACCAGCGCTCCCGCCACCCCGTAAGCCTCGCGAAAGGCCAGCCCCTTCCCCACCAGGTAAGCCACCAGCCGCTGGGCCTTTAGTTGGGGCGATAGGGCCTGCACAATTCGCCCCGGGTGAAAGGTGAGACCTTCCAGGGCCGGTTTCAGAGCGGCCAGCAGCGTGAGGGCGGTATCCACGCTGTCGAACAGCGGCTCCTTGTCCTCCTGCAGGTCCTTGTTATAGCCACCAGGCAGTCCCTTGATGGTCGTAAGCAACCCGGTCAGGTGGCCCACCAGCCGACCGCTTTTACCCCGGGCCAGCTCGAATACATCGGGATTTTTCTTGTGGGCCAGCATACTGCTGCCGGTGGCGGTGGCATCGTCCAGGGTGGCATAGCCGAACTCAATGCTGCTCCACAGGATCACGTCTTCGGCCATGTGGCTCAGGTGCACCCCCAGCCGGCTGAGGGCGTAGAGCAGGTCCAGGGCGCAATCCCTTGAGGAGACCGACGCAATGCTGTTGGGCGCGGCAGCGGTGAACCCCAGCTGACCGGCGATCCAATGGCGGTCCACCGCTACGGTCGAGCCCCCCAAGGCCCCCGATCCCAAGGGGCAGGCCGCCATAGCCTCATTTGCCGTGCGTTCGAGCAGCTCGGTATCGGACCGCAGGGCCGTGGCCTGGGCCAGCAGAATGTGTCCCAGCGACAGCACCTCGGCCTGCTGCAGGTGGGTGTGGCCGGGGAACGGCTGGTCCGCCTGGCTCTCGGCCAAGTCCACTAGGGCCACAATAACCTCGCGCAGTGCCGCGCTAACCTGCTCACCGCTATCCCGGCAGTACAGATGCAGGTCGGTGGCCACCTGGTCGTTACGGCTACGGCCGGTGTGTAGCTTGCCTGCGGCCGGGCCGATCAATTCCCCCAGACGGCGCTCGATAGCCATGTGGATATCCTCGTCGTCGCCACCAAAAGCGAACTTACCGGCGGCCAATTCCTGCCCGATGGTTTCCAGCCCACCACTGATGGCATCCAGTTCACCCTTTGACAACAGTCCGGCCCGCTCCAAGGCCTGTGCCCAGACCTGGGACACCTGTAGGTCGTAGGGCCACAGGCGGCGGTCGTAGTCCAGGGAGCGGTTCAGGGCATGGATGGCGGGATGCAGCGGTCGTGATAAGCGCTGCTGCCAGACTTTACCTTTCATGGGTCAATCTCTCTTTATGGTCTTAAAGTAGTCCGGGGCCCGGTACTTGCCCTTCTGCACACCGAACTCAGCCAGCAGCGCCTCAACCCGCATGGGCAACCCGGCCAGCTTGATGAAGCCGGCGGCATCACTCTGGTCGTAGGATTCGTCCTGGCCAAAGGTCGCCAGGTCTTCCCGGTACAGCGAATAGGGCGACCGGCGGCCGGCCACCAGGCAGTGTCCCTTGAACAGTTTAACCCGCACCGTGCCGGTGACACAACTCTGGAAATTATCCACAAAGGCATCCAGGCTTTCCCTGAGCGGGGTGAACCACTCACCGTTATACACCAGCTGGGCGTATTGCTCGGCCAGCACATCCTTATAGTGCATGGAAGCCTTATCCAACGTGAGCGCTTCCAGCTCCCGGTGGGCGGTGTAGATGATGGTGCCACCCGGCGTTTCGTAAATGCCCCGGGACTTCATTCCCACTGTGCGGTTTTCCACCATGTCCACCACCCCGATGCCATGCCGGGCGCCGATAGCGTTGAGCACCTCCACCAGCGCCACCGGCTCCAGCGACTTGCCGTCGATAGACCGGGGCAGGCCCCGCTTGAACCCCAGCTCCAGGTACTGCGGCTGGTCGGGTGTCTCGGCGATAGGGGTCACCCATTTGAGCAGACTATCTTCCAGCTCATACCAGGGGTCCTCCAACGGACCACCCTCGGTGCTGATGTGCCACAGGTTCTCGTCGTGGCTGAAGATCTTTTCCTTGGTGGATTCCACCGGGATGTGGTGCTCCCGGGCGTAATCGATGGCCTCCTCCCGCGACTTGATATCCCACTCCCGCCAGGGGGCAATGATGCGCAGTTGGGGGTTGAGCGCCATGTAGGCCAGCTCGAAGCGCACTTGATCGTTACCCTTGCCGGTGCAGCCGTGAGCCACCGCGTCGGCGCCGAACTCCTGGGCCACCTTCACCTGTTGCTGAGCAATCAGCGGCCGGGCCATGCTGGTGCCCAACAAGTATTTACGCTCGTAAATCGCGCCCGCCCGCAGAGTGGGGTAGACGAAGTCAGTAAGGAATATCTCCCGCAGGTCCTCCACCACCACCTCACTGGCGCCCGTGTCCAGTGCTTTGCGCTTGACCGCCGCGAAATCGTCGCCCTGACCCAGGTTGGCCACATAGGCGATCACCTCGCAGCCGTAGTTTTCCCGCAGCCAGGGCAGGATGATTGATGTGTCCAGGCCTCCCGAGTAGGCCAATACCACCTTTTTTACACTCATCGCTCTACTCCCTGATTTGTCCGTTGCCGAAAGCAATATGCTTCTCGATGGTCAGGTGCTCCAGTCCCATGGGACCGAAGGCATGCAGCTTGGTGGTGCTGATGCCGATCTCCGCCCCCATTCCCAGCTCCCCGCCGTCGTTGAAACGGGTGCTGGCATTGATCAGTACCAGCGAACTCTGCACCTCATTGATAAACCGCAGGCCGGTAGTGTAATTCTCGGAGACGATGGCCTCGGTATGGTCCGACCCATGCCGCCGGATGTGCTCCACCGCTTCCTCATAAGACTCCACCACCTTCACGGCCAGGATCAGCGCCAGGTATTCCGCATCCCAATCATCATCGGTCGCCGCCTGCACATAGTCCGGGTCGAATTTGCGCGTCCGCTCGCAACCGCGCAGCTCCAGACTCACTGCCTTCGACCGCTTGATGAACTCCGGCAGGAAGCGCTCCGCCACCGCAGTGTGGACCAGCAAGGTCTCGGCGGCATTGCACACCCCCGGACGCTGGACCTTACTGTTTAGGGCGATCTCCAATCCCTGGCTGATATCGGCGTCCTGGTCGACGTAGACGTGGCACACGCCCTTGTAGTGCTTCAATACCGGCACCCGGGCATTCTCGGCCACGTATCGAATCAGCCCCTCGCCACCCCGGGGGATCAACAGGTTCAGATAGCGGTCCAATTTCAACAGGTGCTCCACAACCGCCCGGTCGGTGATATTCACTACCTGCACACTGTACACCGGACAGCCGGCCGTGGACAGGGCCTCGTCGATCAGTCCCGCCAGGGCCAGGTTAGTATTCAGGGCCTCCTTACCACCCCTTAAGATCACGGCGTTGCCGCTTTTTAGGCACAGGGCCGCGCCGTCGACGGTCACGTTGGGCCGGGACTCGAAGATAAAGGCCACCACTCCCAGGGGGATGCGCATTCGGCCCACCAGCAACCCATTAGGTCGCCGGGTCAGGCTGCCGATGCGCCCCACCGGGTCCGGCAGAACCGCCACCTCACGGACCGCCTGGGCCAGGCCGTCCAGACGCCCCTGGTTCACGGTCAAGCGGTCGATCATGGCCTCAGCCAGGCCAGCTTTTTGGCCGGCGGCAATATCGAGCTTGTTAGCCGCCAGCACCTCGCCGCTACGACTCTCCAGCAGACCGGCCAGGATTCCCAGGGCCTTGTTCTTGATCTCCGACGACAAGGTAGCCAGCTCAGCCGCCGCCTGGACGGCCCGCTCACCCAACTGCTCTACATATGCTCCCACGCTCATTTCGACTCCTTTCCTGCTTTCGGCAGCAGTACGATATTTTCCCGATGGACCACTTCCCGGTATTCTCCCGCGGCCGGGTCCGCCCGCAACTCACGGCTGTTCCGGCCCGCGATTAGCCGCACGGTTTCGTGGTCGTAGTTAGTAATACCCCGGGCGAACTCGGTCCCGGTGGGTGTCAGCACCGCCACCACCTCCTTGGCCCGGAAAGTACCCTGCACCTCTATTATCCCGGAACTGAGCAGGCTGGCCCCCCGCCGGGTGAGCGCGTGGCAGGTGCCGTCGTCGACGATCAACTGCCCGTCTGCCCTCGTGGAGTACGCCAGCCAACGCTTCTTCAAGGATAGCCGCTCAGGGCTGGCCATGAACAGGGTGCCGATCTCCTGGCCCTTGAATATATTATTGAGGATATCCTCTTCCCTACCGTCGGCCAGTACCACCGGGATGCCGCAGTGGTTGGCCCGTTGGATGGCCTCAAGTTTGGCGGCCATGCCACCCCGGGAATGCCGGTTTCCCTTGAATCGGGCCTGCCGCCATAGCTCCGGCGTGATCTCCTGTACGGTGGGAATCACCCGGCTGGCCGGATCGCGGGGGTTACCGTCGTGGAACCCGGCCACGGTGCCCAGGATGATCAACAGGTCGGCGTCCAGCATACCGGCCATCTGGGCGGCCAGGTTGTCGTTATCCCCCAGCGACTGCTCCGCGGTGCCGATGCTGTCATTTTCGTTCATGATCGGCAGGACCCGTAGCTTGAACAGCGCCTGGACGGTTTCCTTGACCGCTAGATAGCGCTCTCGATAATGGAAATCATCCCGGCTGACCAGCACCTGCCCCACCGGTTGGTTCAGGCGCCGGAAAATCTGATCGTACTTGGCAATCAGGGAGGCCTGGCCCAGGGCTGCCAACGGTTGGAGCAACTGGCGCGAATAATGGGACCGGTCCAGGCCGGCGGTGTTCCGGCCTGCCAGAGCGGCGCCGCTGACCACCAGCAGCACCTGGTTTTCATGCTCCGCCAACTCGCAGATCTGGGTCGCCAGAGCGTATATCCGTTGGGGCACGATACGGCCTTCCCGGCTCAAGACGAGGCTCCCCACCTTGATGACGATGCGCTGTTTGACCGGGTTTTGCAGTAGGTTTCTCATAGTCCTTATAATCGAAAAAGCCCCGAGCGGTTGTGCCCGGGGCTTTTTCGAATGGTTGACTTGATCTCAGCCGATCAGCAGCAATCCTTTCCCAGGCACCAACACTGGTGTGCGTGGTTCGGTCGTCGGATCTGGCGTCGGATCAGGTTCGTCATGACCGTCAACGTTAAGCCGGGGTCTAAGCCCAGGGCAAACAAAATATTCACCGCTGAGCCCCGGCCGTCTGGCAGGGCGTCTACGGGATGCCCTCGCACCGGGGCCATCATTGGGGTTGAAGGGAGGGCAGTTTGGAGGCATCCACCACCAGATTGAGCATGGAATATACCTGGATATCCGAGAGGTAGCCTCCCGGCGTATCGTTAATAATACCTACGTCCAGGACGATAGACTTTAGCAGCCGGAAACGAATGCCGCCGACCCATAGATTCCTTCGCTCCAGCACCAATTCCTTGGCCGCCACATCGAAGTGGTACTGTGGTTGGCTCACCCAATGGGCCAGATAGGTCAGATCCGACGTCACAGCATAGGCCAGGCCCAGTCCGAAGCCCACTAATTGCTTCCGGCGGACGTCAGGATCGTAGTAGGAATCGACATCCCAGACCAGGGTGTCTGATATATCCCAGACCGCGCTCAGGTTCCGGGACTTCGATTCCAGATAGTAGACTGATGGATACAGCCGAAAGCCCTCCATCACCTCCCAACTGGCCATTAAGTCCAGCCGGGTGTAGGTGCTCTCAAAGTCCACTCGGGTTAGATTTGCACTCGAGTATCCCGCGTTAGTAAAGAGCGCGTACCGGTCGGAGCGGCGTTGCTCCCAGTGCTGGGCATTATAGACGGACAGGGCCAAATCGATAGATTTTGCCGGGAACGGCAGGCGCAATTTTATGCCCGCCGAAGGAATGGATTGCCTGGTCTGCTGCAGGTCGCTGTAGTAGCCCACTCGCGTCCACTCGAACTCGGCCATTCCGCCCAGCCCGAACCGCAAGGCCGGCCGCCAGCCATTGACCCCCACCAGATCGACATAACCGGCCTGGGCGTTCACATGGTAGGACGGCAGTAAGTCCGCCGAAGGGTGGATAATCTGATCGCTGGGCAAAGATTGCCCCCACACCAGGCCACCCAGCAGTGCGCAGGTGGTGAAAATGCTATGGTAATTCATGACTGCCTCCTCTTATGTTCTTGCCAAATCTATTTCTGGAGCAACCATCACTTTGCGCTTGGAATATAATACCTAATAGACGGCGATAAAGCAGCTTTTTTCCCAGTACAAAACAGCCCTGGACCTTTAATGGTACCTCTGCCCAGCAACTCTCTTTAACCGACTTACACAAAGTAAATGCAGCCGGGCATCATTTGCTACCTCCCCCCTTCGCACCCGCTGTAATTTCGCCTGCTTTTCAGCAATGGCAATTATTATAATTGATATTTCCAACACCGAATAATTAGAGGAATAACGTGAAGATGAAATGGGTCTATTCATTTGGGGAAGGACAGGCAGAGGGCCGCGCCGATATGAAAAATTTACTGGGTGGCAAAGGCGCCAACCTGGCCGAGATGACCAACCTGGGAATTCCGGTGCCCCCCGGTTTCACCCTCACAACGGAAGTCTGCAACGAATACTATGAAAACAACCGGACATTTCCGGTGGAACTGGAGGCCCAGATCAAGGCCGCCCTGCAACAGACCGAGCGTATCATGGGCCAACAGTTCGGCGGGACCGATAATCCCCTGCTGGTTTCAGTACGTTCCGGAGCCCGGCAATCCATGCCCGGCATGATGGAGACGGTCCTGAATGTGGGCCTCACAAGCGAAACCATCCCAGCCCTGATCGCCAATTCCAACAACCCGCGCTTCGTCTACGACGCCTACCGGCGCCTGATTATGATGTACGCCGACGTGGTGATGGAAAAAGCCGCGGGCATCGAGCCCCGGGATGGCACCGGTATCCGCCATCAGTTGGAGGGGCTGATTGATGCACATAAAAAGCAAAACGGCCTTCGTGAGGATGTGGACCTTTCCGGTGACGACTGGAAATCCCTATCCGAAAAATTCAAGCAGCTGATCAAGCAGCAACTGGGCAGCGATTTTCCCGACAACCCCCAAGATCAACTGATGGGCGGCATCAGTGCGGTTTTCCAGAGCTGGATGGGCAAGCGGGCCATCGCCTATCGCCGCATCGAGGGTATCCCCGGCGAATGGGGCACCGCTGTGAACGTGCAGGCCATGGTCTACGGTAACCTGGGCGACAACTCCGCCACCGGGGTGGCCTTCACCCGCAACCCGGCCACCGGCGAAAACCTGTTCTTCGGCGAATGGCTGCCCAACGCCCAGGGGGAAGACGTGGTGGCTGGTATCCGCACCCCCAATCCCTTGAATGAGCGCACCAGGCCCGAGCAAAGCCAGGACCTGATCTCGCTGGAAAAATTTATGCCTGATGTATACGGGGAATTGGACAAGATCCGCATCGAGCTGGAGACCCACTACCACGACATGCAGGACATCGAGTTTACCATCCAGGAGGGCCGGTTGTGGATGCTCCAGACCCGTACCGGCAAACGCAACGGTCCGGCCGCCATCAAGATGGCGGTGGACATGGCCAACGAGAAGCTGATTACCCATCAGGAAGCCGTCCTGAGGGTCAACCCCAGCCAACTGGATGAACTGCTGCACCCCATGGTCGATCCCCAGGCCGAGGTGTCGGCGCAGCTATTGGCCAAGGGCCTGCCGGCCGGACCGGGTGGCGCCAGCGGGCAAATTGTGTTCACCGCCGACGATGCCGAGAGCCAGGCCGCCGAAGGTAAAACGGTGATCCTACTCCGCGACGAAACTTCGCCCGAGGATGTGCACGGCATGCACGCGGCGGTTGCCATCCTGACCGCCAAAGGTGGCATGACCAGCCACGCCGCCCTGGTGGCCCGTGGTTGGGGCAAGTGCTGCATCGTGGGCTGCGGCGCCCTGAAGATTGACGCCGCCCGCAAGCAGCTGCGGGTTGACGGGCAGACATTGAAGGAAGGTGACTGGCTGACGCTCAACGGCACGGCCGGTAAAGTTTATGCCGGTCAGCTGCCGCTAAAGGACAGCGACCCGGAGGGTAACCAGGAATACGCCCAGCTGCTGGAGTGGGCCGATAGTTTCCGCACCCTCAAGGTGCGCACCAACGCCGACCGCCCCGAGGACGCCGCCCAGGCCCGGGCCTTCGGCGCCCAGGGCATCGGCCTCACCCGGACCGAACACATGTTCTTCGAACCCGAGCGCATCCAGTTCGTGCGCCAGATGATCCTGGCCGACAACGATGAGGATCGCCGTCAGGCTGTCACGGAACTGCTCCCATTCCAGAAGGAGGATTTCCGGGGCATCTTCAAGGCTATGGCCGGACTCCCCGTCACCGTCAGGCTGCTGGACCCACCCCTGCACGAGTTTGTGCCCCACGAGAAGGCCCACCAGATCAAATTGGCCACGGAGATGGGCCGCTCCCCGGAGGAAATCCGGGCGCGAGTGGAGGCGCTGGAGGAGTTCAATCCAATGCTGGGTCACCGCGGTTGTCGCCTGGGGATCAGCTATCCGGAAATCACCGAAATGCAGGCTCGGGCCATCCTGGAATCGGCGGCGGAACTGATCCAGGACGGCATCGACGCCCGACCGGAAATTATGGTGCCCCTCGTCGGGCATGTCAAGGAACTGGCGCACCAGCGTGAGATCATTCAGAGGGTCTACGGAGAAGTCAGGGTCGCCATCGGGGAGATTCCCCACTTCTCTGTGGGCACCATGATCGAGGTGCCCCGGGGCGCCGTCACCGCCGATGAGATCGCCGAGGTGGCCGACTTCTTCAGCTTTGGCACCAATGATCTCACGCAGATGGGATGCGGCTTCTCCCGGGACGATTCCGGATCATTCCTGCCCCATTACATCGATCTGGGCATCTATACCCACGATCCCTTCCAGAGCATCGATCAGAACGGTGTGGGCGAGTTGGTACGCATCGCCGTAGAGAAAGGCCGCCGGGTGAAGCCGGGCCTCAAGCTGGGCGTCTGCGGGGAGCACGGCGGCGATCCCGACTCCATCACCTTCTTCCACCAGCTGGGCCTGGACTACGTCAGTTGTTCGCCTTTCCGGGTGCCGGTGGCCCGGCTGGCGGCTGCGCAGGCGGCGTTGAAGGAGAAATAAGACCCACCGAAGGCGAACTCCGCCGCCGCTACTAGTTACTGGTTTCTAGTTTCTAGTTACTCACACTCTGTCGGTTGCCCCTGGGGAAATCCACAGCCCGGTTTGAGAATCTTACCCCCTCTATTTCAAGAGAGGGGGAGTCGCGCTAGCGACAGGGGTGAGTTGTCTTGGGCAGCCCGCCTGGCATGATGGCGAATATCCTGATTATAAGTGATTTTGCAGTAGGTCAAGGCATTTCGTTTTCATGAAATTTCCATGAGTAATACTGACGCTAGGTCCTCGCATATACTTCCCTTGTACTTGTCCTAATTCATGACGCGTTTTCCCTTGATGTGTACCATATAGCCTTGGGCCATTATGGACAACGCTCGGGAAACCCATTATTTCCATATTCTCATCTGCAAATCCAAATCCAAGGAAGAAAACTCGTTCTGCCTCCTCAATTATTCTTTTTATTGCATCAATATTCTGTTGAT
>CBDVAP010000023.1:0-29328 GCA_965372015.1 uncultured bacterium | reverse complement strand
CATGTAAAGGTAAGCATGGCCGGGGTGCAAGGCAAGTGACGGAGATCACACCGCTTGTATTATCTCACTTGTGATTGGCAAACCACTGGAACACACTGGTGAAAGCGCGTAACTGATCTTCTTTCAATTGCTGAGAAACCGGATTACTGAGCGCTTGTAACCAAATCGGTGTTGAAGCCATCTAATTAATGGATGTTGAACTTGGCAATGGAGGAATTGGGACCATGAAAATTATAAAAGATAACCTGATGGAGTCATATCCCTTGCGAATCAAAAAAATCCTTCTGGCGGTGGTTTTATTAGCAGTCTTGGGTGCCTACATGTATCCGCGCTTTATGAACGAAGGCTTGAGGACACGGCACTCTTTTACGGAGGTTGTAGAGAGTTTTGACATTCCCGCGACCGAACAGTTCATCGCGCCTCCGCCACCCAGCCGGCCATTGATACCAGTGATATCTGATGACCTTGATTATGCTGAAGATGTGACTATAGAAGAGACCGATCTCGATAATTTCGCTGGCTGGGGTGCGCCGCCACCCATCCTTGACAAACAGTCTCATGTGCGATTCATCCTGTACGAAGAGCCTCCCGAACCAATCGGTGGATACGATGCCCTCTTGAAGAACCTGATTTATCCGGATATGGCCCGCGAGGCGGGTGTTGAGGGCACGATTATCGTCCAGGCTTTCATTGATATCACCGGCCGGGTAACTCAAACGGAAATCCTGAAAGGGATACCGCAGACCGGTATGAACGAAGCTGCCGTCGATGCGGTCAGGAAGACTCGTTTCAGGCCAGCCAAACAACGAGATGTTGAAGTGGCAGTATGGGTTGCCATCCCAATTACTTTCCAACTCCAGAGCCGGGGCGAATGATCTTTAAGTTCTTGCGAATCTAGGCGAAACCGGCGATGCCACCTGGGTCATTTGCTGTGGCTTTGCTATTTCTTACCGTATTAACCTGGAACGTTGCTCCAACGGAGTAATAATAATCCTGGAGCGGCTTGACATCCCGCGATTGCCGACGGTCGCATCGTTGTGCTGCTCAATGGGAAAGTGTGTACCCTTGGCGGGATTCGAACCCACGACCCTCTGCTTAGGAGGCAGATGCTCTATCCAGCTGAGCTACAAGGGCGTCAGGTGGAAATTAGGTGATTTATGGGCCCCAGGAAAGGGTAGCGGCCTGCGCGGGCCTAACGCAGCAGCACCAGTTTCCTGGTTACCCTGGTGTTCCCGATCCGCAACCGGGCCAGGTAGACACCGCTGGGGGCCGGCCGCCCACTGTCGGTGAACCCATTCCACAGCAACGGTTCATGGTCATCATCCGGCCGTCCGGGATGCCGGTAAACCCGACGGCCCAACAGATCGAAGATAGTCAGCTCCACCTGCCGGCCGGGACTGAATATGGGCAACGCCACCAGACCGCCGGAACCGGCGCCGGCCATAAACGGGTTAGGATAGAAATGCCCTACGCCCGGTGGTATCTCCTCGACCGTCATTCCGGCCCCGTCCCGGTGATAGGTTAGCCGGATGGTCCAGTTGCCGCTGAGTGTCTCACCGTCCACCGAATACCGGTTCAGGAGATTAAAGCCGGTGCTCCCCGGTAACCGCAGATAACTGCGTATGGGCGCAATGTCGGGGTTGTAGGCCAATCCATTCCCCAGGCTGCCAAGCAAGACGTAAACGGTTTCACCCTGGGCCACCACCAAGTCCTTTGGTAACCAGTGCGTAACCAGGGTAGCGGCTAAGGGCGCGGTAACCCCACCTTTATAGATACGCTGCTGCATAAAGCTGCTGCCGACATACAGCTCAACCCACAGTGATTCACTGGAGGCCGGGACAAACTGCACGTTGGCCAGCTCACCGCCCACCCCGGTGATGGTAAACTCGATGACGGCTTCCCCGGAGGCCGAACCGTTTCCCAGTTGCAGGAATTTGGGCTGGTCGGGGATCTCCGAGTCATCGTATGACAGTACCACTTCCTCCACACCCCCGGTGGCGGAGACGTAAAGGTCATATTTGGCGCTGGAGTTGAAAGAGAATGGAACCGTTGCCAATATGAACAGGGCCTGGTAATCGACACCAAAAGTGCTGTCCAGCCAACCGGTCTGGGTCAGGGCCATCAGGGGCGCAGCGACCAAGCTGCTGTCGTCACCACGGATCAGGGTCAGTTCCACCCCCTGCCCGAACCCGATCCCGCCGGCTTTGAGATACAGGTCCCGGCCGCCTGTGATCATGGTCCAGCGAGCCCCCAGCAGGGCCACCGAAAGGCCAGCGTCATCCTGTGGGAACGAGACGATTGTCTCGTGCATGGCCGGTATAGGTATGGAAAACCGACTTCCATAGCCATATATCCCGCTCCCATCTATAAAATTCGCCACATGCCAGTTATAGGTGAATTCATCAATCGAGTAGTCGGAATAGTCATATAGCTCCCCCTGAAAAGCCGGCCAGCCGTTTGCTCGATTCCCAATCAAGTCCTGGATGAAGCCGGTCCCCAGCTGCACCCAGGAATACAAGAAGAACAGGCCGGTGCGGGCGTAATCGGCCAGTTCGCCGTCGAATGTCTCCATTGGCACATTGGTATCCGCCAGATAATATGAGTATTCCCTATGGGGCAGTCCCATCAGCACCGGGGACAGCTCGCTCAGCCCCTCGTTGACCCAGGTTTCCTCATCGGCATCCCGGCCATAGTGGATCAGGTGCTGATATTCATGGGCCAGCGCCTCAAGTATGAGCAGGGTATGAGTGGCGCCCGGATTGGTATCCAAATAAATAATATCGGCGAAGTTGCCCCCGTTGCCCTGGTCCAACGGGTCAAAATAGCCGGCGATAAAGCTGGTGGAGGAGGTGGAATCCCAATCATCCCGCACGTCCATCAGCAGGATGAAGACCTGGCCGTTTCCGTCGATATCGGTGGGCGGGCCGAAGATCTGCTCAGCCAGGGCCTTGATCCCCAGGCTAGGATCGATGGAGCCGGGCCGCCCCTCATCTACGAAGGCGGACACCAGGTTAGCCAGCGTCTGGGCGTCAACCCGGCCGGCCTCTACTTCCGCCGTCTCGGCATAGACCCTGAATCCCGGGCCAGAATACAATGAATCGAACTGTATTGGAATAAGTTCCGCCTGGGCCGAGAAGATATCCTTGCGGACCTTGAACGTGCGGTCGCCCGGGGCTTGGGCCGGGGCTTTGAGCAGGGTGACGGGCGCCTCCACCGGAATTGCGGTGATGTGCGGTAAACCACACAAAGGATGGAGCCCCTGGCCCAGGAGGAGGCTGCCGGCGCTAACGAGGGCGTAGGCGGCCTTAGGTAGTGGTCTCATCCCGGAGGTCGCGGGTCATGAGATCAGTGATGGCTTGCCGCGGATCTTTGTCTTCAAATAGCACCCGATAGACCTCCTTGCAAATGGGCATGCCCACCTCATATTTCTCAGCCAGCCCCATGACCGATTGGGAGGTATAAAGCCCTTCGGCCACCATCTCCATTTCGTCGAGGATATCCTTCACTTTTCGGCCCTTACCGATCTCCAGACCCAGGTAACGGTTACGGCTGTGACGGCTATAGGCGGTTACTACCAGGTCCCCGATACCCGCCAGCCCCGCGAAGGTATGGCGCTCGGCGCCCAGCGCCAGGCCCAGGCGGGTGATTTCCGCCAAACCGCGCGTTACCAAGGCGGCCAACGTATTGTCACCGTAGCCGATCCCCGCGCAAATGCCGGCGGCAATGGCAATCACGTTCTTTACGCTCCCGCCCAGCTCCACTCCGATAATGTCCCGGTTAGTGTAAACCCGCAAGCGCTCGGTGCTGAGTAGCTCCTGCAGCCGTTGGGCATAATCCAGGTTTTCGCTGGCGGCCACCAGGGTAGTTGGCAGCTGCTGCATGACCTCCTCAGCGTGGCTGGGGCCGTAAACTGTCGCCATACGCTCAGGCGGCACTTTTGTTGTGTCTAGAATCACCTCCGACATGCGCATCAGGGTGCCCTGCTCGATCCCTTTGCTCAGGTTCATCACCGGGCGATCGCCGATCAAGGCAGCGGTCTGCTCCATCACACTGCGGACCACCTGGGAAGGCACCGCCACCACCACAATATCCCCGTTATCGAGAGCCTCGTGGACATTGGAGGTAATGCGCAGCCCGGGTGGAAACTCGAAGCCATCCAGGAAGGGATGTTTACGGGTACTTTCGAACTCGCGGGCTTCTTTTTCGATAAAATGCCAACAAGTCGTCGGGTGGCCGGACTGGTGCAGGTGAGCGGCCATGACGGCGCCCCAACTGCCGGCTCCCAGTACGCAAAAGCGCACCGGCGTCATCGCACTTCACCGATGATTTTATATGCCTCTCCCTCACCCTGAAGATATGCTTGCAGGTCCGCCCATCCCTCCGGGGCAATCACCAGCACCCAGCCGATACCCAGGTTGAAGGTGCGGCGCATGTCGGCGGTTTCAACCTTTCCGGCCTGTTGGATCAGCTGGAATATCGGCGGCCATTCCCAGGCCTCCCAGTCGATGGCCAGGCGGCGGCCGGAGGAAAGCAATCGGCGCAAGTTGCCTTCCAGGCCGCCGCCGGTGATATGGCCGCAACCTCGCAGCCAGGGCTTATCAAGCAGGGGCCAGGTGATCTTCAGATAGGAGCGGTGGATTGCCAGCAGGGCGTTCCCCACGGTGTCGCCCAGCTCGGGCAACCTGGTATCCACGGTCCATTCCCGCAGCAGAGCCTCACGAGCCAGGGAATATCCGTTGGTGTGCAGCCCGCTTGATGCCAGGCCTACCAGTAAATTGCCGGCCTGCACCCCCCGCCCGGTGAGCAGCGCTTCCTTTTCAACCACCCCCACGATAGTCCCGCAGATATCGTATTCACCCGGCTGGTAGAAACCGGGCATCTCCGCCGTCTCGCCCCCGATCAGGGCACAGTCATTTTCCCCACAGGCTGCCGCCATACCGCGCACAACCTCCTCGAGAACCGCGGGATCGAGCTTACCGCAGGCGTAGTAATCCAGGAAAAACAGAGGCCGGGCGCCGGTGGTGAGGATGTCGTTGACGCAGTGGTTTACCAGGTCCTGACCAATCGTGTCGTGTCGCCCGGCCAGGAAGGCTACCCTGAGCTTGGTACCTACCCCATCGGTGCTGGAAACCAGGACCGGGTGTTGATAATCGCTGCTGGGAAACTCGTACAGTCCGCCAAAACCGCCCAGGTTGACCAGCACTTGGGGGCCCTGGGTATTGCGGGCGTACACTTTGATGCGCTCGACCGCTTCTTCACCGGCGCTGATATCCACACCAGCAGCCTGGTAGCTCAGGCCGGGACCGGTTGTCATCCCCATTCAGGCGCGGTCAGGCTGGGCCAGGGCTCCGGCATACATAGCCTCGATCTCCTGGGCAAAATGGTCGAATACTACGTTCCGTTTCACCTTTAAAGTGGGTGTGATCTCACCATCATCGATAGTCAGCTCACGGGGCAGCAGGGTGATTTTACGCACCTGCTCGTAGCGCGAGAACGCTTCCATTGCCTTGGCCACTTCCTGCTCAACAGCCGCGATCACTTTATCTTCCTTAATCAATTCGACCGGTGAGCGGGCTGCCAGACCTTGTTCCTCAGCAAAGGATTTGAGTCTCTCAAAACTGGGCACCACCAGGGCGGAGATGAAATTGCGCTTGTCGCCGATCACCACCACCTGTTCGATGAATGGGCTGGTAACCATTGAGTTTTCCAAGGGCGCGGGCGCCACATTCTTGCCCCCCGAAGTAACCAGAATAAACTTCTTTCGATCTGTGATCTTCAGGAAGCCGTCCTCATCCAGGGCGCCGATATCACCGGTGTACAGCCAGCCGTCGTCGTCGATAGCTTCTTTGGTAGCCTCGGGATCCTTGAAGTAGCCCAGCATTACGTTTGGCCCCCGCACCAGCACCTCGCCATCATCGGCTATCTTTACTTCCACGTGGGGAATGGGCACCCCTACCTTGCCGAACTTGAATTGCTCGAGCTTATTTACGGTTATCACCGGTGTGGTCTCAGTCAGGCCATAACCCTCCAGGATCACCATACCCATCATGGCAAAGAACTCCGCAATTTCGGCGGAGAGGGGCGCAGAACCGGATACGAAGAACCGGATTCGACCCCCAACCCGGGCCTTCAATTTGGTGAAGACCAGCTTTTCCGCCACCTTATACTTGATAGTCAAAAAGCCCTTGGGCTGCTGGCCGGCCATGCGTAGCTCCAGCACCTGTTTGCCTTGTGCCAGCGCCCACCAGAAAATCTTCTGCCGCAGGGCCGGGTCCTTGCTGACTTTTTCAATCACCCGGTTATAGACCTTCTCGTAGAATCGCGGCGCTCCGATCAGCACTGTCGGATGCGTAGTCTGCATGTTTTCCGCCACCTTCTCTATGCTCTCGGCATAATAGACCGTGGCCCCCTGGCTGAAGGTCAGGAAATGGCCGCCCATCCGCTCGAAAGAGTGGCATAGCGGCAGGAAGGAAAGCAGAGTGTCGTCGGCATTGATTTGAACACAGGTCAGAGTGTCCCTGATGTTGGTGACCATGTTATTGTGCGACAGCATCACACCTTTGGGCTCGCCGGTGGTGCCGGAAGTGTAGATCAGGGTCAGCAGATCGTCGGGTTTGGGAGTCCGGCACATTTTCTCAAAATCCAGGCCCTGCTCCGTGCCATAGGTTTGGCCCGCTTCCAACAGGTCGAAGAAGGTGAATGCCTGGCGGTCCTTTTTATCCAGGTCCGCCCCGGTAATCCGGGAGTCGTCCATCACGATCAGGGTTTTCAAGTTGGGACAGTCGTCCCAGATTTCCATCACTTTGGCGGCCTGTTCGGCATTTTCGGCGAAAACCAGCCGGGATTCACTATGGTTCAAGATGTAGGCCACCTGCTTGGGGATCAGGGTGGGATAGATTGCTACCGTGGCGGCGCCGGTGCATAAGATCGCGTAGTCCGCCATGGCCCACCGGGGCCCATTGCAGGCAATGATCGCCCCCTGGACACCTTTCTTCAGGCCCAGTGACACCAGGGCATAGCTCAGGTCCTCCACTGTGTGCCTGATATCCTTGCCGCGCAGTCCCTCCCACATACCACTTTTGTTGGCGTTGTAATACAGGTAGGTATCGGCATGCCGGTCGGTGGTATTAAGAAACATCTCAGTGATAGTTGAGTACGTGGCCATGGCTAGCTCCTTAAATTTTAGCATTGATCGAGAGTAAGTTGGGCAGGCCAAGAGTCCCTGCCACCATGCAAATTACCAGGTGCAATATATATTTGCCGGGGCTGAACATCCAGCCTCTTTTTAGCTCCCGGCCAAACCGCTCCTGATCTTGATGGCGGTAAAGCCGGGACAAAGTTCGTAAATTGCACAGCTTAGATTCAAGAAGTTCGATTTAACTTTCAGGCTACGTTCCTGACGTGAAACGGAAAAAGAGGCTATGGCGCAACAACCCCCCACCCATTTCTTTAAAACCCTCCGGCTCGGGCTGCCGTTACTTTTGATGGCCCTTGCCGGGCTGTCAGCCGGCCAGACTGACACCGGTAGTATTACTGAGAAAAAGCGGTTGGTGATTCTGCCGGCCCAGGACGATACGGACGATGAGGGCTTCTCCATCAACCAGGAGGTGAACCGCACGGTGGCCTCGGTAGCGGCCGGTATGGGGCGTTTCGAAATCATCGATCGCAATGACCTTGAGGCCATCCTGCTTGAACAGGACCTGGTCCTGTTAGGTATAGTGAACGATTCATCGGCGGTGGAAATAGGCCGGATAGCCGGCGCCCAGGAGGCCCTCAGGGTCACGGTGCTGAATTTTCACCAGATCGGGGTGCCCAAGGACAGTGACAAGGATAAAGATGAAGATGACGACGGTGAGAGCATTGGCGCAGCCATCGCCAAGGGGATCGTTTTTGGGTTGTTGAAGGCTAAGAAAGACCAGAAAGAACTCGATCCCTACCGGGACAATATCCAGACCCAGATCAGCATCGAGGTACGCAATATCGACGTGGAGACCGGCCAGACCCTGTATTCCTTCCGCACCGGAGCTGCACATACCGGGGGCGGCAAGGGTAGATCACGAGAAAAAGCCATGAGCAAGCTGCGCAAAGGCATCAGTACCGAGTTGCGCAAATTTTACACACTGGAATCGCGGGTGATGGCCATTCGGGGCGATGAATTGTTCCTGCCCCTGGGCAGCGGAATCGGCCTGCGCCGGGGGATGCTGTTCACCATTGTCGAACCTGACCGGGAGGAGCAATTCGGCGACATGACTATCGCCATCCCCGGCCGGCCGGTGGCCTATGCCAGGGTTCAGGAGGTGTCCGAGACCGGCAACCGTTCACTGGTATTGCGGCGCTGGGGGGATATCCGCCAGGGCTATGCCGCCCGGGAACAGATCGCGCCATTATGGGGCCTGCAACTGGATGTTCGGCCCAGCGTAAGCGGTACCGGTAGCGGTGACGTGGGCCTCAGATTTCATGGCATGCCCATTCAACGTTTCGATTTCGGCCTGGGAATGCACTACGCCAGCGCCATTGACAGCCGTGACCATAGCAACCCGGGCTTTCAACTTGCCGCGCTGGCCGGTACCCGGAGGCGCCTCTCCCCCGCACTGGCCCTTTTCACCCGAGTGGAGCTGGGCCTGGGCGTCTTTTTCCGCGATGACGACACAGGGCAAATGGTCAACGCCGGGGTGGGCGCCTTGTCGCTGGGCGCCGACCTGGAACTGTTGCGTTCCCAGGGCAAGGATCTGGTGGCGGGCCTGGCCTGGCGCTTCGGCGGCAAAAGTAAGAAGTGGACCTATAGTGAGGGTGATGGAGACAACAGTGAGACCCTCGACACAGTCTGGTATGGCACTGCTCCCGAGGTCGACATCTCCGGCCTGTTTGTGACTGTGGGCTACCGCTTCATTTTCCCGGGGGTAAGCCTGCCGGGATTGCCGATTCCGGGACTGTGAAGTGGCCGGCCCTGGGTTTTCCTAAGCCATGAAAGGGCAGGGCCCGATCTCGTCGCACTTTTTCTGCATCTGGTCCCATATAGCCGGTTCGGTGATTACCTGCAGCGCCATGGGATAGAGCACGCTGTCCTCTTTGTTAATGTGCGCCACCATGTTGGGCACCAGCCGCTCGGCAGTGTCGGAAATGGCCTGCTGCAAATGGATGAAGCGCTGAGTGGGAGCGTCTCCGCCCGCCAGGTCCAACAGGCGCTGCTTCAGCGGCCGCAGGAAATTATGCTCTTGACGCATGACCGCCGTGGGAGCTGCAATCCCGCGCTGTTCCATTTCTGGAAACAGCACCTCTTCCTCCCGGGTATGATGCTTCTCGGCGTCCAGCAGGTTCCGGGCCGCCGTGGCCAAATCGGCCAGTATGGGCTCAGCCGTTTCCCGGGTATCACACTCCTTCAAGCTGACGTTTAACGTATCCACCTGGCCCAGGAAGCCCAGGATGAGGGTGTGCTCGCTCACCAAAGTATGGATAACATGTCCTTCAGGTAGTTGCTCCAGCAGATTGGCGCCGGCTTCGGTGCCGGTAGCGGGCGAGTCCGCGTTGGTTGGCATGGCATAATCTCCTTAACGTTACTGATATGTCTCTCATAATGGCCTTCGGAACGCCCGCAAACTTAAGTTTGCATCTACTGTGGAATCAATAGTGCGGCAGGGGTGAAAACAGGGCCAGGGAGGCGACTATTATTATGGATTACTTTCGGCGGTGCTCTACTAATACCGGGTAAGCCCTGGCTCCCCCGGTGCAGCAAATTAAAATCCGGCCGACAACCCGTCTACAGCAGCAGGTTATTCACCTCCCAACCAGTATACCACTGTCAACCGGTACATCACCACCGGCGTGGACTGAAAGGTCATCCCGGTGGGCGGCGCCAGAATATCGCCCGCCGCCAACATCACACGTCCGTCTAAAACCCCCCACCAAGGCCACCACTGCGGCTCTGGTTCACGAAAGGGTTGGCCGGTGCCATACCGCACCCGGGTGTGGAAAATCCATTCCGTGTTGCCAATTTCCGCCACCAGTCCACCCGTGAGGACCGGTTCTTTCCACCAGTTCTGCGGGCTGGCACTTATTTTCTCGCCCGTTACAAAGTCCTCGTGATAGTAATCCAGGCTATAAAGATGAGTGCCCCATCCGGCTTGCAACCGCATACGCTCTTTAATCCGGTATTCTATGCCCAGGCGCAGTTCGGCATTTATGAAGAAGTAATTATTGCTGAACAGGGGATCCCCGGCGTCGATAACCTTGCCGTCATCAGCGGTCACCGGCGCCGTTGTATCGCCCCAGGTCTTGCTGTCGATGACTTCCATGGCCATATCAAGGGCAGCCAGGAGCTTGCCCTCCCGGTTGCTGAAGCCCAACCCGATCCGGCCGGCCTTGGTGATACCCGGATCCCGGGGGATTCTGATCTCGGGGGCCGGATAATCGGGAATCTTGGGATGCCATTTCCATTGACCAGTTAACTCCAGGCCGACGTGAGCCTGTTCCGCCGCCGCCCGGCGACCCTTGAGCTGCACCAGCCAACTCGTCTCCTCGTCCTTATTATGAATAGCGTCTTCCATCTCATAGATAGCTTCCTGTTCCATCTGGTAGCGCTTGTTGAGCACCAGGATATCCAGCCGGGAATCGTCCTTTCCGGTCATGGATACCCCTAACCGGTAAAGAGCCAGATTACCGTTCTGATGCAGCGCTATTGCACCGGGATACAGCAGGGGAACCCCGTCGACAGCCCGGAGTAAGACTGCGTCCACACCGGCGCCTATCGATAATCGCCCGTCTGGGAAGCGTACAGCCACCACTCCTGACACCGGCCAGTTGAAGGCGCTCATTAGTAGAGGACCGTTCCATTCCCCGGTTTCGGGATTCCAAAACTGCCTCCTACGGGACGCATGGCGCAACTGCTCCAGGGCCAGAGCAAGCCCGGTAGTCAGACGCAGACTCCCGCCGGCAATTGTGGTGTGTTTTATAGCCCCCAGGGGGATGGCCTGGGCCTGGCTCCCCTCCAGAGGACCGGACTGCGAGGATCCCTGTGGAGGAAACCACGGATCGTCAGCCTGGACGCCCCGCCAGCTGTCCCGATAGGGCGCCATATAAAGCAGGTTCCTCTTAAGCGCGGTAATGCGGGCGGGATTCACGAATCCCTCGGCCAGAACGTCATCCAAGGCGATGTGCATGCCACCCATACCGGCATAATAGGACGGTGTCAGGTTGAACTGCTGGGTGGAGACCAGCGGCATGGTTTTAACTCCGATGGTCTGTGCCGGAACAAATACCGACAGGCTCAAAAGGAGTATGACGGTTGCAAGTGATCGATGGAACATAGCTGCGCCCCCCTGTTTTTTTGTGCTCACTAATGAATATGCAAATGGGATGCCGGGCAGGGTTTTAGTGGTGGGAGCGATGCCGGTTATATGGAGAGCAACTAACGGGAGCGCCGTGTAAACCTAGCTTGCCCGCCGATGCCAATCGGACCCGGCAGGCCATCAGATATCTGAGGGTTGTGTCAGGAATTTGAGGGGTGGATGGGGGAAGACAAGGTGACGGACGCCTGCTCCAGGGGGGCGAACTTGAGGTCGTCGTGGATTACATAGGGCCGGGATTGAGTTACGTTAAGCTTCAGCGGGAGGATTGGTTCCCGCTACGCCTCATTTTTAAGGGCGTACCTCAAAATGAAGCAAATCAGAATGTTGTCCAAAGTTGTCAAGGATGGCGATAGTGCCGATTAGACCAATGTCCGGTGCATAGTAGCTTCGCACAATGGTTGTGTCCTCACCACTGACGGCAGTTCGGGTTATCTCTGCTACTTCATAAAAAGTAGTATCAAGACCGTATACTCCCCAAGAAGTGCTAAATGCTAAAGTGTCCATAACTCTCAATCGATAAAAATATTTATTTATTAGTTTCTCGGGTCCTCCCTCCCACTCTTCGCCTTCATATGCAAAGGATTTTAGTAGTAGAAATGTAAGTTGTGAATATTGGGTTCCCATGCCATCGGTGCAGGTTTCTTCGGGACAAGAGTACTGCCATAGACCATCTTTGTCCCAAATGAAATATTCATTGAGATACTCGTCTTGGGGAAAATTAAATAAGCCATACTGTGCCCTGAACAGCAATTGACCCTGCTCGGCCCTGATCGTATCCACGATTATCCTTTGAGTGATTGCAAACTCAGCCCCCGTGTTGTGTTCATAGATCCAGGTATTGCCAATTGATAGGGGAAAATAGTTGGTTAAGTTGACGGTTTCCTCCTCGGAACTACCGCCATCAACAATCTCATTATCGCCACAGGATATCAGAGAAAGGACAAAACATGAACAGATAGCAGCATAGTGAATTCTCTCTTGGGAGATATGATTATTTCTAAACATTATCAGTATTTCCGGATGTGAATATACGGTAAAGGCATAGTAATTCGCAATTTATTGCCGTGGGGGGATGGCTCTCATCGGTAGGCGACGGACTGTCCCCCGCAGTGTGCTCCTCTACCCGCGCTCTCACCTAACCTGCCTCTGCTACGCTTACACTACGCCGGGCAAGCTGCTAACCCGGCTTCCGTCTCCTGCTACTGCCACTGCCTACTGCCACTTCTTCTCCTCCCCCCTTGCCTCACCCAATCTTTAGCCTTAAATTAATGTACGATTAATGTTCTATTTGGAGGTTTTATGCTAACTGCCAGACAAAAACAGGTGTTGCAATTCATTCGGGGGCGGCTGGAACAGAGCGGCATCTCCCCTTCCTACCGGGAGATCCGGGCCGCCCTGGGCTTCAAGTCGCTGTCCACGGTGACCCACCACGTGCGCTCCCTGATGCGGGCCGGCTACCTGGTGAACGCCAAGGGCTATCACGGCAAACGGGCCCTGCAGGTGGTGCCGCCGGTGAGCGAGACGTCTGCTGTCGAGATTCCCTTAGCGGGGGTGATCGCCGCCGGCCGGCCCATCGAGGCCTTGGAAACCCGCGAGACCATCTCCGTGCCATCCGCGTTGTCCGGGCCGGACAACTACGCCCTGAAGGTGCAGGGGGACTCCATGATCGGCGACGGTGTCCTGGACGGGGATGTGGTGATCGTGCGCCGGGTGGATACCGCTCGCCACCGGGAGATGGTGGTGGCCCTGATCAACGGCGAGGGCACCCTCAAGCGGTTGGCCCGGGAGAACGGCCGCACCAGCCTGCGCCCGGCCAACCCCGATTACCCCATCATCGACATCGCCCCCGAGGACGACTTCCGCATCCAGGGGGTGGCCATCGGGGTCATCCGCCGGTACTGAGGGCGGGCGTAGGAGCTATGGCATGTCCATCCGGGTCTTCCACACCCGCCTGTCCCACTTCGTGATCCACGCCGAGCGGTTGGTGGACCCGTCGCTGGCTACCCGGCCGGTGGCGGTGATCACCTCAGCGGCCCAGAACGGCACTATCCTGGACCTCTCCGCCGAGGCTAAGCAGGAGGGGCTGGCCAGGGGCATGCGGGTCTCACTGGCGCGAAAAGTGTCCCGGGCCGCCGTGCTGCTGCCCTTTCACGCCGCCCTGTACCAGAAGGTGCAGGGGGTGCTGTTCCAACGGCTGGTCCGCTTTTCGCCGGCGGTGGAACCGGTGGGCTACGGCAGTTTTTTCCTGGACATGAGCGGCATGGGCGGCCTCTACCGTTCGTTGGGGCAGGCCGGGCGCCTCCTGGCCCGTGACCTGGCCCACCAGGTGGACCTGGCGCCCCGGGTGGGCATCGGCCGCAACAAGCTGGTGAGCGCCATCGCCACAAAGGTGGTTTTCGACGAGCCGGTGCTGGAAGTGCCGGCGGGCGGCGAAATGGGCTTCCTGGCCCCGCTAAGGAGCATCACTTTGCCAGTGGCGCGGGAAAAACCGGTGCTGCGGACCTTCGCCGACCTGAACCTGCTGATTGTGCGGGACGTGCAGCAGCTGCTGGTCAGCCGGCAACTGGGGGTAGTGGCGTTCGGTGCCTTTACCCGCCGGGTGACGGCCCAGTGCCGGGGGATCGATACCGCCCTGGTGCGCCCTACGCAGTTGGGGAGCGGGGCCGGCGCCGACCGGATTGTGGAACGCTACGTCCTGCCCGAAGACACCAATGACGAGGCCCAGCTACAGGCCGCCGCCCAGCTGCTGGCCGATACCGTGGGCCATCAGTTGCGCCGCCTGGGGCGCATAGCCGGGAAGGTGGTGCTCCAGGTGCACTATACCGACGGCTACGAACAGCGGGCCACCGGCCGCCTGGACCGCAGCGACACCTTCACCGTGAGCCGGGAACTGGTGCGTCTTTACCGGCGGGCCAACCGACGCCGGGGCCGGGTGCGCTCCCTCACCGTAGATGCCGGCCGCTTGCGTCCTTTCGCCGATCAGCTGCCCCTCTTCGCCCGTCCCGGGAATGAAAAGCAGGAACGCTTGTCCCACGCCCTGGACCGCCTGCAACAGCGGTTCGGCAATGGGGTAGTGCTGCCCCTGAGTGCCGCCCATCTGGCCGCCTGAACGCCGAGTTTCTGGTTTCGAGTTACGAGTTTCTAGTTCTTGGCATCGAGCCCCGCCGTTGGCCTGCCCGGCCAGGGCGGGGTCCCATCGAGTATCGAGTATCAAGTCTGATTGCCGCTAACCCATGTTCATTCATCTGAACGTCCACTCCCAGACCTCCCCCATGCGGGGCACGGCCCCCAGCGAGGCGCTGCTGGACCGGGCCCAAGCCCTGGGTATGACCCACCTGGCCCTCACCGATGTGAACGGCCTGTGGGGGTTCATCCGCTTCGTCCAGCACGCTGAGCGGGTAGGGGTAAAGGCCATCTGCGGCGCGCACGTCCTCCTGGGTGGCGGTGACGACGCCCCCCCGGACCGGGACCTGGTGCTGCTGGTGGAAACGCCCGCCGGGTACGCCAACCTGTGCCGCCTGCTATCCGCAGTGCACGACGACGAGCAAGCCGACCTGGCGCAGCTGCTGACCTCCTTTGGGGCGGGACTATTGGTGCTGTGCCCCGACCAGAACCTGTTGCGCCGGCTGGTTCCCGTGCTGCCCGCAGATCACCTGTTCGGCGAGCTGCGCCCCGGCCGGGACAGCACCCCGGTCCTGGCGGCCTGTGACGATCTGGGACTGGAGCCGGTGGCTACCGGAGCGGCCTGCATGCTCTCCCCGGACGACCTGGACGCCTACCGCATGCTGCGGGCCATCGACCGCAACGCCCGGCTGTCGCAGTTGCCCCAGTGGGAACTCATGTCCCCCGCCAATTACCTGGCGCCCGAAGAAGATTTCCGCCGGCGCTATCCCCATTGCCCCCGGGCCGTGGATAATGCCGTCGCCATTGCCCGGCGTTGCCACAGCGACTGGGACTTCTCGGCCACCATTTTCCCCGCTACCGGTACCGGCCGGGACGCCGCCGCCCAGCTGCGCGAAATGGTCTACGAGGGGGCCGCCCGGCGCTATCCCTCACCCCTGCCGCCGCCGGTGGTGGAGCGCATTGAAAGGGAGCTGCAGCTGATCGTCCGCAAACGGTTCGCCCCCTACTTCCTGGTGGTGACGGACATCGTGAGCCAGGCCCGCCTGACCATCGGCCGGGGCAGCGGGGCCGCCTCCATCGTCAGCTACTGCCTGCTGGTCACCCAGGTGGACCCCATCCGCCACAACCTGACCTTCGAGCGTTTCCTGCACGAGGAGCGCACCGATCTGCCCGACATCGATGTGGACTTCGCCTGGGACGAGCGGGACGACATTCTGGACTACGTCTTCCGCACCTACGGCGCCGCCCGCTCCGCCATGGTAGCCACCCACGTCACCCTCCAGCCCCGGGCCGCCGTGCGGGAGGTTGGCAAGGTCATGGGACTGTCCAACGAGGAGATTCTGGCGGTCACCCGCCGCATCTCACTGGTGCTGGCTGAGGCGGGCCACCATAACATCGGCTATGGCCACATGCTCGATTGGAACCGCGTCGCTTTCTCCACCAACCCCGCCATCGGCCTGCCCGGCCAGGGCGGGGCCAACGGCTTGGGCCTAGTCGGCCAGGGCGGGGCAGCGCCGGTGCTCAACCGGGACGACTCCTTAGAGGAGGTCATTTCGATGGCCCTGCGGCTGGTGGGAGTGTTCCGCCACCCCTCCGTCCACCCCGGCGGGGTGATCGTGGTGCCCGACGAAATCCGCCGCTACGTGCCGGTGCTCACCGCCCCCAAAGGGGTGCCCATCGTCCAGTGGGAGAAGGACCAGGTGGAGGACGCCGGGCTGGTGAAGATCGACCTGCTGGGCAACCGCTCCCTGGCAGTGGTGCGCGACTGTCTGCGCCACATCAACCTGTACCGTGACCCGCAGGATCACCTCTGTTACCACCATATCAAGCCGGTGGGCGACCCCCGCACGGTGGCCGTTATGCAGCAGGGCCGCACCATGGGGGTGTTCTACATCGAGAGTCCCGCCACCCGGCAGCTGCTGGCCCGGGCCGGCAAGGCCGATTTTGAGCACGTGGTGATCTACTCCTCCATCATCCGTCCCGCCGCCAACCGCTTCATCAACCTGCTCATCGAGCGCATTCACGGGGCCCCCTGGCAGTTGGAGCACCCCGACCTGGGCTTCCTGCGCGAGAGCTACGGCATCATGGTCTACGAGGAGCAGGTTTTCCTGGCGGCCCTGGCCCTGCCTCGGTTCACCTACAGCGAGGCCGACACCTTGCGCAAAATCGGCACCAAACGCTCCCTGCGGCCGTTGATCCCCACCTTAAAGAAGAAGTTTATCTCCCAGTCCCTGAAGCACGGTTACCCCGACGATTTGGTGCACCACGTTTGGTCAATGATCGAAAGTTTCAGCGGTTACTCGTTTTGCAAGCCGCACTCGGCTTCCTACGCCATGTTGTCATTCACCTGCGCCTATTTAAAGGCCCACTATCCCGCGGAATTTTTAGCAGCGGTGATCACCAACCGGGGCGGGTTCTACTCCGCCTACGCTTATATGAGCGAAGCCCGCCGCCTGGGGGTGCGCATCCTGCCGCCCCATATCAACCGCAGCCTCCCCGGGTGGAAGGGGCACCGGGGCAAGATCAGGGTGGGCCTCATGGAGATACGCTCCCTGCAGGCCGCAAGTATCGCCAATCTGCTGAAAACGCGCAAGGAGGGCGATTTTTCGTCCCTGGCCGATTTCCTGGGGCGCACTGCCATCCACCTGGCGGACTGCCGGGCCCTGGTTCGAGCCGGCTGCTTCGACGACCTGGAGCCGGACCGCTCCCGCCCCGACCTGCTGCTGCAGGCCATGGAGCATCACGCCCCGTCGCGCCGGTCAGACCATAGCGGTGTGCTCTCCGGGTTGGAGGGCCAGCTGGGCCAGCATAACGGCCACGAAGGGCACACTCCCCAGCTGCGGCCCCTTACCCGCCGCCAACTGTTCGACCTGGAGGTGGCGTCCTTCGGCTATCCCATCTCCTGGCACCCCCTGGCCCCCTTCCAACGCCTGCTGAAAGGCCGCACCGTTCCCGCCAAGGACATTCCGCTGCACGTGGGCAAGACCATCACCCTGGCGGGGGTTTGCCTCACCACCAAGACGGTGAAGACCAAAGGGGGACAGGCCATGGAGTTCCTGACCTTCGAGGACCGCACCAGCCTGTTCGAATGCGTACTGTTCCCCGCCCGCTACCGCAGTTTCAACGACCTAGTGCGCTGGGAGAAGCTGTTCCTGGTGCGCGGTAAGGTGGAGGAGTCCTGGGGCGTCTACACCATCAACATCGAGCGGCTGGACTCCCTGGTACAGATGTTGGAGCGCTCGAAGCGGGAGCGGGG
Source organism: uncultured bacterium (assembly GCA_965372015.1). Lineage (GTDB taxonomy): Bacteria > Fidelibacterota > Marinisomatia > SCGC-AAA003-L08 > TS1B11 > JACZSB01. The sequence continues at coordinate 11,604 of CBDVAP010000023.1, read as the reverse complement.
AGAAGAAATTGTCGATTAGAAACCGTGCCCGGAATGACCGGGACGGAGCTACGGCCTTTGAATGTTGCAGATCACAATCTACTACATTACATTATATAGGCACCAGATCCATTCCAGGCTCGCAAGAGTGTTGGCCTTACAGCCTTCAAGGAATACCATGCGCCATATGAATAAGTATATCCTCGCCACCCTGTCATTTGTTGCTACTTGGTTCGTGGCTGCCTGTGACCAACCGGTGGCCGAGGACGATTTCCAAGGCTCCGTTAATGTCGCCGCCGGACCGACCGGGGTTGCCATCATCAATCTGACCAACCGCACTACCTATTATATGGCTTATGAGGAAGGGACCTCGTATGTGGTGGATTGGATCCCGTGCGACTATCCGGACGCCTGCCCGGATGCGGCTATCTCCCCAGACGATTCAATACTGGTGCTCTATCAGGATATTATGGGGTGGGAGCCCGGGAGGAAGGTGGCGGTTTTCTGGTGGATACTGGTAGCCGATGACCAGGCCTCTTCCGGCTATGTGGTCCAAAACTTTACTACGGTTTCGGTAGACCCGTATGATCCCGATCCTGAAAACCTGTTGGAACAGGCCTGGGAGCAGCAGGCCGTAGGCTACCTGGATACATTTTTCTCGCAATGGCATGCGGCCTTGCCAGCCATATCGCCAGCGGAACTCGAGGAGCTATCTACTGAGAAACAGGCAGTCTATGACGTATTTGGCGATTTCTACAATCCCTTTGATTTCGATTTGATCGGCGATTCTGATCTGGGGGATTCATTTTACTTCGACGTGCAATATGTAATCGTCCAGAATGAAGTCATGTATGGCATTTACACCCAGGATATCTCCGACAGCGCCTGGATCAGCGATATGCTTGTCGCCGATGAGTATTTCAATATATTTGATTTCCGTCCACAGCTGGATTTCGGAGACAAACCTGTAGTGTATTTGAGTCCCCTTTTGGAAGAGGCCTTGACCAATTACCTCACTTTGGGACGGCTGAAATTCCTGAATCAAGTTATCGGAATTTTTCCTGGACATTGGGTGGGATGGCACATTGTTTCTCATCCAGTTGCCAGGAGTATTTTATTGGATTCCGGGCTCAGGCGTGCCCGGATATATTACCAGGCCGGGTGGATGGGATTCATGGCCGTTTTAATGAAGCTGCCAAATGGGACTTGGTCGATTGTGCATGTGCAGCTTATTTGGATCACCTGAAATGCCCCCCGACCAATACAGCAAAGCCGCCCCGATCTACGACCTATGGGCCCACTTGACCGAGTCCAAAGCTGCGAACATCGCCTTCGAAATGGCCCGGGTCAACGCCGGCGAGGCGCTGCTGGAAGTAGCCGTGGGCACCGGTTTGTTCTTCGCCCGCATGGTGGCCGCCAACCCCTCCGGCCGTAACGAGAGTGTGGAACTATCCCCCGCCATGCTCTCCCGGGCACAGGCGCGTCTGGACGCCATGGGGACCGAAAACTACCACCTGCAGTCCGGCGACGCCCGCCAACTGCCGTTCCCCGAGGCCACCTTCGACCTGCTGGTTAACAACTACATGCTCGACCTGCTCCCCGAAGAGGATTTCGGGCCGGTGCTGACCGGGTTCGCACGGGTCCTCAAACCGAACGGCCGGCTGGTACTGAGCACAATGGCACCCGGACCCCGCTGGTACCACCGGGCCTGGGGCCGACTGGCCGATTCTTTCCCCGCCCTGCTCACCGGTTGTCGCCCGATTTCCATCGGCAGCCATCTGTCCGCGGCCGGCTTTGCCGTCGAACAGCAGCTATTCGTCAGCCAGAACACCTTTCCTTCCGAGGTGACCCTGGCCCGTAAGTCCCCCTAAGGGCCTACTTGACCATTACTGCCAACTGCATACTGCCGACTGTCGACGGCCTTTGCCGACTGCTACTGCCAGGCTCGCCGTGGCGGCTACGCCGAGGCCCGCTACTGCCGCCGGTTGGAGCGTAGCGGAAACCCGCCAACCCTGGGCGTAGCCGCCCTACGGGGAGCCCGGCGGGGCTACTTCTTCTCCCCATTGCCCCCGGCTGAGGTGGTGCCTAAATTGAACGCACTGATTGAACCCGGAACCAAACCTACCTGATGCTACCCACCAATCGCGCTCACAACCTTTTAATCGGCCTGACCCTGCCGCTGATGTTCCTATCCGCATGGCCTATTGGACGGGAGGTAATTATTGAGCCGCGCGCCACCGGCCTGGCGATCTTCAACTTCACCAGACAGGATATTTACTGTGCCGCCTTTAAAACCGGCACCGCTTACCGCTCCGGCTGGCGCCCCTGCAACCATCCGGATATCTGCACCGGGAATACTGCCAAGCCGGGGCTATCGACCCGTCTGCAATATATCGATATCTATCATTGGTTGCCCGGCGTTGAGGTTACGGCCTACTGGTGGCACCTGACCCCGGACACCACCCGGGAACACGGTTATCGCATCACTGACCTGACAGAAAAGATTGTCCCCACCCCGTTGGTGCCAATCTTCCCGGATGATTGAAAAGACAGCCCGCAAATGGACACTGCTCCGCCAGACCGCTGGCAAATTAAGTCTCGCTACATTCGTTTTGGGCCTGCTCATGGGGTTAATCGGGCGTTCCTGCCTGCACCAGCCTGTGTACATTGAGCAGCGGGCTTCGAAACTGGTGATATTCAACAATACTACCGACACCCTGAATTTCACTATCATGCAGCGGCGGGCGGCCCGTTTCATGAAGTGGAAACCCTGCGACCACCCCGCCCAATGCGGTGGCCGGGGGATCCCGCCGGGAAGGAGCGGCTCCATGCCCTATGAGCTTATTTACCAGTGGTACCCGGGCGCCGAGGTGGTGGTCTACTGGTGGCACCTGGTGCCTGACACTACGGCGAAAAACGGGTACCGGGTTGATGGGCCCCATGAGGAATTGTCAAATACTCCAGTGAAAGCCATTTTTAGTGACTATTGACCAGCCCCGGCTATCCCCACAGCCCACCCAGCCAGCTTGACAGCTGAAGGACTATTGCGTACCTTTCGCGGTGCAGGTCATGGATATGTTCAAGAATACGATCATAATATTTATGGCATTGCTGCTCGGTTGCGACGGTCCCGGGATAACTGGCGCGAAAGCCCTGCCCGCCCTGGACCGGGATGACATCATCTGGGAGTATGCCGTGACGGACAGCCTAAATCGGTTGGTGTTCAGTCGAGAAATCGATGGCGCCGATTTACCACGCCTGGTTGTTCTGGGCCCGGACGAGCGCAATCAACGCGTCCTGGTCCGTCGATGTGAAGACCGCTTTTCTGGCTGTAAGCTTACTCATAACGTCTCCGGGTTATTTTATGAGGATTGTATCAGCACCGATTGTGGCGATATCGGGGGAGTTCCGGTTATCGACTACGTGGGGATCGTCGGAACTCCTCGTTACACCGGTTGCGAACCGGATACCAGCTGAAGTCTGACCCTGTCCTTAATAAACTGCCGCCGGCATCCCGAATTGGAGTGAGCCCCTCCCCTCAACCCCCCGTCGCTTCTGAGGCAATAGAGTTCGCCCACCGAACTGCCATCTACCTGGGCACCTCCTCGTGGAAGTACGAAGGCTGGCAGGGCATGATCTACCATGACCATTACCCCAGCAAGAAATCGTTCCAGAGCCGCTGCCTCCGAGAATATGCCCGCTATTTTCCGGCCGTTGGAGTGGATTCCACCTTCTACCGGTTTCCCCCGCCCCAATTGATTGCCGGCCTGGCTGATTTAACTCCCCCGGACTTCAAGTTCGGCTTGAAGGCCACTGAAGAGATCACCGTTTATAAATACCCAACTCATCCCCGCTACGGCCAACGCCAGGGACAGCTCAATCCCCAGTTCCTGAATGCCCAGCTGTTCGTGGAACAGTTTTTGAATCCGGTCTCGGCCCTGGGTAGCAAGCTGGGGCCCATCATCTTTCAGTTCGGGGTGCTGCCCAAGGAGCTGGTGGAAGACGGCAGTTTCCTGGGGCAGTTGGATGAATTCCTGGGTAGCCTGCCGTCCGGCTACCAGTATGCCACCGAAATCCGCAACCGGCAGCTGTTTGGCCGCAGCTATTTCGCTGTATTGCGAAAGCACGGCGTGGCCCACGTGTACACTTCCTGGAGTTGGATGCCTTCCCTGGGCGAGCAGTTGCAGCCACCTGAATCCCGCACCGCCGATTTCTTCGTCATGCGCCTGTTGACCCCGCCGCAAGTGGCTTATGGCGATGCGGTCCAGACCTTCTTCCCATATACCCACCTCCAAAAACCACAACGGGAAATGCGTGATTCGTTGATACAACACCTGAATTCTGCTTTGCAGGAAGAATTCCCCGGCTATGTGTTTATCAACAATCGCCTGGAGGGCGCCGCCCCCCTCACCATCGCCCAAGTGCTGGAACGGGTCCTGGGCAGCTAGTGCTAAGCGCTGGTACCATATTTGTCAGGGCTGGTGGCAGTCACGCCCGGTTGTTGGGCAAAACGCCCGCATTTCTATTTCGCTGGCATAGTAACTCCTGTATACACAACTGGTTGCGAGAGGTGCCTAAAGTATTACTTTAGACTGTTGGAAGTCCTCACCGAGCCTAATCGCCCCCCGCCGGCCGGTTGAGATTTAGCAACACTTCCGGCTGGTCCCACTCGACGATGGTGAACTTCTGATGCTCAAGCAAGCGGCGCAGGCTGAATCGTCCCTCCCGGTAGGCGCTTAGCAGGTGCGGTAGGCTGTCCCGGTGGTACCAGGCCGCCAACGGCTGCAGTCGCCCGGCCGTGCTGGGGACCACTCCCCATCCGGCTCGCTGCTCCCACAGGCGGTGGCATAATTCCCCGGTCAGTTGCGGCAGATCGCAGGAGCAGATGAAAACCCAGGCGCTGCCGGACAGTTCCAGGGCGGTGAGCACCCCGGACAGCGGCGCCTGCTGAGGGTAATGATCGGCCACGGTGATCAGGCCTAAGTCGGCGTAGGCCCCGGCCTCTTTGGACACCACCGTCACCCGTTCACAGTTGGCCGCCAGGGTCTCGGCAATGCCCAGGATCATAGGCCGCCCGTGCAGCTTATAGCGGGCCTTGTCGCTGCCGAAGCGCCGGCTGCCGCCTCCGGCCAGGATAAAGGCTTCCGCTGGCAATCTGATTTGATTGTCCATAGCTTAACCGTAAGCTATGCGCTTCATCCAGGCCGCACCAGAGGATAATTATAATGATTCGCAGTCCCGTCCACCGAGCCATTACCGCCACCAGCCTGGGGTTGCTGGCCGTTTTCCTGGCGGCCTGCGCCACTACAGGCCTACCACCTGCTCCGAGTAAGGAAGCCCGGGCGGTCTGGCTATCGCGCTTCGACTACTGTGGCGTCAGTCCCACCCATGATCCCGATTCCATCCGGGCCTACATTGCCCAGGTCGTCCGGCAGGCCGTTCGGGCCAACTTTAATATCGTCTTTTTCCAGGTGCGAGGCAGCGCGGATGCTTACTACCAGCCCGGGCTGGAGCCGTGGGGCAGCCTGCTCACCGGCACCCTGGGGGCCGATCCCGGTTGGGATCCCCTGCAGTTCGCCATCGAGTCAGCCCATGCCAACGGCCTGGAGCTGCATGCCTGGGTGAACGTTTATCCCGCCTGGAAGGGCGTCAAGCCCCCGGGAGAGGCAAATCCGCCGGCGCCGCTGATGCTCCATCCGCAATGGTTGGTGGTCGATTCCACAGGACAACCATTGCCTCTATCCGACGGCTACACCACCTTCTCCCCCGGAATTCCCCAGGTACAGGAGCACATCCTGGCCGTAGTGGACAACATTGCCACCCGTTACGAGGTGGACGGAATCCACCTGGATTACGTTCGCTACCCCGATTGGGCTCAGGCCAAAGGGCTCTCCCGCGACGCGGTGAGTGTGGCCCGCTTCCGCTCGCCCGCAGGGAATCCCTACGCGCTGGATTGGGATGACTGGCAGCGGGAGCAGGTCACCCAGCTGGTGGCCCGCCTGTATAACCGGGTCACGGCCATCGACAGCAGCATCAAGCTGTCGGCGGCGGTCATCGGCAGCTATGTGCACGCCGGCTATAACGCCTACGGTGAACACTACCAGGATCCCCGCCGCTGGACCGAGCTGGGCAAGATCGATTTCATAACCCCCATGATCTACTGGCCCCGCAATCACCGCACCCAGCCGTTCCTGGTTCGGTCGCGGGAGTGGCGGGAGCATTACAGCATAGCCCGGCCCGTGTTCCCCGGTATCGCCAGCTACCGCTATAACGAGGAGGACGGCGACCGGACCTGGAACGAGGCCTTGGGCCAGATCGACGACTTGCGTCGCGAGCGCTTCCCGGGCCTGGCTTTCTTTGATGCCCGTAGCCTGGAGAACCATTGGGCGCAGTTGGCCGCGGGGCGCTTTCGATACCCGGCCAATATTCCTGCCATGGCCTGGAAAGACGCGCTGGCGCCGGACCCCCCTTCGTCCTTGCTGCTGACAGCGACCGGCCGGAGCGAAGCTCTCACCTGGGTAGGGCCCATGGCTGGTGATGTAGTGCGTTACAACGTCTATTTCAGCGAAAATACGCCTATAGATCGGTCGAGAGGACAAAATCTGGTGCACGTAACCGCCGGACCACGGCTGGAGTGGGTTTTCGATCCCCAAAAATTACCCCTCAACGGTTATTTGGCCGTCTCAGCACTTGATGCTGCCTGGAATGAAAGTGCCCTATCCATGCCGATCCCATGGCCGAAAAAGTAATCTAGCCCCCTAAAATGAGGTAGCGCGATAAATCGTAGTCAGCCTATTTCCGGCTCCGGTCCCATTTTCAAGGGCCATTCAGCAAATAACCGGCATACTCCTGGCATTATTGTTTGCATAAACCCCGATTGATCACTTCTAACCTTGTAATTCATGCCACCACTACACACTATCCGCCTAAACGTGCGAAATGGCCCTAAAACAGCAAATATCAGCCTGTGAATGGCATTTGAATCAAGATATACACAACACAGGGGGTTGAACGAGGTAGTAGCGGTGAGAATCGGTAGAAATGGGTCGTTGTGGGCGGTAATGGTAATATGCTCATATGAGCATATAGTACTATGGGGTCTTATTGCTACCGCGAAAAAACCTCCCAATCAATCCTTTCGCCCTTGTGAATCATCATTTCCGGCCTCTATTTTCCACATGCTTCCAAACCGATTGTTTACTGCCCGGCTGCCACGGCCGTGGTTGTCACCCAATATCAGGAGACATAATGGTCCTATTTAATCGCCTTAAAGTAATTCTTCCACTAATCGTGCTTTGGGGGCCCTTAGTCGCCGGGAAACCGGCTGGTCGCCTGGCAGCGGCAGGCGACTACCAGCCGCCTCCGGTCGCACTGGTGAAGCAGGCCAGGCGTATTCTAACGGAAGTGCCGCTAATTGACGGGCATAACGACCTGCCCTGGCAATACCGCCAGCGGGTGCGGAATCATCTGGACCGAATCGACCTGGCCCATAGCACCGCCGCTTTACCGAAACCGTTGCACACCGATATCCCACGCCTGCGGGCCGGCCGGGTGGGCGGCCAGTTCTGGTCAGTTTATATCCCGGTCGAAATGGGGGGCCCCGGTGCCGTTCGGGCCACACTGGAGCAGATTGACGTAGTTCATCGCCTTATCGCGAAATATCCCCATGACCTGGAGCTGGCCCTGACGGCCGACGACATCGTGCGCATTCACCGGGCGGGCAAGGTGGCCTCCCTGATCGGCATGGAAGGGGGCCATTCCATCGAGAACTCCCTGGGCGCCCTGCGGCAACTCTATCGGGCCGGCGCCCGCTATATGACCATCACCCACTGGACCAACCTGGATTGGGCCGACGCCGCCACCGTGTTGCCCGAACACGACGGCTTGACGGCCTTCGGTGAGGAAGTTATCCGGGAGATGAACCGCCTGGGCATGCTGGTCGATATCTCCCACGTCTCCGCCGCTACTATGCACGATGTCCTGGATGTGACGGCGGCGGCGGTGATCTTCTCGCACTCTTCGGCCTTCGCCTTGGCTCATCATCCCCGCAACGTGCCTGACGACGTTCTCAAACGATTACGTAAGAATAAAGGGATTGTAATGGTTACATTCGTTGGGAGTTATACCACGGAGGAGGTACGCCTGTATAGCGCTGACCACGACGGGGAAAAAGCCCGCCTGGAGACACTTTTCCCCGCGGACAGCGCTCGCGTCCGGGTGGAGCTGGACGCCTGGCTACGGAAGCACCCCCAGCTCCGGGTTACCCTGGCTGATGTGGCCGACCATATCGATTACATCAAGCAGGTGGCGGGAATAGACCACATCGGCATCGGCTCGGATTTCGACGGGATCAGATACCCCCCCATCGGCCTGGAAGACGTTTCCGCCTACCCAAACCTGATCGCCGAACTGCTGCGGCGGGGATACACCGAGGAGGAGGTAAAGAAAGTGGCCGGTTTGAACCTGTTGCGGGTCCTCCGGGAGGCGGAAAAAACAGCCTCCAGACTCCAGCGCACCACCGCGCCCTCCGATGCCTTGATAGAAGATTTAGACGGCCGGGTGGAAACTGACTAAGACCTCCCAGAAGTAAACCGCCGGGCTTACCTGCAAGCAATTTACTCCTTAACCCAGCCCATTTATGGCTGGGACGCAGCCACAACTTCTTGATGCCCTTCAGGGCATTATCTTCAACCTAGACTACATTCTTTAAAGGGATAAAAAAAAAATGAATAGCCACTATAATTATTGGCAACCTTTTGTGAGTTCGTCACGTCTAACCGACGAGATGAACAAAATGACCCAAAGAAATTTTGAAGACCATCCGGAAAGCCAATCATGAAGATCGCCACCGCCATATTTATCCCCGCTATCTCGGCCCTGCTCCTGGCCCGGGTCGCGGTTCCGGTTGCCGAACCGCTGGAAGTCGTGGACCCCACCGAGTTCAGTTACACTATGCCGTGGAGCTACGGTAGCCTGGACGAGGCGCTGTGGTTGGCGCTGGGCGATGTGGCTACTATCAGGAAGTACATGCCGCCCGAGGTGGACCATTTCCGGGTAGTCATTCCACCTTACGGGGACAATACCAGTTTTGTTTTCATCCAGTTTGAACGGTCCGACCTGGAATTACTGGCCGCCGGCGAGTTAGCTCCGGAGCTGTTTATAAGAGACTATGTCACCTTCGACTAGCCCGGGATTAAGCCGTAAATAACAGAAATAATTCGACCGCTATATTCCGATAAACTTACCAGACCTCTCCTACCCCCCAACAGGCCTCCATCTCCTTACGGAATGGGGGCCTGCCTACTTATTTGGGACCAGCCGGCTCGTTAAGATCAGCGATAGCTGCCAGCAGTTTCTTCTCCAGGGTACCGTTGGACCGCCATTCAATCCACTGCCGGCGGTCTCCCCAGAGGCTTAGATAAACCCTATAGATGGGCTCCACCCGCACCCGGGTAGTGTTGGAAATCCCTGGGGCTGCTATGATAGTGATCACAACCTGTAGGGTGGCCCGCAACTTCTTTCCCCGCAAGGCAGATCGGCCCGGCTCGGCCAGCGCATGCAGGGCTGCCAGGGGGAGAGCCTGCTCATAGGTTACCAGGCGCCCCGATCGAGATGACCGGAAATCAAGCAGTAGACCGTAAGGTGACTGCAATATGGCAGATTCTACCATCAGATCGGTGGGAAGCCCGGGAAAGTCTTGGTACACCGGCAGTGGGGGTTCAGCTGGCCCCCGCCGTCCGGCACAACCGGGAAAGATCAGGAAGGCCGCCAGGCAGCCGATGATTAAGGGGGGAAAAAAGGGCGAAGATTTCAAATTGCCATCTCCGCCCGTTGTGAAAGGGTTACCGGTCGACCCGTGGAACTATTCTTTTTCTTTAGGCTCAACCTTCTCCTGAAGGGCTTTCAGGTCGCCTTCCAGAGTTGAAAGGGCGTCCTGCAGGTCCAGAATCGAACGATTGGTCCGGCGTTTGTAAGTAGTCATCTCATCGGAAAGGGCACGCAAATCTCCCTCCACCCGGCGGATATCCTCGCGCAGCAGTTCTTCCACCTGGCTTAGCAGGTAATTAGTCTCCTCGATCTTGTTACCGAGACTATCGGTTACCACCATCAGGCGCGATCCCAGGCTTCTTATGCTCGCCTGCATCCGCTGCATGTGTTTACCTCGGCCTTCGAATTTTATGCTCAGCCGGCGATATTCCTCGTCAATCATACTTCTATGGCCCTGGAGTTCCACGTCACTGATCGTGAGCGCGGTCATGGCCTTGGATCGCTTATAGTCGACATAGATTGTGTAATACAGCGTGATGGCTAATAAAACCGCGACCAGAATATTGATTATTTTTTGCATTCTCTCTCCGGTTGATTGGTGTGCTAGTCTGCGGATTCCTCGAGATTCGCCAGCCGCTTTTCCCATTCCGTGATCTCATCGCCGCCCAAGTCCGCCACGGGTTGGGCCTCCAGCCCCTGATCGGAATCGTGCTGCCGGATCCGGTCCCGCAGCTCCTCTTGAGTGGCGGCGTTATTCTTGAGGCGCTCGAGTAACTCATCGATCTCGGCGGCAAAGTCGCGGGCCGCCAGGTCCAGTCTCTGCATGAGCTGCTCGACCAAGGCCCTTCCGTAACCTTCATCAACCTGGTCCACCAGTGCTTGAACCCGTTCTTTAGGATCAATTACTTCGGTCTTTGGGCTGGTCTTACCCTTATTCATTTCGTCGCACCCTCGAGTCGCTCCTGATAATCCAGCAGGTATAGAAAAGGACGGGGTAAAAGTTTCACATCAAATGGGGGCTTGGCAACCTCTAATTGCTTCATACCGTAAAAATTACATCCAAAGTGCTCGATTTTAAAATGTTTACGACCCATTCAACAATTTTTCTGGTGAAGAGGGTGCTTTCAGGCCTCTAGTTGACGGGCGAACTCCCGAGCCAGGCGGTCTACCTCCTCCAATACACTCTCGTCCGCCGGTGGGGTTGGCGCCTCCTGCTCGGCTACCTCCGCCCTGGGGCTCGGCCGCTCGGAATCGTCGAAGCGCGAGTAATTCCCCCGCTGGCTGAAAGATTCCTGTGAACTCGGATCGGCCGCCACCGCCGCGGTCTCCCAGGCCAGGTGCTTGCGGTTTATCAGGTGCAGTGGTGTGATATTGTCTCCGGTAATGGCCCCGCCCCAGGTGCCGCAGCCCAGGGTCATGGCCGGGTCAAGGGAGGTGGTGTAGCCCACCGATCCGTGCGGACCGGGTGTATTCACCAGCACCCGAAAGACCTTCACCCGCTGGGCAAACTGCTCGATCACAGCCTGATCGCGGCTGTGGATAATGGCCGTATGCCCGACGCCGCCGTACTCCACCACTCGCTCACTAAGAGTAATACCGGCCTCAGTATCACCGACGGTATAATAAGCCAACACCGGCGATAGTTTCTCCCGGCTGAGGGGGTATTCCGGCCCGACACCGGCCTGTTCCACCAGTAGCATTTGGGTCTGCTCCGGTACTGCAAAGCCGGCCAACTGAGCAATCCGGACCGGGGACTGCCCCACCACGGCGGTGTTCAGGTGTCCGGCGGAATCGACCATGAAATTTTCCAGCTTAGTGCGTTCCTCGCCCCGGACCCAGGCCACCGGCTCCCGCTTC
>CBDVAP010000022.1:0-29906 GCA_965372015.1 uncultured bacterium | reverse complement strand
GGGCGAACCGCTCCACCGCCGCCTTGGCCAGCGCCTCCCGCTCAACCTTGATGGCCCCGATCAAGTCACCATCACCCCGGCTCTCTAAAGACCCCTCGGCATTATCCGGGGTAGCCAGCGTCAGCCTGACTTTAAGGGCGTGCAGCAGTACCAGCAGGTCGGAATCGGTCCGGCCGCGGGCCACCTCGCCGCCCAGGGTGCGTTGGTTACGGATATTTTGGGAGGCACAACAATATCCGGCCGCCAGGGCCAGCTCGCCCAGCTCACCGGTACCATCCGCTGCCAGCTCCTGCAAGGTCACACCGGCGCCCAGCTCAAGGACCTGATCGCCCCCGCTGATCTTTGTCGCCAGCAGCGGCCTGATATTTATGAGAGTGCTTACGTCCGGGGGCCGCTGGGCCACCAGGTAAGTGCCACCGGCGATATAGGCTGCTCCCGGCGCCCGGGCCGCCTGCCAGGCTTCAGCCAGGGTAGCGGGGTTCTGGAAATCCTTGATCCCGGTCCACATACTCAATTCCCGGCATCACCGGTAGCCGGGTCCTCATGTTGCCGGAAATCGATGCCCGTTCGCCGGGCGGCCCGGTCCAGCATCTCAGCGGCGATGGCGTTATGCCGGGCCACCAGCTCGCTTTCGTCGATCTCGGTAGCCCCCGCCCGGATGCGTACCTGCCCCTCAATAACCAGGTAGTCCACCGGCGACTGGCGCACGTTGAATACCAGGGCCGCCAGGGGATCGGCCAGGCCACCGGCGTACTCCACGCCCGCCACCGAAAACAGGGCCAGGTCGGCGCGTTTGCCGGGGATCAATTGGCCAATATCATCGCGACCCAGGGCTCGGGCGCCGCCCCGGGTAGCCATCCAGAGGGTATCGCGGGCCGTCAGCCAATGCCGCTCCTCACGCAACCGGGATAGCAACAGAGCGTTGCGAGTCTCCAGCAAAATATTGCTGGAATCGTTGGAGGCTGAGCCGTCCACTGCCAGGCTGACGGCCACACCGGCCTCCAGCAGCTCCTTGACGGGGGCGATCCCCGAACCCAGGCGCAGATTGGAGCTGGGACAGTGTGAAACCCCCACCCCGGCGGTGCCCAGGCGGGTGATCTCGTCGGCATTCAGGTGCACCGCATGAGCGAACCAGGTGTTATCGGCCAGCCAGCCCAATCCGTCCACGAAGTCCACCGGCCGCTTCCCAAATTCGTCCAGGCAGAAGCGCTCCTCATCCAGTGTCTCCGCCAGGTGGGTGTGCATCATCAGGCCGTTGGCCCGGGCAAACTGGGCGGTGTGGCGCATAAGCTCCGCCGTCACCGAGAAGGGCGAACAGGGCGCCAGTGCCAGCCGCACCATGGCCCCCGGTGAGTCGTCGTGGTAGCGGGCCAGCAGCCGCTCGTAATCGGCCATGATCTCCTTTTCCGTCTGGACGGTATCGTCGGGAGGCAGGCCGCCCCGGCTTTGGCCCAACGACATGGACCCCCGGGTGGGCTGGAAGCGAATGCCCAGCTTCTTGGCGGCCTCGATCTCCTCGTCGATGAGCAGGCCGTCGCAGTTGGCGGGGAATAGGTACAGATGGTCGGAGCTGGTGGTGGCGCCGGACTTCATCAGCTCCAGCAGGCCAGTGGTGGCGCTGACCCGCACCGCCTCGGCCGTCAACTCTCGCCAGATTTCGTAGTGCCCCGTGAGCCAGCCGAACAACGACCGGTTCTGCAATAGCGGTACGTTCCTGGTCAGGGTCTGGTACAGGTGGTGATGGGTATTGACGAAACCGGGCAGCACCACCATCCCATCAGCATCGATGACCTCGTCCACCTCGGCCTCCAGCGGCTCGGGGCCCAGTGATTCCAATACGCCATCCCGGCAGAGGATATGCCCGCCGGTAAACTCGCGCCGCCCATCGTCCATGGTAGCGACGCACAAGGGGTTTTTGATCAGTATACTACTCACGATAATTGCTCTCAGCTGCTGAAAAGGTAGTGTCCCCGTAGCGCGCTCAGCAAGGCCCACATAGTCACGGCCCCCTCGGTTTCCAGCCCGATAGGGTCCCCCGTTTTAGGCTGCACATCCAGCACTTGCAGGGTATCAGGGGCCAGCCGGGCCTTGAAGTTATCAGTTTCATATGCCAGGTGGTCATCCCCTTCGGTCAAGGTCTCCACCCGCCCATCGACGCGCCGTTTGATCACGCCCTCCCGCAGGTAAAAGCAGTCCTCCTCGAGTTCGAAGCCGGCCTCAGTCAGGCACAGCCTCGGTTTGTCGCGGTAGGGCCGGTCAGCGGTTGGACAAAATGTGGCGCAGTTGCCGCACTCGTTGCACAGGTCGGCGATGTTGAGCACCTGGTGGCGCTGTTCCAGACGGAAGGTACCGCTATCAGTGATTTCGAGGTTGCCATCCCTGAAGGTACCGCGCTGCAGCTGCAAGTCCAGCGGTTCCGCCTGGTAAGCCAGCATGGCCCGGTTGGGGCACACGTTTACACAGATATTGCAATAGTCATCGCATAGCAGGCAGCGGTCGGCCTCGGCCCGGGCAGCGGCCTGATCGAAGGTCTCCGTCACCTGGTCGAATGACAGGGCCGATGGTGCTTCCGGCAACGGGGTCGCCGGTAGCCTGCGGGCCAGCCGTCGCTCGTAGTCGGCCGGTGAGAAGCGCCCGTCGGGCGAGGTCGATAGGGCAGCATGCTCCCGCCCCGCCCGGCGGCCAATACTTTCGGCTACCCGCTTTCCATCAGCAATGGCGTTGATCAGGCTGCCCGCCCCACGCACCACATCCCCGCCGGCGTAGACCCCCGGCAGCCGGGTTTCGTTGGTGCCCGGATCAACCGTCAGGTCCGACGAGCGGACGAAGTCTACCTCAGCCTCCTGGCCGATGGCGACAATTATATCGTCGGCGGGCAATTCGAACTCGCTACCCGCGATAGGGACCGGCCGGCGGCGACCATCGGCTTCGGGCTCACCCAGCCGCATGCGGTTGGCCGTCAGACCGGCGACCCGGCCCCCCTTGATCTTGACCTGTACCGGCGCCACCAGCTCCAGCAGATCGATACCCTCGGCAGTCAGGGCCTCAGCCTCGTCCCGGCCCACCGGCATCTCCCGGCTTGTGCGCCGGTAGACCACGGTCACCCGGCCCCCGTCAGCCACCAGTCGCCGGGCAGTGCGGGCGGCGTCCACCGCCGAGTTGCCCCCGCCGATCACCAGCACCCGGGCCCCCAAAGCGACCCGCTCGCCGGCGCGCACCTTGGTCAGGAAATCGAGGGCCTCGTGGACCTGGCCGGCCTCCTCGCCGGGTATGCCCAGACTGCGCGGGCGGCGGGCGCCCACGGCGATGTACAGGTAATCGTGCTCCTCACGCAGGCGCCTATACCGAGGGCCGTCCACCGGCTGGTTCAAGTGAATCTTTACCCCCAAGGCGCGAATGGCGGCCAAATCGCTGTCGATGGCGTCATCCGGGAGGCGGAAGGCTGGGATGGCCCGGGCCACCAAACCACCCGGGGAATTACCGCTCTCGAATATGGCCACCTCGAAACCGGCCAGGGCCAGGAACCAGGCGCAGGCCAGCCCTGAAGGACCGGCCCCGATAATCGCCACCTTCAGGCCGTTTTGGGGCGCGGGCGCCGGTAAGGAAACCTCGCCGGCCTGCTCGGCCACGAAACGTTTGATCTCCCTGATCGCCAGCGGCTGGTCGTAATTGAGGCGGGTGCATTTTGCCTGGCACAGGTGGTCGCACACTAGGCCGGTGACTCGTGGGAAGGGGTTGGCCCACCGGATGGCCGCCAGGGCCGCCGGGAGGTCGCCCTGGGCCACCTGGTGCATATACTCGGGGACCGCCTGCTCCACCGCGCAGGTATCCACACAGGGGGCCTTGATACAATCGAAGGCCGATAGCCGCCGGGAAGTCTTAATGCCGTTGTAAGGGAAATGCGACTTATGATAGCGCTCTTCCCCCACAACCCGCTGGGCATAGCGCTGCAGATTGACCAGGGCCGCCTGGTTGGCATCAGTGTCACCACCGGCCCGGTCGCTGATCAATACCGCCAGGTCACGGGTTCCGGCGGGCCTCCCCGTGCCGTTTACGGCCAGGGCCGTGCAGGCACCATTTATTTCTTCCAGGTACTGCCGCAGCCGGTAGTAGCCCCCCGGCTTGAGCAGGTCGGAGCAGACGGTCACCGGGGCCAGGCCGCCGGCCAGGGTGTCAACGACGTTTAGATAATCCACACCGGCGCAGAAGGAGATATCCAGGTCGCCATCAAATTCCGCCTGCAACCGCGCCGCCAGGTCGATGCTCAATGGATGCAGGGCCCGGCCGCTCAGATAGGTCTGCTCCTCAGCGGGCGGTAAGGCCTCCCCCCGGTTCAGCACCTCCAGGGTATTGGTCAGCTTGACCGCGAATGATAGGCCGGCCTGATCCGCCGCCGCCCGCAGCTCGCGCACAATCCGCACTGCGTCGGCGAACTCCGGATCGTGCTCGAAAGCGGCATCGGGCACCTGCACCTCGTAGCCCATTCGCCGGTGCAGCAGTTCCCGCAGCCGCTCCGGCCCCAACAGGGTGGGATTGAGCTTGATGGTGGTATGCAATCGCCGCTCGGCTATCAGGTAGCGCCCGATCTGCTCGATCTCGGCCGGTGGGCAGCCGTGCATGGTGGACAGAGTGATATTGTCCGATATCCGGGCCGGTATCGGCACTTCCCGGGCCCGGGGATACCACTCCGCCAGTTCGGCCATCGCCAGCTCCAGCGGCTCACTAGCATCGGCCATCAGGTCCAGATAGCGCTGAACATTGGGCTGCTTGATGCCCTTCAAGTCATAGCCCACACTCATATTGAAAATGAATCCTGGTGCCCCCGATGTTTCCCAACCAAACCGGTCCCGCAGCAGGTGCAGCAGCACCCAGGCCTTGAGGTATTCATCGAAGCTTTCCGCCAGCCGCAGCTCCTGGGACCATTCACAGTTATAGCCCTCGTCCTGCATGTCGATGCACGGCTTGGCGACCTCGATCTGATCCAGGGTCTGGACCGTCTTGAGTTCAATGTACCGGGCGCCGGTGAGCCAGGCGCAAACTATAGATTGGGCCAGTTGGGTGTGGGGCCCCGCCGCCACACCGATGGGGGTCTCCAGCAACTGCCCGTAGCGTTGCATTCTGAAGGGGTCGTCTTCTGACGGCTTGAAAAACTGTTCGCGGTAAATCCCGAATATGTGGCCCTGCTTCTCGTCGGCCAGCGCCAGGCCCAACAACCGTGACAGGGGCAGGGGGGTCAGCCGGTCAGTCATTGGCTTTACCGTTGAGTATCGAAGATAGGTGATGCTCCAGCAGGTTTTTAAGCACCCTGCGCCGGTAGTCCGCCGTGGCCCGCAGGTCGCTGATGGGGGCAATATCCTCATCAACCAGAGGTAATGCCTCGCTGAGTGTAGTCCCGGCCAATAATGCCTCGGTGAATTGTCGTAAATGCACCACTGTGGGCGCCACCGCCCCGGCAGCCACCGCCAGTTGGGAAAAGCCGCCGCCCTCCACCACGGTTGTGAGGGCGAAATTCACCACCGCAATGGCCATGGAACTCCGCAGTCCCAGTTTGTAAAAGATGGACAACCCCGGCCGCTTGGGGATCACAACCCCAATCAGCAATTCACCCCGCGCCAGGGCCGTCTCCCCCGGCCCGGTGACCAGTTCCGCCAGCGGCAGTTCGCGTTCACCGTCGGGGGCGGCAATCCGTATCCGGGCGTCATGGGCTTGCAGCGGCGGCAAAGTATCCCCGGCGGGCGAGGCGTTGACGATGTTGCCGCCCAGTGTGGCCCGGTGGCGAATCTGCACCCCGGCAAACTCCCGGGCGGCTGCTGCCAACGCCGGGCAATGCTGCTGCACCAGTGGATCGCCCTCCAACTCAGCCAGGGTGGTCAGGGCCCCGATTGCGATCTGCCCTTCCTCATCGTGGACACCGGTCAGGTCCGGCAGCCCTTTCAAGTCCACCAAGTGGGGCGGCAACATCCGGCCGTTCCCAAAGGCGGGCAGCAGGTCAGTGCCCCCCGCCAACCGCACTACCTTTTCAGCCGGCAGGTCCGACAGCAGCTGGAAATACTCGGCCAAGCTAGCCGGGCGGTAATACTTCAGGCCCCACCCCCCGCCGCCTGTTCCACTGCGTCAATGATCTTGTGATAACCGGTGCAGCGGCAGATGTTCCCCACCAGGGCCGACTCGATCTCATCCCGGCTGGGGCGGGGTTTATCCGCCAGGAGCTGCCCGGCGGAGAGCACCATGCCCGGGATACAATAACCGCACTGCACCGCGTGGCAATCCACGAAGGCCTGCTGCAGGGCATTCAAGGTATCTCCATCGGCCAAACCCTCAATGGTGACAATCCCGGCGCCCTGGGCCTCCACCGCCAGCACCAGGCAACTGTTTACCGAAAGCCCATTCATCAGCACGGTGCACGAGCCGCATTCCCCCTCGCCGCAGGCCTCCTTGGTCCCGGTGAGCAGCAGCTCCTCGCGCAGGAAATCCAGCAGCCGCAGTTGGGTGGCGATGGTCCGCCGATAAGGGCGCCCGTTGACGGTGACTTCCAGGTCGAAGTTGGCCGGTTCACCGGAGAGCCGCATCAGCCGGTTTCCCCAGCCCAGCGTTCGTAAAACTCCCTGAAGGCCCCCATATCGGCCGTGATCGGTTCCGGTTGCTCCACCAGGCGTCCGGCGGCTGGCAGGTCTTTAAGGCCGCTCCCGGTGATCACCAGCACCACGCTCTCCCCGGGCGATATCAGTCCTTGCGACCGGGCCTTATTTAACCCGGCATAGGCCGCGGCGGCCGACGGCTCGGCAAATATCCCCGTGCCTTTGGCCAGTGAATGTTGGGCTGTAAGGATCTCGTCGTCGGTCACACTGACCCCGAACCCGTGGCTCTCGCGCACCGCCCGCAAGGCCTTTTGGCCATCTCGGGGCCGGTCCACGCGGATGCCGTCTGCGATGGTGTCGGCCACCACCGCCTCTATTTCACCGCCAGCCTCCAGCGCCCGCACCACCGCGGCCGAGCCGGCGGCCTGCACCGCCACCAATTGCGGCAGGTTCGCTATCCAGCCCAGCTGCAGCAGATCGTAAAAGCCTTTATAGACCCCACCGATAATGCAACCGTCGCCCACCGGCACGAAAACCTTATCCGGCGCCTCCCACTGCAGCTGCTCGGCGATCTCCAGCGCCACGGTCTTCTTGCCCTCGGACAAAACCGGGTTGCTGCCGGAATTACGGCTGTACCAGCCCAGCTCCCCGGCAATGGCTTCGGCCAAGTCGAAGGCCTCATCGTAAGTGCCATCCACCGGGCACAGCACACCGCCACACTGCAGGATGGGCACCAGTTTGCCGGCCGAGGCCCCAGCCGGCACCAGGATCACCGCCCGCCGGCCGTGATGGGCCGCCAGGGTCGCCAACGATGCGGCGGCGTTGCCGGTGGAGGCGGCCACTAGGGTCGATTGGCCGTGTTCGATGGCGTGTTGCAGAGCTACTTCGGTGGCCCGGTCCTTCAGCGAACCCGAGGGCTGGCGAGTCTCGTCCTTGATGTACAGGGCGCTCAGGTCATGCTCACCGGCCAACCCCGGCAGGGCCACCAACGGCGTACCGCCCACCTGCAGCGAGCGATTGGCAGGCGGGCCGGCCACCGGTAGCAGCGCCCGGTAGCGCCATAACGAGCGCTCGGGATCGCCGCTAAGCCCCGTCGCTGTCAACTGGGCAGCGACCCGGTCGTAGTCGTACTCGGCGTCCAGGGTGCCCCCACAGTCCGGGCAGAGCAGAGGCGGCGGCTCAGCCGGTTGGGTGCTGCCGCAGGCCACGCAGCGATACCCGATGAGATTATTGTTCATTAGGAGATTCTATAGCTCAGCCGTAGCGCTCCAGCAGGCCGGTGCGCCGGTTAAACTCGCTGATCCGCTCATCCCAGGCCTCCACCTGGGCGTAACGGCTGCGCCAGTAATCCTCGTCGTACCACTGGGCCTGGAGCTCCTCGGCGCTCTTGCCCTGCTGCTCCACCCAGGTAAAGTATTTCAGGTTGTGCATCCGCCGGCGGTCGTAGTAGGACAGTTCCAGCAGGTTGTCGCGGCCCAGCCCCGGCAGGCGGCCCTCAAAATCAACGGCGGCCTCAGTGGCGGTATATGCGCCCCACCTATCCCGCGCCTCCTTTAGCCGGGACTGGTACATAGCCATGGAGTCGGTGGCCACCGTAAATATGGCATCGTTGGCGGTATACTCGTAATAGCGGGCCAGTTTGATCGCCCCGATAATGTTGGCGATGGAGGACAGCCCCAGGCCGGGCAAGGCCTTAACCGTGGCCGGGTTCACGCCCCGGGAAACCAGGTACTGGGTGCCGGCCTCTTCATTGAACAGGCGCATCAGCCGCAGCACCAGTTCGTCATCGACAGCCACCACCATATCCATATTGCGCAAGTTGTGAATCCAGGGCACGTGCTTATCACCAATGCCCTCGATACGGTGGTAGCCGAAGCCGTTCAGCAACAGGGTGGGGCACTGGGCGGCTTCGCCGGCGGCAATCTTTACGGCCGGAAAGTGCTCGCGCAGGTAATCGCCGGCCGCCAGGGTACCCGCCGAGCCCTGGGTCAGGAACAGGGCGCTCAGCCGCAGTCCCGGTTCACCGGCTGACCGGAAAACCTCAGCCAGGGCCGGGCCGGTGACGGCGTAGTGCCAGCGGGCGTTACCGAACTCCGCAAACTGGTTGAGCACCACCACCTTGTCGCCCTGATCCGCCGCCAACCGGTTCACCCGGTCGTAGATTTCCTTCACATTACTTTCGCCACCCGGCGTTTTGATCACTTCAGCGCCCAACTCCGCCAGCCACTCGAAGCGCTCCGGGGACATCTCCTCCGGCAGCACGGCCACCGCTGGACAGCCCAGCAGGGCCGAGTTATAGGCCCCGCCCCGGCAGTAGTTGCCCGTCGAGGGCCACACCGCCTTCTGGGTGGAGGGATCGAACTGGCCCGAGACCAGTTTCTCCACCAGGGTACCGTAGGTAGCGCCCACTTTGTGCGCCCCGGTGGGGAAATGGCGGCCCAGCAGTACGAATATGGGGGCCGGCACGCCGGTGAGCTCCTCCGGCAGGCGCAGGTAGTTCACCTCGCCGAAACCGCCGCCACTTTCCTTCGGCTCATTCTTCCAGGTGATCCGGAACAGATTGAGGGGGTGCACTTCGTTCATCCCAACATTCTCAAGCGCCTCTTTAATTCCAGCTGGTACGGTGCCGGGATCGGCCAGCTGCTTGAAAGTGGGCAGGATAACCCCCCGCTCACGGCAGCGCTTTATGGCGCGGTCCAGCACTTTTTCTTGCGCTTTATTCATAGACATCACTTATTCCCCCGCATGGTCAGGGCCATCACCGCCTTGGCGGTATGCAGCCGGTTCTCCGCCTCATCGTAGATCACCGACTGCGGCCCGTCGATGACAGCGTCCTCCACTTCGTTGCCCCGGTCGGCGGGCAGGGCGTGCATGTAAATGGCGTCCTTAGCCGTCAGGGCCATGCGCTCCTGGGTACATTTCCAGTGGCGGCCGGCTTCCAATGCCTCGGTGGAGGTCGATTCGGGGCTCAGCACCCAGTCGCCCCAGTTCTTGGGTATCACCACATCTGCATCCCTGTAGGCCGCCTCCTGGTCGTGAGTGATCCTCAGGCTGCCGCCGCCCGCCTTGGCATTCTCCCGGGCCCGCTCAATTGCCCACTTTGGCAAAGGGTGGCTTTCAGGATACGCCAGGGTGACGTCCAGCCCGTAGCGCGGGAACAGCAGGACCTGCGACAACGGCACGGAGACCGGCTTCTTGTGGCTGGTGGCGTAGGCCCAGATGACCGATACCTTGCGCTTTTGGAGACTACCCAATTTCTCCTGCATGGTCATCAAATCGGCCAACGCCTGCAACGGGTGGTAGAGGTCGCATTGCATACTGATGACCGGCGCAGTCGCCCATTGGGCCAGCTCGTTAAGGTAGCGGTTACCCACCTCCCAGAAGCAGTTGCGGCAGGCGATGGCGTGGCCATAGCGGGACAGGATAATGCCGGTGTCCTTGGCCACCTCGCCGTGGGAAATCTGCATGGTGCTGGTGTCCAGATAGTGGGCGTGGCCGCCCAGCTGAGTGATGCCCGCCTCCATGGAATTGCGCGTCCGGGTGGACTGCTCGAAGAACATCAGGAAGATGGTCCGGTGGCGCAGGTAGTCGGTCTCCTGGCCGGCAGCAAATTTGCGCTTCAAGTCCGCTGAAACCCGCAACAGCAGATCGATCTCCTCCCGGCTCCAGTCTTGCAGGGTTATAAAGTGCCGGCCCCGCAATTCATCGGTCAGTGGTTCATTTGCTGGCATTTTTTGTTCCATACTTCTTACGAGTTTCGAGTTGTCAGTTGTCCGTGGTCCGTCGTCCGTTGCTACTGGAATCCAACCCCGCCGCTGTCGGGCCACCATCCAGTATCGAGTATCAAATTCGTGATTATATTGTTCTCATAACTGCCACTGCCACTGCCACTGATACTGCCACTGCCACTGCCACTGCCTACTGCCACTTCTTCTCGAGCTCAACCGGCCAGGTTGGGTGTAGTCTCCGGCATCTTGCCGGCAAACTCCCGCACATACACCAGGGGCAGGGCGGCGTAGACCGCGGCGGCCGTCACCAGATCCCGCTTCCAGGTGCGTTCGCTGGGGGCGTGGGCCTGATCCTCACGGCCCGGACCGAAACCGATGGCCGGGATGTTATGCCGCCCCATGATTGATACCCCGTTGGTGGAGAATATCCAGTGGCCTACCTCCGCCTCGCGGCCCAGCAGCCCCCGATGGGCGGCCGCCAGGGTTTGAGTAGCGGGATGGTCCTTGGCGATCAGCCAGGTAGGGAAGTAGGCGTCGCCGGGATAGGTCAGCCCCTTATACGAAGGCACGGCATAGCGATAGAGCACCACCTGGGCATCGGCCTGTCGCGCCGCCGGCAGTTCCCGGATTTCCGCCAGGGTCGACTCGGCCGTTTCACCACTGGTCAGGCGGCGGTCCACCGAGACAGTGCAGCCATCGGCCACGGCACAGCGCGAAGGTGCCCGGGTGAAAACCTCCGAGACGGTCAGGCTGCCCTTACCGAACGGCTCCTGGGGCTCCAGCGCCGTGTTGAGCTGCTCCAGTTGAGTAATGATCGGCGCCATTTTATAAATTGCGTTATCGCCCCGTTCCGGCGCCGAGCCGTGGGCGCTCACGCCCTGGGTAGTGATCTTGGCCTCCAGGCGACCCCGCTGTCCGCGGCAGATAGTGCCGTTGGTGGGTTCGGTGAGAACCACGAGCTCCGGGCGCAAGCCCCGCTCCTTGACCAGGTAATCCCAGCACAGCCCGTCGCAATCCTCCTCCTGAACGGTGGCCGTGACTACCAGCGTAAAGTCATCCTCCAGGCCCAGCCGTTTGATCAGCCCCCCGGCATGGACCATGGCCGCCACGCCGCCTTTCTGGTCGGAAGCCCCCCGCCCCCCGATGGTCTCATCGTCCTCGTAACCTTTGAAGGGGTCGAATTCCCACTGCCCGGGATCGCCCACCTCCACGGTGTCCACGTGGCCGTCGATAGCGATCAGGTGCTTACCGCTGCCGATGGTGCCCAGCAGGTTCCCCATGGGGTCGGTTTCCACCCGGTCGTAGCCCAGCCGCTCCATCTCCGCCCCGATCCGCTCGATTACCGCCCCCTCCTGTGAACTCAGGCTGGGGATAGCAATAATATCCCGTAAAAAGCGGCTCAGTTCGGGCAGGCCTTCCTCCGCGGCCTTCAGGATAGGCTTGAAATCAACACTCATACATGGACTCCTATTAATATCTTATAGCGCCTGCATCTTCCGCCACAGCCGCGCCGACTGTTTCCGGGCCCGCTGCCGGATTTCAGACTCATTGGTTTCCACCAACTCCCCATCATAAAGCCGAAAGCACCCCTGGACCATGACCTCTCGCGGCAGGCCCAGGCCAAACAGCAGGTGGGCCGCCCAATTGTCGGCGGTGATTGCAGTGCGGGGATGGTAGTCGTAGATCGCCAGGTCGGCCTGGTGGCCGGGACTGAGCCGCCCCAGCGGTCTCCCGAACAATCTGGTCGCCAACTCCGCATTATTGTAGAACAGCAGCCCCAGGTAATCGACACCGGTTTCTCCGCCCCCCTGGTGTGAGCTGCGGATTAAGGCCCCCTCCTTGGCCTCGGCCAGCATATTGGCCTGCATGCCGTCAGTGCCCAGCCCGGACAGCAGCCGCTGGATAGTCTCAGCCGCCAGCAGCCCCACCCGGTTATTGGCGTTGGAAGTGGGGTTATGAGCCAGCATGGCCCGCTCCCGTGCCAGCACATCCAAGTCACCGGGTTGCAGGTGCAGTCCATGGGCCAGCAGGCTGTGCTTACCAAGCAGCCCGAAGTGGGCCAGGCGCTGCACCACCGACGGGTAGCCCCGCTCCTCAGCGTCAGCCTGGTCGGCCCGGTCCTCCGCCAGGTGAACATGCACGCCCCAGCCCGGCTCCTGATCCAAAACTTCGCGCACCTTTTTGAGCGACTTGTCCGAGAGGGTAAACGAAGCGTGCAACCCCAGCAGCGGCAGGACATAGGGGTCGTTGGCGAACTTCCGCCGGGCCGCCAGGTTCTCTTCCAGCGCCGCCTCAAAAGCCTCCTCGCCATTGCGGTCGGTCGCCTCGAAGGCCAGCGCCACATTCAGCCCCAGCCCCCCGGCCACCTCGGCCAGTTGGTCCAGGGAGCCGCCCACGAAACTGGGGCTGGAGTGGTGGTCGATGACGGTGGTGACCCCCGCCCGTAACGAGTCTATCAGACCCACTTCGAAGGAAGAGCGGGTGGACTCGGCGTCCAGGGCTCGGTCCAGCCGCCACCACACCTGCTCCAGGATTTCCCGGAAATTGCCGGGGGCTTGCTCCGGCGGCGGCAGGCCCAACGCCAGGGCCGAATACATGTGAGTATGGGCATTGATCATCCCCGGCAGGATAGTCATTCCCGAAAGGTCCACTAATTCGTCGACCTCCGCCGCTGGTGGGTCGCCGGGGCCCACGGCCGTTATGATCCCGCCGGTTACCTCGATGTAGCCCTCAGGTGTGAATTGTTGGTCTTCACCGGGTGCTATTATCCGGCCTCCCAGTAGTAACATACGGTGTTCCGCGTCGGACTTACCCATGTGCGCCTCTCACTATAGTACTAGTTTGCGGACCGCCGGCCTCAGCCTTATCGAGCAACGCCAACACCTTTTCGGGTGTGATGGGCAGCTGGTCAACGGGCGCTCCCAGCGCATCGCTGACCGCATTGGCAATGGCCGCCGCCGCCGGGATAATGGCCGGTTCGCCGATGCCCCTGGCCCCCCAGGGTCCCAGCGGTTCAGGCTCTTCGATAATAATGGTTTCCACCGCAGCCATATCTTTGATGGTGGGCAATAAGTAGGTAGACAGGTTGAGCGTCTCCACCCGGCCATGATCCAGGCGCAAATCCTCGGTCAACGCCCAGCCGATGGCCTGTGAAACGGCCCCTTCCACCTGGCCCTCTATCCCGGCCACGTTGATCGCCTTACCCAGATCGTGGGCCGCCCACAGCTTAGCCACCTCCACCCGGCCGGTCAGGGTATCCACTTTAACCCGGGCAATATGGGTGGCGAAGGAATAGGCGAAATAGGCCTCCCCCTGCCCCCGGTCGGCGTCGAAATCCAGGGGTGGCGCGTGCCACCAGCCCCGGGCGCTCATGGGCCTATTGGTGACGAACATCTGCTCGGCGAGCTCAGCCAGCGGCACGGCCTTCCTCGAGCGCCGGTCCCGGATCCGGCCGCCGGAAATTTCAACCTGGTCCTCAGAACACTTTAGCAACTCAGCTGCGGCAACCGTCATCTCGCTACGCAAGTCGTCAGCGGCGGCCCGAATGGCGTTGCCGGTGAGCACCACGTTGCGGCTGGCAACCGAGGGACCGCTGTCGGGGACATTGCCGGTATCGGTGGGTAGCACCCTCACCCGGCTCACGTCCACCCCCAAGGCCTCGGCCGCCATCTGGGCCACCACCGTGATGGCCCCCTGCCCCATTTCCGTCAGGCCATAGGCCACCTCCAGCGAGCCGTCCCTATGCAGCTGTAACCGGACTCCGGCGCCATCCAGACGCCAGCCGGCGGCGCCCAACCCGTTGCCATATAGACAAGTTGCCACCCCCCAGCCCTCGCGATAACGGCCGGTGCTATCAGGCGCGCGTTTATCCCAGCCGGAGGCCGACAGCGCCTTGGTAAGGGTTTTCTCGGCCCCGGCGCAATTGTCCAGGCGTTGCCCGGTGAAGGTCATGTCACCCGGCCGTAGCAGGTTTCTTTGGCGCAGCTCCAGCGGATCAAGGCCCAGCTCCGCCGCAACGTGCTCCATGATCCGTTCATGCCCGAAGGCCACCTGAGGTGAGCCAAATCCCCGGAAGGCCCCCGCCGGCGGCAGATTGGTGTAGTAGGCCCGGGAAACCACCCTGACGTTCTCCACCCGGTAAGGCCCCAGGGACTGCATGACGGCCCGGTAGGACACCACCGGCGACAAAGTGGCGTAGGCCCCGGCGTTGCACTCCAGCAGCACGTCGGCCGCGAACAGCCGTCCCTCACGGTCGACGCCCACCTTATAGTGCATCTCAAAAGGATGACGCTTGCTGGTCAGCTGCACGTCGTCGCGGCGGTCATAGATTAGCTTCACGGGCCGCCCCACCAGCCGGGCCGCCACCGCCGCCCGGGCGCAAATCTCCGAGGGGACGTCCTCCTTGCCACCAAAGGCCCCCCCGATGGGAGCGGCCACCACCCGCACCCGGTCCAGCGCTATACCCAACGCGCCGGCCACCGCCTGCTGCACGTAATAGGGGCACTGCAGCGACCCGTGGATAGTAATACCCCCCTCCGGCTCGGGGACCGCCAGACAGGCCTGGGGCTCCAGGTAAAAATGCTCCTGATAGGGTGTAGAGAAAGTACCTTCCACCACCAGATCGGAGCCGGCGAATCCGGCCTCTATGTCCCCGCTGACAGTGCGGTGGCTGCAGGCCACGTTGGACTCATGCAACCGGCGACCGCGGCCCGCCCGCCCGGCCTCTAAAGAGAGCACCGGCTCGTATTCGTCGTATTGCACCGGGACCTGTTCCGCCAAAGCATGGGCGGCGGCGGCCGTCTCCGCCACCACCAGGCCGATGGTATCACCCACATACCTGACCACTTCACCCGCCAGCAACGGCTGGTCCTTTATAATCACCCCTACCTGGTTCTCACCAGGGATATCCGCCGCCAGGACTACTGCCACAAAACCGGATGCCTCTTTAAGCGGCTCCAGATCAATCGCGGTTACCCGGCCGAAGGGTACCTGGGAGAAAATAGGGTATGCGTGGACCATGCCCGGCAGCACCAGGTCGGGAGTATAGGGCGTCCCTCCGGTCACTTTGCCCGGCGCATCCGGACGCTTGATTGAACGTCCCAAGTAGCTCAGTTTAATCTTCCGATGACTTCGGATTGCTGGCCTGATCCTATATAGTTATTGTATGGCAATACTAAATATAATCCCGCCAGGTAAGGGATGCACCGCTTATCCTGCCGGTCAGCGAGTTTGTTATTGAGCCGGGAAAACGGGGCAAGATTTTGCCCAACGGTGACCAGTGGTGCCAAGTTTAGGTCTTTTTTAGGGCATAGTTCAGATGTGGCCCCCCCGTTGGCGGTGTTGGCGGGATTCCGTGAGATAAGCCTTGGAATCGAGGACGGTATCTCTTAGTTTTAAGCCTTAGATGTCCAACAGGGATTTGAACCGATTCTACAGGAGAGTACCAATGGAAATGTTTTTGGTGATCATTCTCATAACGGTAGTAGTCGTTTATCTAATGGTCTTTGAGAGGAAATCGAGACCTGCATCAAATGATAACTCGGGAGAATTGTTAGATGATCTTAGTCGCCAAAATATAGAATTTCTAAAACAGGATTTGGATAAGGGCCTCCTATCCATAATGCCTCCACAAGGTATAGTCAATCTTAAAGATGGAGAGTACATAGTTTTTCTTAACGCCGTCACATTATATGAAGAGCGAAAGAAAAGTTACTATGGGGGAGCCTCGGTTCGAGTTATAAAAGGAGTTTATTTTCGTGCTGGACGCTCACAGGGTGTCTCGTCGCTTGCACGCATTGATCACGGCAGGCTGCTTCTCACAACAAGAAGATTAATCTTTGTTGGGCAACTTGCAACGCGAATAACCGATCTATCCAAATTGATAAACATTTCTGTTTATACCGATATGATTACAATCAACAGGGAGGGAAAGGTTAGGGCGGAGAGCTACGACGTCGATTCACCGATGGAGTTCAAATTACTATACGAGGCAGTTTTATCTGATGACTACGTCAGACTTGATGAATTCAATTTGGTAAGGAAAACAAAATTAAACGAAGAAATCGAATTCCAAAACCAGAGGGATGAGTGGCTGGAGGAACAGCAGTCTAGGCAATCTGAGGCAATCGATGATAGATCGGATTTGGACACAGAGTTAACTGCATATAATGATGATCTTTATGAGGAAGCTTTGGAGATCGCACTGCGTAATCAAGGCGTAACAACATCAAATCTACAAATGAGCCTAAGAATTGGATATGCACGAGCAACTAGGCTCATAGGTAGGCTACAGAGTGAGGGGGTAATCAGACCCAAGAACCAACCGCTAGATTGAAAACGGTCCACTTTAATCGGACTTTTGTTCATACTCGATATCACGGCGTGGCCGGAGCGGTATGAGATCTGAGACTTGCAATCCACGATAGGAGGAAACCGATGAATCTACCAAAGCACACTTTGCCGGATCACCTATACCGCTACGGCTCGCTAGACTCAAATCATGAGGATCGTACTGCGCACCTCTTCCTGAAAGGTGATCTGTATATCCCACACCCCTCAAATTTCAATGATCCATATGATGTAGAGGTTACATTTTTAGATCACGGCACATTCAGCGATAAAGTAAAATTCATAGAGAAGTTGTATGCTTACCAGGATATCCCTATTACGCCCGATTATGCTTCGCGACGTGCTAACACCTTATTTAAAGATAAGTCCGAGAAGGAAATTACAAATATGATCCGTAACATGATGCAATTTGTAAAGAAGGATGCTGGGATACTTTGTATGAGTGAGATCAACCGCGACCTATTGATGTGGGCGCATTACGCTGATGGCCATCGAGGTTACTGCATGGAATTTGACCGGGAAACAATCTTTCATGAAGGCAAGTACAAGAAACCGCCAAAGCCGGAATGTGTAAACTATGTTCCCGATTATCCTTCTAAGAACATGTTCACAGGATTACAAGAAGATCTGTACAACTTCCTATTTTTAACCAAATCAGACCATTGGGAATATGAAAGTGAGTGGCGAGTCATTGTTGATCCCATTGCTAACCTGGCTAATGGGTGGAATCAATTTAATCCTGCCGCACTAACCCGCATGATCCTTGGGTGCGAAATAGATTCAGCAGTAGAGAAGAAGATTCGAGGTTGGATCGACGATGGACCGACAAACCCAAAGATAGTGCGAGCGAGGAAGAGTCAATCTCAGTTCAAATTGGAAATCCCGGAAGAATAGAGTTAATCATGAATTGAGAAGATTGTGGAATACTTCGGTCTACCAAAAAGGATGCTGCTGCAGTGAGCTCG
The DNA here is from genome assembly GCA_965372015.1 of uncultured bacterium. Lineage (GTDB taxonomy): Bacteria > Fidelibacterota > Marinisomatia > SCGC-AAA003-L08 > TS1B11 > JACZSB01. The sequence goes on along the minus strand of CBDVAP010000022.1, from coordinate 12,287 downwards.
ATACTCGATATTGGATGGAATCCCGCCGACGGCGGGGTTGGCTACGGAACCAGAAACTCGAAACCAGAAACCAAAAAGCCCCGGTTTTCCGGGACTTTTCAGCGGCTCGGATCTCCGCTAGGCTGCGCAACGCGGGACAGGCTCCATTGAACCGCCGACACAACTTGTCCCGCGTAATGAAGTGTAGCGGGATGGATTTTTATGCCATGTTGGCCGCTGATCCCCAGGACCTGGAAAGGGCTTGCGTGGCTATTTTGGGCGGGGGCGGCAAGACCGGCCTGCTGTTGCGCCTGGGCGCGGAACTGGCGGGCCACCATCCCCGGGTGCTGCTAACCTCACTGACCAGGTCATCGGTACATATCCAACCACCGCCACTACTGCTGCACGGCCTGGGCGATTCCCCCCGGCTGCCTTTCGAGCAGACCAATCCCTTATTCGTCATGTCTACCCAGGCTGAAAAGGACAAGCTGCTGGGCATCTCGCCCCAACTGCTGGCGACCCTGCTGGCCCGCTCCAGCCTGGCGTTGGTGGAGTGCGACGGAGCGCGGAAGTTACCCTTAAAGGCGCATACAATGCACGACCCCGCTGTGCCGGACTGCGCCACGCAGGTGGTGGTGGTGGTGGGTGCCGCCGTGGTGGATACCACCCTTGAGCAAGGCCTGGTCCATCGCCCCGAGCTGTTCCAGTCCCTGTGGAGTGTGTCCTCAGATTTCCAATTAGAGGCCGATTTCATCGCTGAAGTAGTGACTTCCAGCCGCGGCTACCGGGCCAAGATCCCCGGCGACCAGCCGGTGATTTACTTTATCAACCAGGCCGACCGCTGGCCCCAGCAGGCCCGGCGATTGGCCCGAGCTATCAAGGCCCGCTCCGGGGGCCCCACCTTCTGGGGCAGCCTCAGGCAGGGGGAGCTCCAGCGTCTTTAGCCGGACCGGTTCGCTCCGGCTCCCGGCGCCCCCATTCCGTCCTAAATTCCAGCACGATACATGCCGCCAAATACTTCCAGTACACATGAGCATTCACCGGCCCCACCCGCTGCACCGGTCGCCACCGGCAGCGGAGCGCTAACCATGTTTGAATCGCTCCTGGTGTGGGTGCGGGGGGCCGGGGAACTGGGCAGCGCCGCCGCCCTGACCCTGCGGCGGGTGGGCATCGCTGTCTTTTTGAGTGAGCTGCCCCTGCCGCTGGCCATCCGCCGCACCGTGACCTTCAGCGACGCCATTTTAGAGGGTACCGCCATAGTCGAGGATATCCAGGGGGTGCGGGCCACGGTGGAAAACATGCCCCAGGTGATTTCAGCCGGCCGGATACCGGTCCTGGAAGATTCACTGCTCATCGCCCAACGGCTGGCCCCCCAGGTAGCAGTTGACGCCCGGATGCTCAAAGGCTCCGGCAGCGGCCCCGGCAAGTCGCCGTTTGTCATCGGACTGGGACCAGGTTTCACCGCCGGGGACAATTGCGGGGCCGTGGTGGAGACTAAGCGCGGCCACAATCTGGCCCGGGTGATCTGGTCCGGGAGCGCCCAACCGGATACCGGCATTCCCGGCAAATTGGGGGGCGAAACGGCCCGCCGGGTGATTTACGCCCCAACCGAGGGTACTTTGAAGTGGGCTGTGGATTTTGGCGCGCTGGTGGAGCCGGGGCAGCGGTTGGGGACCATCGACAGCCACGAAATCGTAACGCCCATAGCCGGACTGGTCCGGGGACTGCTCTCGCCGCGGGTACCCATACCCAGGGGGCTGAAAATCGCCGACATCGATCCCCGGGGCGCTACGGTGGATTACCGTACCGTTTCAGACAAGGCCCGGGCGGTGAGCCGCGCTGTTTTGGAGGCTATATTGGTGCATTTGCAATGGGAACTCCAGCCGGGTGCCTGAACAGGTTTCTATATCCGGCAGGGTGAGGTAGGCATGGACCAGCCGGTATACCGGGCGCTGACTACCTTCGACCTTACCCAGCGCGCCGCCCTCTGCTCGGTGCTGTCCTGGAAAGGCTCAGTGCCCCGCAAGGATTACCCGCTGATGCTGGTACCACAGCAGGGTCGTCCAGTGGGCACTATTGGCGGCGGCAGCCTGGAGTATGCTGTCATCAAGGCGGCCCACCAGGTACTGGAGGATGGTGAGCCGCAATTCGAGCGCTACCAACTGAACCAGACCGATGCCGCCGCTCCCGGTGGCATCTGCGGCGGGCAGGTACAAGTTCTGGTCGAACCGCTTACTGTGGAAATTCAGTCTCTCTGGCAGACGCTGGGGACGCCGCGACCAACCGGTGAGCCGATAGTAGTGATCACCCAGGTCACCAAGTCGCCAGTCCGGTCCGTCCGGCATTATCTGGCGGTCGAGCGGTCCCTCCAGGCGCTGCCTGCCACCGTCTTGGCAGCGGTGGAAACAGCCCGGCGGCGCGGCCGATCCCGCAGCCTGGACACACCGGACGACTTTTACCTGGTGCGCTGCCTGCCGCCGCCTGTGATACTACATATCTTCGGGGCGGGACATGTGGCTCACGCGGTGGCCCCGCTGGCCGATTTTATTGAGCTGGGAGTGAAAATATACGATGACCGCCGGGAACTGGCTAACCACAACCGGTTTCCCACCGCCCTGGCTATTTCCAACCTGGAACCGGCGGAAGCGGTGGCCGAGGCCGCTATCGCCCCGGGTGACCTAGTGCTGGTGCTGGTGCGTGAACACCGCCACGACCTGGTTCTGCTCCAGGCGCTGCTAGGCCGGGAATGGAGCTACCTGGGCCTGATCAGCAGCAAGGTGAAGTGGCGCCTGTTGGCCGACAAACTCCAGGAGCAGGGATACAGCCGCAAGCGTCTGGCACAGGTGCAGGCGCCAGTAGGGCTGGCCATACAGTCGGAGACGGTCCCCGAGATTGCGGTGAGCATCATAGCCGCAATCATCAAGCATTTGCGCTCCCGGGAACGTTGACCAGCCCCGTGATCCGCCGCCAATAGCCGCACCAAGCCCTTACGGCCCGGACGTCTGCGTAGCGCTAAACTCTATCAGTGGGAGGTTAGGGCAGGCGATTCCTGGTGGAATGCGCTACGGCCCCCGCGGTCAAGCAGGACCAGTAGTTAACGAAAGCGCCGCCGGGGCGGTCAAACGGCCAGGATCAGCTCAGGATCGAATGATACCGTCCAGTGGTTGGAGTCGCTTTTATCGATAGTGATCAGCCCTTCGCCCAGCAGGCGTTGGTTGAACTTCTGCCGACGGGGGTCTTCTCCTTCGAAGGCCATCAGATCGTCAACGATCTTATTGAATTCATCGAACGAGATAGTGCGGGCTTTGTCAAAAACGAACTGACCCAGGTCCTGGTGGATTTTCTCCAGGAAAATCCGCCGCTCAATGGTGCCTACCCGGCGGGCGAGGGAGTCTTCGCCGGTAAAATCAGTATCGAGCGACTGACGTCTGATTTTCTTCTTCTTGGCAAACCCACGGATGGTGAACACCAGGAAAAAACCGAGATAAGAGATCAGGAACAATCCCAGAATATAGATGACCGGAGTATTACTGTAGGCCGTGGTCAACAGGGATACCAACGAACCGAAAATTGCGGTGAAAATGCCGAAGAAAATCGCGGCCCAGAACAGGGTGGCCTGGGGCTGCTCCATCTCCGCCATCGGGACCAGCGCGATGCCGGCTTCTTTAGAGGATAGCAGGCGTAAAGCGGTCTTGGTGTCAAACTGCCGTTTTTCGTCATCCATGATACTCTCCATAGTAATCGATTCTCCTATTTCAATTATGGGCTGTCCAACCGGCACTCATCGGATCAAAAGTTTCGCGGTGTTCAATCGCCCCAAATGAGATTTCCACGCTGATCCGTTAAAAAAAATTATTGATTAAGGCCTAATGTAAGCGCTCAATAAAGAAAATTTAACTCGGCAACTGAAAAAATACAAATTTTAAATGATCCGCTGAGAACCCGGCTCCTCCGAAAGCTTGAACTCCGGCGAATACCCTGCCCGTCACCAACTCTGGTATCCATCCCGATCTTTGGTCAGCAGTAGAATTGACATCCCGACAACCCTTAATTTAGGGTATATTCCCTTGGGAAAGCAAAGGGCGTATACGTAAAATTACAGTTGGCTGAGAAAAAAGATGCCCCCGGCCTGACTGCCATTCACCACCGATTAGCGGTCCGGTGGCTATAGGCCGGTGATATTAATGTACCGGATCTGGGCCGAAACATCCGGCGGGTGGGGCCATCGTTTGGCATTATCCGGCTACCCTGCCACCAGTCCAATCGATAAGCAGGAGGTAGATATGGCGGTGCTCAATCTCGTAATCAACGGCCGGGTGGTCAACCCCAGCGAAGTCCCGGCCCTGTGCAACGCTATTTTCGCCGCCACCGGCCAGCGTATCCGGCGGCTGCCCATTCAACCGCAGGACTTGCGCCGGTCGTAGTCCGGGTGCGGGAGGCACTGTGTCCAGCCTCGATGACAGCGTCAATCGCGTCGCAGCCGTGGTCCTGGCCGCCGGCGGGTCCACCCGCATGCAAGCGGGCCATAAACTGCTGCTGCCCCTGCAAGGCCGACCGATGATCGCTGTGGTGGTGGACCATGTCCTGGCCGCCGGCTACAGTCCGGTGGTGGTGGTCACCGGCTTCCACGGGTCCGCCATAATGGAGGCCCTGGACGGCCGTCCGGTGCAGGTGGTGGCTAACCGTCGTTGGCGGCGAGGGATGGCAAGTTCGCTTAAGTGCGGGCTTAGGGCGCTACCGGCTGAGACGGCCGGAGCCCTGTTCGTTCTGGCGGACATGCCCCTGGTCAGCGATCAAACCCTGGTGGACCTCCGGGAACAGTTCACCAGGCAGGGTGGCGAGGCCATTGTCTATCCTGCCTACCGTGGCCAGCAGGGCAACCCGGTGCTCTTTCCCCGGCGCTTCTTCAAGGAGATTTTAGCCTTGAAGGGTGACCGGGGCGCCCAGGGGGTGTTGCGCCGCCATGCCGCGGAATCAATGGCACTGCCGGTGAAGTCCCGGGCCGTGCTGGTGGATTGCGATACCGATCAGGACTATGCCGATCTACAACTGAAGAAAAACGTGTAAACAATGCCTGCCAACCTACAGTTTTACCAGCTGCTGGCTCGGCTGAGGAGCGACAACGTCCCTTGCGCTCTGGCAACAGTGGTGGATGTAACCGGTTCCACCTCGGGCCGCCTGGGGGACAAGGCCCTGTTCTCTCCCGCCGGCCGGCGACTGAGTGGCTGGATCGGTGGTGGTTGCGTGGAGCGTGAGACCGGCGCGGCGGCCGTCGAAGCATTGCAAAGCGGCCAGATTAAAAAACTGCTGGTAGATTTGGATGGAGAGGACCCGCTTTATAGCGTACCTTGTGGAGGAAAAATGACCGTGCTCGTGGAACCGTTACCCGCCCGGCCGCAACTGCTGATCATCGGTAGCGGCCGGCTGGTTGAGGTGCTGGCCGAACTGGGCCAGCTGCTCGATTTCAACGTCACCGTGCAGACCGATACGGATCATCAGGCGGATTACCCGGCTGCCGATCACGTCGCCACCGGCCCGCTCGACCTCGTTACCTTGGACCCCCGGCCGCAGTATGTTGTCCTGGCGTCACACCACCCTGATGAAGGCCTTTTCGCCCTTCAAGCCCTGCAGAGCGGCGTACCTTATGTGGCCCTGGTGGCCAGCCGCAAACGGACCGGGTTGGTGAAGAAGTTTCTGGTAGATAATGGCCTACCGGCAAAAGACCTAAAGAGGCTGCGGGCACCGGCGGGGCTTGACCTGGGGGCCACAGCTGCGCCGGAAATCGCCCTGAGCATTCTGGCCGAGATTGTCATGCACCGGCGGGGCGGAAAGGCCCTGCCACTCTCGGTAACCGCTGTTAAGAACTAAAGTGCTAGGTTGTCGATCAACCGGACAGCTCCCAAATGAGCAGCCACTAACAGGCGTGCTTCCGGTTTGGGATCGGAGAGGGCCTCCAGGGTGCTCCCATCTACCAGGGCCAGGTAGTCCACCTTAAAGCCCCGGCCGGTGAGCGCTGCAACCTCTTCCTCCAACACCTGCGGCGCCGGCCGCCCCTGGCCGATAGACCGGGCGGCATTATCCAGGGCCTGCTTCAGATGAGGGGCCCGGGAACGCTGGGACGGTGAGAGCAGGGTGTTGCGGCTGGACAAGGCCAGGCCGTCCGCCTCCCGAACCGTTGGACCGGCGACAATCTCAACCGCCATATCCAGATCACGCACCAGCCGCCGCACCACCAACAGCTGCTGGTAATCCTTTTCGCCAAAGCAGGCCAGGTCCGGGGTGGTGATGTTCAGCAAATTGGCCACCACCGTGGCTACCCCGTCGAAATGGCCGGGGCGGCAGGCGCCCTCCCAGTTCTCGGTGAGTCCCGCCACCTTGACGGTGGTAACAAGCCCTTCCGGATACATGACCCGGTCACTGGGCTGGAACACGGCCGCCACATCCATCGATTGGAGCATTGCCAGGTCGGCTTCCAGCGCCTGGGGGTAGGTTTGGTGATCCGCCGGGGAACTGAACTGGGTGGGATTCACATAGATTGAGACCAGCACGTTGTCGCAACGCTGAGCCAGGCGTACCAGTGACCGATGCCCCGCGTGCAGGCCCCCCATAGTGGGTACCAGACCCAGACTGCCCGGGGCCGACCGCCTGAATGCGCGGACGGCTGCCACCGTTTCCAGGACCTTCATTTAGAGAGAAACTGGCCCTGGCGGACTTCGGCGGCGTAGGTGGTAAGCGCGGTGATAATCGACTCACCGATGGCGGCGTAGCGTTTGGAGTGGCGCGGCTGGTAATCTGGTTGCAGTCCCAGCAGGTCGTGGAACACCTGGATCTGCCCGGAGCAGGCCGGACCGGCGCCAATCCCGATGGTGGGAACCTGCACCGCCGCCGTGATCTCCTCGGCCAGCGAATGAGAAATGTTCTCCAGCACCATGGCGAAAGCGCCGGCTTCTTCCACCAGCCGGGCAGAGTTTAGCAGCCGCTCGCGCTCCTGTTGGGTTTTGCCCCGCTTGCCGAATCCCCCGTAAAGGTGCACCGACTGCGGCTGCAGACCGATGTGCCCCATGACGGGAACTCCGATGGCCACCAAGGCCTTGATCTGGGGGCAAATCTCCTCGCCGCCCTCCAGTTTCACACCGTGGGCCAGGGCCTCCTTCATCACCCGGCCGCAGGCCTGCAGGGCCGTCTCCACCGAGGCCTGGTAGGACATGAACGGCATATCGGCCAGCACAAACGAGTTGGGTGCTCCGCGCACCACCATGCCAGTATGGTAGATGATCTCCTCGAGGGTGACCGGCAGGGTAGTGGCCTTCCCCTGGACCACCATCCCCAGGGAATCACCCACCAGTAGCGCCCCGATGCCGGCCGCTTCGGCCAGTGCCGCCATGGTGTAGTCGTAGGCCGTGACCATTACAATCGGTTCACCGCTGGGCCTGGATTCATGGAAATACTTAATGGTGGTGTTCATGTGGTTTCCACTTTGGTCGATTGGCTAATGCTCACCCATCAGCCCGGTTCAGGTTTGCAGCGCCTGCTCGAGCGATTCCCGTGCGCCGGGGTCCAACCGGGCATACCGCAGGCTGAGCCGGGTCAGGTGGCGATAGAGTCCCGCCCGGTCCGGGTCACCGGCCAACAATTCCAGGTGCCGGCGGACAGTTTGCGCATCGCCCCTCGATACCGGGCCGGTAAGCCCCTGCCGGGAATCGCTTCCCTCCAGGTGTTGGGCCGCCCGCCGGAAGATCGGTCCGAAAATTCTGCTCGCGTCGCCGGGTGCAATCCCTGATTTTTCAGCCAGTTCCCTAGCCTGCAACAGCAGAATATAAGGAAACACCGAGGCAAACATGGCGGCTAAGTGATAGCTGCCTTTAGCCCCCTCATCCAGGATAAACGGCCGGGCTCCCAGCTGCTCCGCCAGGCTGACGAGCGCCGCCCTGATCTGGTCCGGTCCGCTGATTCCCACCGGACAGCCTTTGAAAATCGCCCCGCTTTCAGCACCCCCAAAACTCATTAGCGGATGAAACATGGCCACCTGTGGGCCGATATTACTATTGGGTAGTTGCCCAGAGCAATGCACCAGTCCCAGCCGGGGGTATGTCACTACCTGACCCGCTAATTCAGCCACCACCTGATCGGGGACACTCAAGAAGGCCAGGTCGGCGTCGCCCAGCTCATGATGCTCCCCAGCCGCAGTCTCGGCGCGGCCCAGCACTTTGACCTGGTGACCGGCGTCCGCCAGGGCCTGTGACAGTGGCCGCCCCACCCGGCCGGGGCCGATCAGCGCAATAATCATCCCGTCTGCCGGGGTGAATGCCGGTCCCTCGCCTGTGAGGCCGCCATCATACTTCACCGTCATTGGTAACATAGTGGCAGCCGCGGCTCTCCCGGGCTTCGCTGGCTGCGAACAATACCGCCAGGGCGGTCTGCAGGCCGTTGCGCAGGCCGATAATATCGTCGGACAGGATAGCCGACCGGTAGAAGTCCTCCACCTCCATCTGCAACTGCCGGAGCATGGTGCGGGCCCGGTGCAATCGCTTGGGTGTACGCACCAGCCCCACGTAATTCCACATGATATGGCGGATGGTCTCCCAGTCCTGGGCTATCAAGGCCAGATCGATTTCCTCGTGCTCATATTCCCAATCGCCGATTTCGGGCGGCGCCGTCGGCGTTGTTTCACCACACTCGCGACCGGCCAGCTCTCCGGCCGCCCGGCCCCACACCAAGCACTCCAGTAGCGATGTGCTGGCCAGGCGGTTGGCCCCATGGGCACCGGTACAGGACACCTCGCCCACCGCCAGCAGATTATCGATGCTGGTGCGCCCCTCCAGGTCCACCGCCACCCCGCCGCAGCTATAGTGCGCCGCCGGCACCACCGGGATAGGGTCGCTGGCGATATCGAGGCCAATAGACCGGCAGCGGGCATAGATTCCCGGGAAGCGCTCCTCCACCCAGCCGGCGGATTTACCGGTTATATCCAGGTAGACGCAAGGGATCTTCTGCTCGATCATGGTCTGATGGATTCCCCGGGCCACCACGTCGCGCGGGGCCAGATTGCCGTCCGGATGGTACTTTTGCATGAACTGCCGGCCGCCCGCGTCCACCAGCAGCGCCCCCTCACCACGCAACGCTTCGGATATCAGGAACCGGCCGCTTTCGTGGTACAGGGCCGTGGGATGGAACTGGATGTAATGCAGATTGGTGCAGCGCGCCCCGGCCCGCCAGGCCATGGCGATGCCGTCCCCCCGGGCCTCCAACGGGTTGGTAGTGTGCAGGTATAACTGCCCCAGCCCCCCCGTGGCCAGGATCGTGCGCCGGGCGAATACCGGTTCCACTGTCCCGGTTTCCACATTATAAAGGTAGGCCCCGAAGCAGGCTGGGTTGCCGTAAGTATCCTGCAGGTCGCTGCTGTGGTGACTGCTGGTGAGCAGTTCGATGGCGCTGCGGGCCGTAAGCGTTTTAATCTTTGGCTGCTTTTCCACCGCCGCCACCAGGGCTGTTGCAATGGCCTGTCCGGTCTGGTCCTTGGCGTGCAGAATGCGGGGCACCGAGTGGGCCGCCTCAGCCGTTCGATGGTACTCATCCCCCGTTTCATCAGAGGAGAAGGCTACCTGGTAGCGCTCTATCAGCAGTTCCTGCACCAGCGGTGCTCCCCTTTGGCAGAGCTGCTCCACCGCCGGACGGTAGCAATGCCCGGCCCCGGCCTCGATAATGTCGGCCATCAGTTGCTCGGGCGAGTCGTCCTGCCCCTTGAAAACGATCCCTCCCTGAGCATGGTCGGTATTGCCACTGGCCAGGCGGCCGGTCTTGGTAACCATCAGCACATCACAGCCGCTCTCAGCCGCTGACAGGGCGCTGACCAGTCCGGCCAGGCCACTGCCTATCACCAGTACATCGGTATTCAAGTAGCTATCTCCAGGCGAATGTCCATACTGTGCACACTGTGAGTCAGGGCGCCCACCGAGATGCCATCCACACCGGTGCGGGCATAGGCCGCAAAGTTGTCCAGATTAATGCCTCCCGAGGCCTCCAGGAATATTTTCCGCCCCCGGGGATGTTCACGCACCACAGCTACCAGGCCCTCGACCCGGGCCGGGGTCATATTGTCCAGCAGGAAAGCATCAGCGCCGGCCCCCAGCCCCTCCAGCAGTTGCGCCCGGTCCTCCACTTCCAGTTCCACTGGCCGGTCCGCATTGCCCTGCCTGGCAGCCGCCACGGCGCTGGTAATCCCGCCCGCCAACCGCAGGTGGTTGTCCTTGATCAGGATTCCCGACGACAGGTCGAGGCGGTGGTTGTGCCCCCCGCCCACAGTGACAGCGTACTTCTCGAACAGCCGCAGTCCCGGCGTGGTTTTGCGGGTATCCAGCACCAGAACGCCCTGGGGCTGGGCCAACTCCACGAACCGGCGGGTCAAGGTGGCGATCCCCGACAGCCGCTGCAACAGGTTCAGGGTGACCCGCTCACGGGCCAGGATTTGCCGCGCGGGTCCCGCGACAATCGCCATCACCTCTCCCGCCGCCACGGTGGCGCCATCCTCCACTTTCAGGTCCACCCGGCATTGGCCGCCCAAACAGGCCGGCAGCACCTGGGCCCCGGCAAACACCATCGACTCCACCGCCTGGATTTGGGCCGTCAAATCTTGTTGGGCGCTGATAATAGACTCAGAGGTGATGTCCCCGGCGGGCAGGTCCTCGCGCAGAAACTCCGCCACCCGGGTCGCGACCCACTCCGGTGGCAATGAAGTGATTTGCTCGGGATAAAATCGCACCTTGGGTCCAGGAAAAGTGCCGGCTGCGGCTACCCCAGGGCCAGCATGCGCTCCAGTGGACGCAGGGCCTTCAGACGCAGGTCTTCGTCTAATGTAATTTCGGGCTGCAAGTCCCGCAGGGCCAAATACACCTTCTCCAGGGTGATTTTTCGCATGTAGGGGCACTGGTTACAAGCGCAGCCGTCGTTGGTGGGCGCCGGGATATACAGGTTACCGGGGGCCAGCTTTTTCATCTGGTGCATCACCCCCTCCTCTGTGGCCACGATGAATTGTCCACCATTCCGCGCGGTGGCGAACTTGATTATCGAAGTGGTCGAGCCGATATGGTCGGCGTGGCGCAGGATCGCTTCCTGGCATTCGGGATGCGCCAGCAGCAAAGCCTGCGGATATTCCCCCTTCAGGCGCATGATTTCCTGCTCGGAGAAGATCTCGTGCACTACGCAGGTACCCTCCCAGAGCTGCATCTTCCGGCCGGTCTGGCGTTCAAGATAGCGGCCCAGGTGTTGGTCCGGGGCAAACAGGATGGGCTGGTCCGGCGGCACACTGGCGATCACCCGGGGGGCATTGGAGGAAGTGCAGATGATATCGGAGAGGGCCTTGACTCCCGCCGAGGTGTTGATATAGGTTACCACCGCATGGTCAGGATAGCGGGCAATGTGCTCAGCGAAGGCTTCCGGGGGACAGCCCTCGGCCAGGGAACAGCCGGCTTCCAGGTCCGGCAGCAGCACGGTCAGTCCGGGGTTGATGATTTTGGCGGTTTCCGCCATGAAGCGCACGCCACACAGCACGATCACATCCGCGTCGGTCTGTGAAGCAATCTGGGCCAGCTTCAGACTGTCGCCTAAGTAATCGGCCATGTCCTGGATGTCGGGGTCCTGGTAGTAGTGGGCCAGAATCAGGGCATTGCGCTGCTCTTTGAGCGCCTTGATCTCTTCGTACAGATCGGTGGCCGGCGCAACGGCTTGGTCTTCAATATACATGGCGCGTTTGCCTGCTCCCTAGTCTGATCATCCTGCTAATGTCTTATTGCCGGCTGGTGTGTTTAGAAATACAATACCTGATAAATTTACCACTTTTGGGCTGATAGTACCCACAGGTTCCGCCGTACCTAAACCCTAGCGCAATGCATCAAATTAGATGTAACCGTAGGGATTTCCATGCGGGGTCGTTACCTCATAATCTATGTAACCGAAAAATGGAGAAGCGCGTGGTCATTTACGACCTTCCTGTGTCTCCGATCCAATTTGTCGCCCCAGGCGGCAACCGCGAACTATATGTCTGAGTTCCGCTATTTTACAGGAACGAGTTTATAGTTCGCGAAGTTTCTTTTGGTTCGTTTTCTTTCTAAAAGAAAATGAACATATCTCTGCTAGTCCCACTAACCTCGCCTCTGGCGGGTGATAAAACCGCCCCAAAAGCCGCTTTTCTCTGACCGTCCCGACTTCTCAATTCCGGACTTTTATTGATTCAGGGTAGTTCTTTACGGCCTCCCTATGGCTCCGATCCAATTTGTCGCCATAGGCGGCAACCGCGAACTATATGTCTGAGT
>CBDVAP010000021.1:0-30022 GCA_965372015.1 uncultured bacterium | reverse complement strand
CCGGTGAAAAAGGTCTGGTAGCCCAGCAGCCGGTAGGCCGCATGCACCAGTTTGTCCAGGCCGGGCTCAGGCAAGTTGTAGCCGTCAATAAACTCCATCCGCTCGTCCGCATCCAGCAGCGACATCTCATGCTCCAGCCGCCCGCACAGCCGGATACACAGGTTGCCTTCGCTCTTAGCCAGGGCGAAAAGCGCCTTAATGTCGTCGGCCCGGTCGCTGTGCTGAATCTCCTCCTCGTCCACATTGGCTACGTACAGCACCGGTTTCTCCGTCAGCAGGTCCAGCCGCCTCACCGGCTCCAGCTGCTTTGCGTCCAGGTTGAGGCTGCGCACCGTGCGGCCCTGATCCAGCCCCTCCAGCACCTGATCCCAAATCAGCGCTTCCTTGGCGGCTTCCTTGTCTCCGGTGCGGGCGCTTTTTTGCACCCTTTGATGGCGGCGGCCGGCGGTCTCCAGGTCCTTGAGCAGCAGTTCGGTGGTCACCAGCTCGGCGTCGCGCACCGGGTCCAGGCTGCCTTCCACATGGGTCACGTCCGGGTCCTCAAAGCAACGCACCACATGCACCAGCGCCTCCACCTCCCGAATGCGTCCCAGAAACTTGTTGCCCAATCCTTCGCCTTTGCTGGCTCCGCGCACCAGCCCGGCAATGTCCACAAACTCCACCACCGTTGGGGTGCGTTTGGGCGACTTGAAAATGACGGCCACCTGATCCAGGCGACTGTCGGGTACCGGTACCACACCGGTGTTGGGATCGATTGTGCAGAAGGGGTAGCTCTCCGCCGGGACTTGAGCGGCGGTGAGGGCGTTGAAGATGGTGGACTTGCCGGCGTTGGGCAAGCCGATGATGCCGCATTGCAGTGCCATGGCGAGCCGAATTTAGGCCGCTAAGGATCGGAATTGGTAGCTAACCGGGCTCGGGCAAGCTACAGCAGGGGGATCAGTCCGCCGGTTGGCGCACTAGCCGGTCCATTACCGGCTGCAATTTTGGGAGCAATTCCGCCATAACGCGAGCAGGCCGGAGTGTTTATTCCAGCCGCGGTCAGGTATTTCGCACCGGAACAAACCCGTTTGAGCGACTTAAATTAACCAGTGCTACAGCAGTGCAATTTACGGGGGAGGAGCAAAGCATGTCGGACTGGGCTGTAATCCTGGGTGCCTCCAGTGGTTTTGGAGCCGCCACTGCCATTGAGTTAGCCAAGGCCGGTGTAAGTATCGCTGGTGTCCACCTGGACCGCCGCGCCACCCAGCCACAGGTCCAGGCGGTCTTCGAGCAGATCCGGGCCACTGGGGTAGAAGTAGTATTTTTTAACCATAATGCCGCCAAGTCCGAAACCCGCCGCGAAGTGGTTTCCCGGCTCCAGGAGTTGCTTGGGGAAGAGGGACGGGTGAAGGTGCTGCTGCACTCCCTGGCGTTCGGAGTACTGAAACCGGTGATTGCGGCCGATCCTCAGGAAGCGTTGGATCAGCCGGAAGTGGAACTCACGCTGAATGTCATGGCCGCCAGCCTTATTTTCTGGGCTCAGGACCTGTTCGGGGCCGGCCTGCTCAAACGGGGCAGCCAGATTTTCGCTCTGACGTCATCCGGCGGGCATAGTCAGTGGCCCAAATACGGGGCGGTGTCGGGGGCTAAGGCGGCCCTGGAGTCGTATATCCGGCAGCTAGCCGTGGAGCTGGCGCCGGCCGGCATTGCAGCCAACGCCATCCAGGCCGGGGTGACCGATACGCCGGCCCTACGAAAGATACCCGGCAGCCAGGCTATGCTCGATATGGGCCTGAAGCGCAACCCTCATGGGCGCCTGACCGAGCCCCAGGATGTGGCCCGGGCCATCCGGCGGCTGGGACTGAGCGAGAGCAGCTGGCTGACTGGCAACGTCATCCGGGTCGACGGCGGCGAGGACATCGCGGGGTAACGGCGCCAGACCGTAGCTATTCCGCCGGCAACAGTTCCCAGCGCACCTGCCAGCGCCGGTTCACCAATTGGCGGCTGAGTAGCGTCGTGGAGATCACACCGCTCACCACCCCGGTGGTAACCCACATCATCATGATCACGATCTGAATTTTGATCGCTTCCATCGGCGGCATGCCGGCCAGGATTTGCCCCGTCATCACCCCTGGCAGCTGCACCAGCCCCACCGTCATCAAGGCGTTGATGGCCGGGATCAGGGCACTGGAGACAGCACTCTTGAACACTGGGTGCAAGGCCTGAGATGGCGGCGCCGCCAGTGACAGGGCCGTCTCCACCTCACCCCGCCTCAGCCGCAGTTCGCTCAGGAAGCGATTGGCCGACAGCGAGATCACGTTCAGGCTGTTGCCCAACACCATGCCCGAGAGTGGGATGGTCACCACCAGGCTGTGCCACGGATCGGGCCGGATGATCAACGCCACTACCACTGCCGTGCTGATTGCCAGAGCCGTCGCCAGCGAGACGAAGGTAATCAGGTAGAATCGGGGTATGCGGACCTGCTGCCGCCGCACCGCTTCCCAACTGGCCACCGCCAGCATCGCCAGCGCCACGGCCACAAAAACCCAAAGGGAAGTGGACAGAAACAGGAAATTGAGGGCGTAACCGATCAGCGTCAGCTGCACGAATGTGCGTACCGTTCCCAACACCAGGCTCTTCTCGATCCCCAACGCCTTGAACCGGGCTACCGCGATCGCCAGTGCCATGAGCAGCAACGACAGGGACACATCGCCAAAACTCAGGTAGTAGGGGTGCATCAGGCCACCTCGCGCAATTGTCCTCGGGCCAGTTCCAGTATCGTCTGCCCCAGCCGCTGGGCGTGCGAGCGGCGGTGGGTGACCATGATGGTGAGCAGTCCCTCGTCCCGGCTGATGTCTGCCACCAGGTCCAGCACCTTGATGGCGGTGTCGTCGTCCAGGGCCGCCGTCGGCTCATCCAACAGCAGGACTTCCGGCTGGGTAATAAGGGTACGGGCCAGGCACACCCGCTGCTGCTGGCCGGCGCTCAAGCTGGTCACGGACCTGTCGATCAAACCGGGGTCCAGTTGCACCTGCTCCAATTGTCTCGCGAAATCCAGCCCATCACGGCCGCTCAAATGGGCCGCGAAGGACAGGTTGTCACGCACCGTGGGACCAACGAAGGCCGGTTTCTGGAATTGCAGGGCGATCCGTCGCCGCAACCTGGCCGGCGGCAATTCGGTGATATCCGTGCCGCTGAGTGAAATAGTGCCCCGGTCAATGGGCAGTAGGTTGTTGAATGCTTTCAGCAGGGTGGTCTTGCCACTGCCGGATTCTCCCTGGATAGCATAGCATTGGGTCGGCTTGAAAAAGTAGGAACAGTCCCGCAGAATACTGGTGCCGTTACCGGGATAGGTTTGCCACACCGCCTCCAGTGCCAACATGGCGTGTCAGAACGGCTGTGTGCCGCCCCGGGTGGAAAGCGATTCTAAGTTGCCTCGCTGGCGAATCAACTCCTGTAGCTCGTAGTTCTCCGGTGTGGGATGCAGATCGAAGGTCTTGCGGGCTTCCGCTAAGGCCATTTCGTACCACTGCTTGCTGGTATAGGCTATCGCCAATCCCCGGTGAGCCCGGGCCACCATTCCCACCTCTTCACGATTCATGCGCCGGGGATCAGCCGGGGCCACCCGGAGGGCTTCCTTGTACTCCAGGATGGCGTCGTCCACCAGCCCCTTCTCGTAGTACCACTGGCCCAGGTCCAAATGCCGTTGGGGGTCTTGGCCGCAGCCCAGCGCCAGCAGCATTCCAAAGCATAGCAGCAGATAGGCGGAGGAGGGTTTGGTCATGGTGTAGGCTGTCTATGAATGCTCATGATACGACGGAAAGTTTGCGGCTTACGGGGGAAAATGCAAGTACAAATCTAAGGAAGTAAATATTCACCAGGGCCGGCCGCAGCAGTGCTATCCCCAGCGATCCGGCAGAAACGTCGGAGCACGCCCCCACATTTGGGAGCACGCAGGGAGCATCTATCACTGTCTAGATTAGGGATATTCCGGATTGGAATGCGGGTACAAATCGATCACTCCCCGTCAGGGAGCACCGCTTTCTCCAGGATTGGCAGTAGCTCGCCCCGCTGGTGTAGCTCCAGCATGATATCCGAGCCTCCGACAAGTTTGCCCTTGACGAAAAGCTGCGGTATGGTGGGCCAGTGGGAGTATTCGGAGAGTTTGACCCTGATCTCCGGGTCCGCTAAAATATCAACATCCTTGAATGGCACACTGTAGTGCTCAAGCACCTGCACCGCCCGCATGGAAAAGCCGCAGCGGGGCATTTCCGCCGTGCCTTTCATGTACAAGACGATGGGGTTGGATTCGATGTCGCTCTTTATTTGGGCTGCCAGATCCATGGCTGGACTCCTTCTTTTTCAGCCTGCTCCCACTGGCCGGGGCTGAACGTTTGTAGTGCCAGGGCGTGGATGGCCGCCTTAAGGTGCTCGCTGCAGGCGGCGTACACCAGGCGATGCTGCTCCACCAGGCTGCGATCTTCGAATTGCGAAGCAATCACCACGGCCTCGAAATGGTTGCCGCTGCCCCGCCGATCCTTGACCAGGGCTTTGGCGCCTGGCAAACCGCCCTCGATTAATGTCTGCACTTCAGTTGTTGTCATCAGTCCTCCTCCCAGGAGCCCAAAATTACGACCTATATGGTCCCACATGCAATTATTTACGGATTTCGCTCCTGGGGGCGGTTAAGGAAGGATCAGGCTGCGCTTTACTCTATCGGTGCCGGCAGGTGCTTCTGCGGTTGATAATAGTAAAAGCGCCCGACCGTGGCAGTCAGGCGCTTCAGGCTGATAGTAATCCTCGGGGACTTTTAGCCTAGCCCTCTATTAGTGCTAGGCGCTGTAAATCCCCTACGACTGTGTGTTAAATCATTGTCTCGGCAATCTGCTAGCATGAGGAGCGTAAAACACTTACCTAACCTTTATATTGCGCCGGCGATTCAAGCAAACGCAGCTGTGGATCAACATGCCCATTACGGTAAGCAACGCCATGGAGTGAGTTATCCTCAACATCTTCATTTCCCCACTGATCCCACCCAGGATGTGGGAAACGTGCGAAAAGCTCTAAATATGGTCCAGGAGAACATCTTTCAATTAGATCATAAATTTCGTCCGGCTTGCGTGAGTGCTCGCGCTTGCGCGTCGAAAGGAGGTTCACTTGTGTCCGCCCAGGCTGCAACGTTCGCATGCTGCCGCGGATTCCAAAAAGAACGAGTTCGGTAACATTGCGAAAGTAAAAGCCTACTCCTCGTCCGTCGGGCCCTCCGTCCTTACGGATCTTGTACCAAACTAGATTGGACTTGTAAGTAAACCCCCAAGCCTCGATAACTTTCAGCCCTTCCTGCAATAAGGCGTTTGGAACCCACAAGTAAAGATGGGATTGCGCCGCTACTAGGTTCGAGACGGGAAGTTCCTTCAGCTTTCAGGAACATCATCCGAACGATAAGGCTTAATCTCTTTGTTGCAATCTGGGCAGCGATCATTGCATGTACAACTCCAACAATCAACCCAACACGCTCCGCAAGAGCAACGATAGTAGTTAAGATAGCGGATTGATTCCCTTCCCGATTGGCCAAACAGGTCCTCTAGCGCGCGTGTATTATTCCAGGGTGCTGCGCTCATTTTATTGAACCACCAAAATTGACCACGTAGTGTCCTCGACCTTCAAACACAATTAGACCAGCATCGCGCAACACCTGCAATTGCTGCCGGATTTTTGCCCGTATGAAATTGTTGCGAGGAAATAGCTGCTTCAAGTGTGTTTCGAAGTCATACATTCTTTGAAGCGTGAATTCTCTCACGTTGAGAGACTCGATAATACGAAGAACCTCTAATGTCCATCCTCTGGTCTCGAGGCTTGCCTCATGTCGCAGAAAGGTAGTTCGTTCCCAAGTTTCAATAACGGACGATTTTTGTAGTATTTGGCGGTTCCTTACATAGAACACTCTACCCGCTTCTGGAATACGAGTCATGACAATATTGCATCCTACCCAGCCTGCACGCCTAGCATCAGGACCTAACGGCTTTCGTTTCTCAATTACAGTTGCATCAAGGAAGTAGGTCGGAACCGCGAAGAAATTCGTCACACAGAAAGACTTCAAATCATATGTTAGAAAAAAGAAATCAGGACTAGAAACATCACATAGGCGGGCCATCATTGTACTAAATGCACCATCAGGTAGCTTGTTAGAAAACTTTCCACGTGTACTCTTTAGTTCGAATTCGTTATGACACCTTACGCATGTGAAATCAAGTACGCGCGCATTGTTTTTTTCTCGCGCTAGAGTTCCGCCGCATGAAAAGCAGAATGCATTTCTTTCTGTCCAATCTTCAGAGATAACCCTCGATTTTTGAGTTGCACTTTTATACTGCTCACCCAAAGAAGGATTCAGATTCAAATTCATTTCATGTGCAGGCAAGCGTGACAATCCATAACATTTGAGGCCCACACTCCGTTAAGAAATGGAATGTGGACAGTGAGATCACCCGCTCATCACCGCAAAGCGCTTCAAGTCCCCAATCGCCTTGGTAATCTCGATCTCCCGGGGGCAGGCCTCGGTGCAGTTGTAGATCGAGTGGCAGCGCCACAGGCCGTTGCGGTCGTCCAGCGCCTCCAGCCGCGCCCGGTTGCCGCCGTCGCGGGAATCGAAAATAAAGCGGTGCGCCTTGACGAACGCCGCCGGGCCGACGTAGCGCCCGTTGGTCCAGAAACTGGGGCAGCTGGTGGTGCAGGCGCCGCACATGATGCACTTGGTAGTGTCGTCGAAGATGGCCCGGTCGGCGATGGACTGGAGGCGTTCGGTGGCCGGGGCCGTTTCCTGGGGAACAAAGTAGGGCATCACCTGCTCTAAGCCGGCGAAGAAGGGGTCCATGTCCACCACCAGGTCGCGCAGTACTCGCAGTCCCCTGAGCGGCTCCAGTCGCAGGCGGCTGGACTTGAGGTCCTGGATCAGCACCTGGCAGGCCAGGCGGTTCAGGCCGTTGATCATCATTGCATCCGAGCCGCACACCCCGTGGTTACAAGACCGGCGGAAAGCTATGGTCCCGTCGTCCCGGTCCTTGATGTCCATCATTACGTCCAGGACTCGGTCCTTGGGGTCGACTTCCTTGATGAAGGTGTCGAAGCGTGATTGGCCGCTCTCGGGGTCGTAGCGATAGATCTCAACAGTCAGTTTCATATCAGTACACCCTCGGCTTCGGTTGGAATTTGGTGATGGTCACCGGCTTGTAATCGAACTTCACTTTCTCGTCACCCACCAGGGTAATGAAGGTGTGCTTCAGCCAGTTGGTATCGTCCCGCTCCTTAAAATCCTCCCGGGAGTGGGCTCCCCGGCTCTCGGTACGTTGTAGGGCGCTTTCGGCGATAGTCCAGGCCACGTCCAGCAGGAAGCCCAGCTCCAACGCCTCCACCAGCTCGGTGTTGAAATAGTCGCTTTGGTCACTGATTATTACCTCCTGGTAGCGCCGGCGCAGTTCCATCACGGTGTCCCGCGACTTAGTGATACTTTCCTTCGTACGATAGACCCCCACGCCGGCCATCATGGCCTTTTGCATGGCTGTGCGCAGGTCGGCAGCTTTCTCTTTGCCGCGGCCGTTTTTCAGGCGCTCTATCTCACCCATGACAAAGCCGTCGGGTTCACCGGTGATCCGCCCAAACTCCGAGTCCCCCAAGTACTGGGTCATGGCCTTGCCCGCCCGGCGGCCGAATACCACGATGTCCACCAGCGAGTTGGTCCCCAGACGGTTGGCGCCGTGTACCGAGGCGCAGGCCACCTCCCCGGCGGCGTACAATCCGTTTACCGCCTGCAACTTGGCGCTCGCTTGCACCCGTCCGTCCACATCGGTGGGAACCCCACCCATGGCGTAGTGGGCCGTGGGCTGTACCGGTATAGGCTCGGTGATGGGCTCCACCGCCAGGTACTTGCGGGCGAAATGGGAAATGTCGGGCAGCTTCTCATTAATCAAATCCGCCCCCAGGTGCACCAGGTCCAGAACCAGGTAGTCCGAGCCGGTGTCGCGAGTGCCTTCCATGCCTCGCCCTTCACTGATCTCGTTGTACATGGCCCTCGACACCATATCCCGGGGAGCCAGGTCCTTCACAGTGGGCGCCACGGCGGCCATGAAGCCGTCCTTGCCGGTACCCACGTTGTCCAGGTCATCTTTGTTGCGCAGGATGCCACCCTCGCCCCGCGCCGCCTCGGACACCAGGATGCCCAACTTCCTCAAGCCGGTGGGGTGGAACTGCACGAATTCCATGTCTTCCAACGGCAGGCCCCGCCGCAGGCAGATGGCCATGCCGTCGCCGGTATAAGCCAGCGCGTTGGAAGTGATGGAGAAGGCCCGCCCATAACCGCCGGTGCCCAGGAAGGTGGTCCGGGCCTGGAAAACATGTACTTCGCCGGTAGCCAGCTCGTAGGCCACCACTCCCCGGCAGGTGTCGCCGTCCAGGAGCAGGTCCAGGGCGTAGAACTCGTTAAAAAAGCGTACCTTGTTCTTGATGCATTGCTCGAACAGGGTATGCAGGATCATGTGCCCGGTACGGTCGGCGGCATAGGCGGCTCGCTTGATCGGGGCCTCACCGAAATTGCGGGTATGGCCCCCAAACGGTCGCTGGGCGATCTTGCCCTCGGCTGTGCGGTTGAACGGTAGTCCAAAGTGCTCTAATTCCAATACTGCCTCTACCGCTTCGTCGCACATCACCTCGATAACGTCTTGGTCGCCCAGGTAATCGGACCCCTTGACCGTGTCGAAGAAGTGCCACTCGGGGCTGTCCGGCTCCTCATTGCCCAGAGCGGCCCCGATGCCTCCCTGGGCCGCGCCGGTGTGGCTGCGCACCGGGTACAGCTTGGAAAGCACTGCCACATTAAAGTTATGTTGGCTCAGTTCCAGGGCACAGCGCAACCCGGCCCCACCGGCGCCTACCACGATGGCGTCAAACTTATGGATCATGGCAAGGCCCCCTGAAACAGTTGCGGATTGAATGTGATCACCGCCACCACGCCTATCACCCACAGGACAAATCCAACCAGGTAGACCAGCCAGCTGCTAAATGCGCGCAGACTGTCATTGGTTACCATATCGTCGATATTGGTCCGGATTCCGTAGAAACCGTGGTAACAGGCCAATGAAATGAATATTACGTCGAAGACCTTCCACAGGGGACTGGCGAACAGCGTCGCCAACGCCAGGTAGCGGGCCTGGGAGGGGTCGCCGGCGGCCATAGCCTGCAAAGTAGCCAGGTCGTTGGCGCCGTAGCCGATGGAATCGAAACTCCACATGCCGGGGCCCATGAAATAGTGATAAATGTAGAAGTGGGCGCCTAAGGTGATAAAAAGTAGGGCGCCGGTAATACGCTGGAACAGCCAGCCGCGAGCTCCGCCAGTGCTCATCCTTCCGCCCTCCACATTAGCAGTCCACCAACGATGAACAGTACCCCCGCGATGATGTAAGTCGCATAAGCCAGCTGCTTATTCTTGCGCATGGCCCAAGCCGTGAACTCGCCCAGGATCAGGCGCACCCCATTGATGCCGTGAAACAGCAGCGCCCCCAACAGCAATACCTCGCCGATACGGAACAGGGGGGTCTTATAGGCCTCGATCACCGCGTTGAAGGCATCGGGACCCTTTGACATCTGGGACATGCCCCAGATGTGGAATAGCAGGAACATGACAATACTGATTCCGGTAACCTTGTGCAGGAGCCAGGACAGCATTCCCTCTTTAATCTTGTACATTAACGCCTCCAGCTAGATGGCGTGGCGAATATTGGAAGTATTGATTGACGGCTATTGCGGGGAAAACGCATCGGATTGCCAGGGTATAATTTCCCACCTCCGGGTCGTAATTCCAAGCCTGAGGTGATTTGTGTCCGGTTGGAAGAAGAATTTTAACGCTGTCTGGGCTTCAGGCCACCAGAAAGTACAGCCCCACCGTGCCCACTGCCCCGATCAGAGCCAAGGAATCTGGGTGCGCACGTGGTCTATGTGGTCCGAGGCGGCCGCCAGGGAGGAGATAGTTGCCCCGCGGTTGCCGGCTGGCACAGGGGAGTCACCGCCCTCCACCAAGCTGTTCCTCTGCCCAACGAACCACTGTCTCGGCGATCATCACAGCCTTTTCATACTCCTCACGGGTAACCGGCTCTTGGGGGCCCGGATAACGTGTAGCACCAGCAAAACGTGTTAAACGACCGGCTTGATGAACCGGTTCAGGCACCGGGTCACCGCTACGTTCAACAAGAGTGAGGAGCTCCACCAGATCGTGAATGTAAGGGAAAGAAACGTTCCCGTGAAGCAGTACAGCCTTAATTGCCTTTTCCGCCGCCTGCTGGGCGTCGAAGCAGAGGTCTTCGAGATAGACCCCCGGGGTATCATTCCCAGCCTTAGCCCGGGCCAGATTGCTCTTGGCCCGGTTCAGCCACTCCCTCGGATCATCCGGCGGATGGCGCTCAGGTACCATAAACCACCTTACCCTCCCGCAGGGCCGGATAAATCACTACAGCGAAGCTGTCACGATAACGCTCCACATCCTCCGTAGTCACCACCACCACATCCACCGCCTGGCCCACGCCAAACAGGTTCATGTAGATTTCTTCTGTCAGGTGCCCCCTGTGAGTGTCCCCGCTTTTGATCACCAGTAAGTCCAGGTCGCTGTTTGGTCCCATCTCACCCTTGGCGGCGGAACCGAACATGATAATCTTATCGGGCTTCGCTACCTCAACAATCCGCCGAATAATCTCAGCCAGCTTTTTTTTGTCGGGCGATTTTCTCTGCATCACTAATATTTCCTAAATCCCTCCCGGCCTGATTGACCCACCGCCATTACTGACCGCGCCCGCCTTTGCGCAAGGTACCACTTTTAAGCCCTTACCGTCAATGATCTCCACCCGGGCGGCTAGTCTGCCCGTCTCAGGCCACCAGCAGGTAGAGCCCCACCGCTCCGGCCGCCCCGATCAGGGCATAGGGAATCTGGGTGCGCACGTGATCGATGTGGTCCGAGGCGGAGGCCATGGAGGAAATAATAGTAGTGTCCGAGATGGGGGAGCAGTGGTCGCCGAAAACCCCCCCGCCCAGAGTGGCCGCCACGTATAGTGGTAGCGGGCCGCCCAGTGCCGCCGCCAATGGTACCGCGATGGGGATCATCAGGGCGAAAGTGCCCCAGGAAGTGCCGGTGGCGAATGCCATCCCGCACGATAGCAGGAACAGCCCGGTAACGGCCACTTTAGCGCCGGCGGCCGCGCCGATCAGCTGGGCCACATAGGCCCCGGTGCCCAATTCACGGACAGTAGCGCCCAAGGCGAAGGCCAGCACCAACAAGCTCACCACCGGAATCATGCCGCCCATACCCTTGAAAACCAAATCCATGAAGGCCCGCCCACTCAGTTGACCGCGCCCCAGGTTCAGGGCTGCTTCTACGCCCAGGCTGGCCAGCACGGCCCATAGCACCGCAGTGGAGCCGGAGCTGGCTTTGATGATTTCCCACACCCCTGCGCCTTGGGAAGCATTGGCCCGGCCGGTGATCAGTAGGCCCACCACGATCATGGCCACCATGGTTACTACCGGCGCCACCAACTTGACCGCCTTAGGCTCCAGGCCCGCAATGGTCTCAACTTGCAGCACGTCCTCACTCACCATAGGCGCCGCTCCCTCAGCCAGCAGCAGGCCCGTGGTTCGCGCCCTGTGCTCAGCGTTTTTCATGGGACCTATGTCGCGGCCCAGCAGGATGGTCGCCAGCACTATTCCTATGGCCAGCATGGGATAAAAATTCCAGGCTATGCTTGAAAAGAGTACGCCAACGGGACTCTCCACGCCCTGGACCGCCAATAGACCAATGACCATCGCGCCCCAGCCGTTGAACGGCACCAGTATGCAGATGGGTGCCGAGGTCGAGTCGCAGATGTAGGCCAGTTTCTCCCGGGAAACACGATATTTATCGGTCAGGGGGCGGCCCACCGTACCGGCCACCAATGAAGTGATGGAGCTCTCCACCGTTATCAATATTCCCAACAGGAAAGGCACCAGCTGGGCTTGGCGGGCGTTGGTTACCAGCTGGCGGCGGCTGACCCAGCGCACAAATCCCTCTACACCACCGGTGGCGTTCAGCAGGGTCAGTACCGACCCCACCAATAAGCTATAGAATATTATCCGGGTATTGTCGGCATCCTGGAAGACGGCCACCAGAACGGTGATGGTGGCGGATACGGCGGCCACCGGGTTCCAGTTTTCCAGCACCAGCCAGCCCATCCACACGCCGATGAGCAAGGCGGGATAGATCTGCTTTTTCCACAGGGCCAGGGTGAGGGCCGTCACCGGAGGCAGCAGCGACCAGATTCCGTAGGAATCCATGGTTAGCCCTGACCGGACGGCCGGAAAGTACCGGGCAGCGATCCTCTGTCGGCGCGCAGGCGCTTAAAAGGGAATGTCGTCATCGTTGAAGGGCGGTGGTTCCTCGGCCGGTGTGGCTGGGGAGTATTCGGCTCCCTGCATAATGTCACCGCCGTAGCTTTCCAATGCCAACCGGGTGATCTCCTCCTTCAATTCGGCCTCCGCCCAAACGGTATCGTGATATTCCCCGCTACTGTTGCGTTGGCTGGGCATGCCCACAAAGGGACCTTTGGATCCCTCGACGATCTTGAAGCCCTTCACAACCAGTCCCTCCTTGGTCCGCAGGTCGAAGAAAGCCCTCACTTTGCCCCATTGGCCTTTGTTGATGCGTTCGATTTCCATTGTTCACTCCTCGAATTGTGGGTTGAAAGTAGGTGCTTATGGAACTGGGAGGCAAGGGGTAGCTTGTGCATTTCTGCCTATTGCCCCGGCTGAGGAAATATTCCACCTCCCGGCGATCAAATATCCCCTTTTCAATACGCCGGGGCATCGCTGGCCTGACGGGGACATAACTTCGGCACGCATTTTGTTGTCTAATCCGGCAGTGAGAAGTGAATGTTGTGGTACTAAGGTTAAGGATTAGGACATGAGTGTAGCAGCGGTCATCGAATCTATCTTCCGCCATCCAACTGTGGAGGATGGTGCTGCGGCCTCCGGTAGCCGTGGCAAAGGCGGCGCCCCGGCCGATGAAATCGATAAAATCTGGCGACCGTGGGGTAGCGGGCTATTCAGTATCGATGATATTCGGGAATGGGTAGGCCGGAAGTCAACGGAGTTCCAACTTCACTTGCTGGCAATCCTCTACGATCATACCATAGCCATTACCGGTGACCTGTCGTTCCAGATCAATCGGGGAGACAATATTACCCTGATCAACTTTCATGATAGCCAGGATATCATCGAAGGCCTGGTTAATGATAGTCACCTGTTGCGGCTGCTGTTCTTCGATATTTCCGCCACAGCTAGTTTCCTGCGCTCGATCGATGAGAACCCTAACTTCCGCGAGCTGTACAGCCGGAATCCGGAAGTAGCCGTGGCCCGCTACGGGCAACTGCACGCCCAACGTTCGCAGTACGAATTCCAGCTCTCCGTCACCACAGACGGCATTACTTTCGGTTTCACCCCTAAGGCGGACTGAGGCCCCAGCGCTTCCAGTCTGCCGGCCCATAGGCGTCCAATCTCCCCCTTAACAGCTTAACATTTTCCGCTGCCCCTAGTGGTGGCACCAGTAGTATGCCACTAGGTGCTCCCAAATGGCCGGGAGCACTGACCGGCCTTAAATCCGGCAGTATTGGGAGCACGGGCTACTATTACGCTCACGCTGAGGTCGGGTAGGCTTGCTGTAGCTGGAATATACTCGCGACAGGGGTATGCGACGCCGATCAGCTGGTGCTATTAGAAAAGGTCACAGATATGCTCAGGCCCATTTCCTCCATGTCACTCAGGAACCGCGCCGGCTCCACCGCCTGGGCCATCAGGTGCAGCCCCGGTTTGAGGATACTGCCGTCGAGGTACTGTCGCAGGCAGGCCACCGTGGGCACCGCCGTAAGAATGTAGCCGTCCTCATGGGAAATCCGCAGCATTATTGACTGCCCCGGTGGATCGCTGGCGCTCTCTCCCTCCAGCTGCAGTACAATGCCATAGGGCGAACGGGCGAAACTTTTCATGGCCCAAAACAGTAGCCGCCCCATTGGACGTAGCCCCCGGTTCGGGAAAATTTTAACAGCCGCCAGGGCCAATGGCATTATCAGATAGTCCACGAACCAGTTGAGTCCGGAGATGTAAAAGCCGGTCTCCTGCAGCGACGGGATCATTTCCGGCAGAGCCCGCATCTCCTCCAGCATCATAGGGGCCGTGTATAATTGGTTGAAAGGGGGTCCGAAATCAAATCGCAAGAACTCGCTGGTCTTCCACAAGGGTACTTTGCGCCAGGCGCCGCCGCGATATATCAGAGATTGGTAATCACTCAGCTCCTGCACGAACTCGGCCGCGGTTTCCTCGCCCACTTGGTAGCTGCTCCAGTCCACCCGCAGGGCGCAACCCACTACCGCCCGGCGCAAATCCGTCACCTGGGTGGCGGCATAGCGCACCAGCGCCGCCGGTACACCAGGATGGAACCCACCTTCGGTAATGAAGATTCTTCCCGACGCTTTGATCTCACTTTTAAGCGATCTGAGTACTTCCAGTCGGTTGGTGGAATATTGGATGTCTAGATAGTCCACCCCGACAGCCAGGGCCGCACGGGCCACCTCCCGGGCATACTGGGTGGTGCTGGATGCAACCACCAGCAGGTCGTAGCCTGCCAGGGCGCGCGCCAGACCTTCCCGGTCACGGGCGTCAACCTGTACCGCCGCCACCCGCTCGACGCCGCAATGCCGGTTTAATTCAATGGAGGTCTGGGTGGCCCGGTGGGCGTTGCGCCCAGCCAGTGTCAGCTTGACCGAAGTGTAGTCCAGCAGATACCGGGCGATAAGCCGTCCGGCCGAGCCATAACCGCCCAGAATGAAGATGCTACGATCCTGCATAATCCTGATCTCCCAGGCCAACATAAGTAATATAATCAAACTACAGGTCCCGCGGGCACAAAAAATGGCCGGCCGGCGCAGTTCACCGCTTCACCTTGGTAAAGACAACTCAGTTTGTGCTGAGCAACGCGTAATTGCGATTACTTCTCCGGGAGCACGGCACAATGCTCCCGCCGGTGCTCCCCATTGGAGACAGTAACGTGCCAGCAATGTGCTCCTACTTATATGGCCAATAAAAAGGGCCGGCAAATAACCGGCCCGGGCAGGCGTTCATACCCCGATTTGGTGGCTGGCAGGGGCTACTCTACCGTCTCCCCACTGAGCATATCGGCTAGATTGATCTGGCCGTCATCCTGCATTTTACGCACCTGCTCCATGATCTTGCGCCGGGCTTCATTTACCTCCCGCTTCGATACCGCCCCCTCCACCGGCTCGTACATGGCCTGCTTCTTTTTGGGCAGCACATTGATGGCCTGCTCCACCAGCGACTCATCCATGCCCTTCATGGCCAAGGGGATGTCATCCAGCTCCACGGAGTTGAGGATATCGCGCAGGGTACCTTCGTCTACCTTGAAGATATCATCAAACGTGAGATAGTACTTCTTGACCTCCGCCAGCAGATCGGGATTCTCCTGGCTCAGTTTTTCTAGAAACAGGTCGGCCTGTTCCAGGCCCATACGGCTCAGCATACTGGCCAGTTTCTCCCCTCCGCCCCGTTCGAATTCCGAGGCCTTGGGCAGATAACGGGCTTTCTCTTGCAAGTCCCCAGCCACGCTGACCACCGATTCCAGATTCATGGTCTCGGCGTCACCCAGCTCCACCAGGGCCTCCACCCGCTGTTCGGGATCAAGGCGCTCATAGATCCGCATCTGGCGTTCCGGTTTGAGTTGAGCCAGGACAATGCCGGCGATACGGGGCGGCTCGGCCAGGATCAGGTAGGCCACCTGCTCGTCGGAAAGCTTCTCCAGGAATGCGAACGGTTTGCGGCCGCCGCTTTCGGTTTCCTTGTATTTCTGGGCTAGGAAACTAAAATAGAATTCTTCCAGCACAGTTTTTTTCACCTTGAAGGGCACAGCATCCAGCTCCCGGGCACGTACCCGGATCCTACGCATATCGGTGTCGCTGAGCCCCTTAAAAATTGTTACCGCCAAGCCATCTCCGAGCACCTGGAATAGAATCGCCGCTTTGTCCAAGCCGGTCAGATCAGCGACTTTCATATTATAAGCCCTCCTCGCCGGTTGACTCAGATTCGCCAGTTTCCTCTTCCTCACCGAACGTGCTGCCACCCTGCGAGCCTCCCTCTGCCTGCAGCCAGTCGCCCAGGATGCTGGAGGCGGTCTCCTGGCGGCCTACACTCATCGACACCACCGACTGCCGGATCGACTTGAGCTCCGAGCTGAGCACTTCGGGGTCATCGTCCACATGGCTGGGCCTGAGAGCTGCTTCCGCAGGCTCAGCCTCGCCCCCGGTTGCAGCCTCGTCGGCATTACGGGCCGGTTTCTTGCGCGGCTTGTGGGCCGCCTTGCCCCGCCCCGGACGACGCCGCGGATAGGCGGGAGGCATACCTTGATAACCCATAGCGGACATTTGTGCCCGGCCCCGTGAGGTAAAGTAAATCACGGCGCCGATTATCGCTGCTGCCAGGAAAATCACTACCACCAATATTGCTAGCCCCGGTCCGCCACCGCTTAAACCCTGGGACCGCGCGGTACCCTGCATCGCTGATTCGATCTGCTCCTGCAGCCGCGCTTTTTCCCGCTCGAAATGGGCCCGCATCACCTCTAAAGAATCCTCCAACGACGTGGCTTGGATGGTCTTGATGCCCTGTTCCTGTGCGGATAGGCCGCCGGTCATGGCCTGCTGGCGTAATTCTGATATCTCATTGAGCAACGCGTCCTGTAGACGGGCGTTCTGCTCCTCCCGCTGCTGCTGCAAGTAGATTAGGTCCTTCGAGCGCTCGTTCTGTACCTGGGCCAGGTCGGCTAAGGCCTGCTTGCGCTCATCCTCGGAACGCTGCAGGTACTCCAACTCTCGGTCACGAATTTCCTTCAACAGGGCTTTGTTGCGGTCCTCAGCCTCCCGCAGTTCATCGCGTAACTCCTCGGTCTGGGAAGAGTCGTAATCTTGTCCGGCGGCCGCCCCGGCGGTGAACCGGCGGCTATCCTTGAACGCTGCGGTGGTAATGGAAAGGATATCGCCCCTGCCCTGGTCGAAGCGCGAAGCGATCAGGGCTACCTCGCGGACATTCTCAATTATTTGGGGTGTGACGCCGTCCTCCAAGATAATGCTCAGGGCCAACGATTTGATCCAGGGTATTCCGGTAGCCCCTTCCTGGGTGGAGGCGATTGCCCCGTCCCCGGCCTCGCCCCACTCCAATCCTACCTCTCCGCCGCTGGCTGCATCATCATCTGCCAGTGCCCGGACATCCTCACCACCGGTCCCGGCGCCCACGGCAGGAAATCCGGGTATGGGGAAGGGATTGATCGGTGTATCCGGCGCTTGTCGGGTAGTCCCGGCTGCGCCGGAAGCCCCGCCCGGCTGGTCGGCGCCCCGCATGAGTGTGCCGTCCGCCCGGCGGTAAACCCGTTCAGGTGCGCCCGCGCCGGGAGAATCAAGTACCACCGTCACATCGATCACGAACTGGGATTCGTCCAGTATCTTTGAAATGGCTGTAGTTACCCTTTGTTGGATGGTGGTCTCCAGCAGCAATTTCTGGGACAGGAAGCTTGCTTCCTGGCCCAGAACAATAGCTAGGGTGCCTATCACCGCGAGCAGAACTTTAAGATAATGTGTGCGCCGTAGCATCAATGTCTCCGGTTATGGTTCAACCCGCCGCCAGGAACGTGATCTCCACCCGCCGGTTCTGGCTTTGTAATTCTGGCGTGGCGTTTCCCGCCCGGACCATCTCATCAGTCACCCCGATCCGGCTTTGGCTCCAGGTAGTGCCGAAGGGTCTCCGGTCGGCGAACCCCACCGCCTGCATTTTCCCTCCCGGAACTCCCTTGAGCATACAGTAGCGGACCACAGCTGCGGCCCGGGCGCCGCTCAATTCCCAGTTGGTCGGATAACGGATAGCCAACGCGCCCGTAGGAAGGATACTGTCTGTATGGCCTTCTACCGCTATAGGGAACTTGTTACCCCGGGCGGACATGATCGGGATAATGGCGTCCAGAAAGGGATAAATTCCCGGGTTTAAATCGGCGCTGCCCATTCCAAAGGCATAGCGGCTATCTATGGTGATTGAGGTCCCCTTCGGGCTGTGCGAAACTTTCGCTATCTCGCTCATCTCCATCTTCTGAATAACCTCATTCACCTCCTTTTTAATCTGGCTCTGTGTCTTAATCTTTTCTCTGGGCTTCTTGCTACCCTGCAGGTTTTTCTCCATGGAAGCCGCCAGATCCGCAATCTTCACCGGGTCCAGGGTGGACATGGAGAACAGCAGCACAAAAAATGTCATCAGCAGAGTCATCATGTCGGCAAAGGTAGCAAACCAGTCCGGCAGTCCTTCTTCTTCAGCGCGCCCTTTTTTCTTGGCCATCGTCTTTGTCCTAATCCATCCGCTTCCATTCGCGCGGCGGGATAAACGAATTAATCTTCTCCCGCACAATCAAGGGGTGCTTTTTCATAGCCAGCAGGCAAACCCCCTCAGTCACCAGATTCTGCTCTGTGCTCTTGTTGCTGATCTGGCTGGCGAGCTTCTCCGCCATGGGCAGGAAGAAAAGGTTGGCCAGCAGTGCACCATAAAAAGTTGTGATCAGCGCGGTGGCCATGCCATCTCCCACTTTGGTAGCCATATCCTCGCCTCCGCCGGCGCCCATACCTTTCAGCATGAAAACCAGTCCGATCAGCGTACCGATCATGCCGAAGGCCGGTGCAAAGCGGCCCATGGCCTTGAACAGACCCGCCTCAGCGCGTTCTCGTTCCTCACGATATTCGACCCGGGTCAGCAAGATCGATCGGATTTCCTCCACGGCGTATCCGTCCACCACCATCTGAACACCGTCTCGGAAAAAATAGTTTTTAGCTCTTCCAATGGCATTTTCCAACTCCTTGGGACCCTTGCGGGCCACTGAAGCGATGTCCACGATCTCATCCACTAGGGAACTGAGGTTTGTGCCGCCTCCCTTGAACACTGCCCGCAGGATAGTCATTAAGCGGAGCACCTCCTTAAGGGGAAAGGAAATGGCGGTGGCCGCCAGGGTGCCTCCCAGCACGATCATGATGGAAATCAGATCGACAAAAATGAGGGGGTTGGTGACGGTTTTTATGGCCTGCAACATGATTGCACCGCCGATCAGGCCGATACCGATTAATACGCCGAATATGGTAGCAAAATCCATGAAATTACTTCACTATCAGTTTATGGAAATGGTTTTCGATCGATTCTCCTTCAAGGCCCGTAGTATATTTCGTACATCATCATACTCCGGATCAAGCTTTAGCGCCAGGTTCCAATTTATTGTGGCGCGCTGGGTATCACCTAATTTATAATATATTGATCCCCGCCTTGCATAAGCAATTGCAAGATCGGGATTAAGCTGAATAGCCATTTCTACTTCCTGCAACGCCTCTCGGTAGTTATCACTGTAAAAGTGATTCAAGGAAGCCGAGAGATGGCGCATGGTGTAGTTCAGGTTTGATTTGATCATCACTATGCGCAGTTGCATGCTGCGCATAGAGTCCTCTATCACCACACTGCGCTGATCGCGCATAGCCAGCTGCGCGTGCAGGTTGTCGATTTCGAACTGGGTAATGCGCAGCGAATCGCGCAGGCTGGCCAGCAAGTAATCCACCGACTGCAGCGTGGAATCCAATTGGGATGGTAACAGCACGTCACCTTCACCGATTGCACCTATGCGCGGCCCCAACTCTCTGATCTCTCGCCCCACCGGTGCTGGTGCCAGGCGGGGGACATTAAGGTTCAGCCCGATCACCACCGATGGGGCGTCCGGTAGGAGCGGCAAATTCTCGGATTGCTTACCGAAGTCGGGCAGGTTCTCTACGTGTACCAAGCCTACTTGCAACCGATAGTCGGAGGTAATAGGTATCCGCACTCCCAGATTGATCCCGTTGCCGTCGAACTCGGCCAGAATATCCAGACCGCCCTTGTCAGCGAATACGGGGGTCTTTAAAAGGAAACCGGCAAAAACACCCAATTGCATACCGCTGGTGGTATCAGTCCCCGATGTACCCAGAGAGTATGCGCCGGTGGTGTCCGTTCCGGCCGTTTGCGTGCCAGCCAGCGTGCCGGTGCCGAAGCCCATGTAGGTGTTGAGATTGAAAGTGCCAACCTGCTGTTCACTGGAAATCACTCCCAGGTAGGAAATCAGGTCCGGTTTAATGGTGAATTTGCTATCGTCCCTGGTCAAGACAATATCGTGTACCCCCAGGGCAAAGCTGATGTTTCCGTAGGTCCACAACCGCTGTTGCAGGTGCAACCCGACTTCCAGGGGTGGATTGGAAGGAAAATTTTCCAGGTTCCTGGAGGTGTCAGCCGTGGAAACGGATGAAAGCCCCAGACGGAAATTACGGGAAAACTCTGAATCGAAATATACGCCGGTGGCGCTGTTATAAGGCGCGATAGAGACCATTTCGGAGGCAAACCCGGCGGAAAACAGGAAAGGGGACCGCGATACCGAGCTCATCGGTACTCGCATCATCCCGCCCGGACGGCTGAAGGCCAGCCGGGTCACGCCCGGCAATGAACCACCGGACAACATCAACGCCAGGATCAGCAGCTTCGAGGTATTGGAAACAAAGGGCATAGTGCTTATATCCTAATCATGCAATTCTTTAATGGTCATTTCCGCCAGCCGAAAGTAATCACTGTTAGGATAACTATCGATAATTTTCTGGAATTGGGCCAACGCCTCTCGAGGACGCCCCTGCTTCATATAAATCAGTCCCCGTAGAACAACAACGTCCTCCGGCACTTGAGACCCATCGGCAGCCACCTCCTCCAGCACCAGCAGGGCTTCGTCGTAGGCTCCTGTGCGGAAATCGGCGTCGGCGCACCAATAGGCCACCTGAGCCCGCCGGGCAGGATCGAGATGGCTACGGTCTAGCCGGCGTCCAAGACGACCCACCTGGGCGTATTGGCCGGCACGGTAAGCCACCAGGATATCGCGATAATCGGGGTCGGGACCCACTGCTGTCTCTACCGCCGGGTCGACCGGTTCCGGCGTGGATAGACCTGCATGGGCCGACAAAGCTTCGGATTCCAGCCGCCCGGTTTGGATCTTCCTGATCAAATTCCGCAGCCGCAGGTTCTCCAGCCGGACCGCTTCTACATCCTCATCGAGTGAATATTCCAATACCTCGATCTTGCTGCGCAGCTCGTCCAGAACGGTGCGCAGCTCGCGCGTCGATTCCACGTAAGCCGCTCCGGCGGGCGCTTTTTTGATGGAAAGCAACTCGCTGCCTGACGAATCGCTGCCGCCGTTATCAGGCTCGATGACGATACCCAGGTCCATTAGATAAACGTCTTCCTGCTCCTGTGCCGCTGATAACGTAACCAGTCCCGCCAACAACACACTTGCCAACAGGCCTGGTGGGATCAGCTGGATGGTCATGCTATTACCGGCCCTGGTGGAAGAGTATTTAATAGTCTTCCCAATCGATGGTGTAGGAGTAGCCTATGAACGTGCCGAAAGATTTGGGAACGTACTGCTCCACTTTGCCGGTGGCCCCCGGAAGTAGAGATGAGTCGGATGTAATCCCCGATTCGAAAGTGTGGAATGAACCCTTGACGAAGGAAGTCAGGGTCTTGGTATTACCGCTCCAGTCCTGGCGGAACACAAAGTTCAGCTTGACGAAGTCGGCCCGGCGGCCACCGATGTTTTTCACCTGGCCGGTCAGCTTCAGGTTACCGGTGCGGTCCTTGCTCTCGGTGATGGTGCCCACCAGCACCACGTTGGGCGCGAAGGAGGATTTAGCCCCGGCAGAGGTGGAGGCTGTCAGCCGCCCGGCGGAAACGGTCGGCTCCACCAGCCGGTTGGCCGGTTGGGGCGCTGTTGTCCCCAGCCCGCCGGTGGACTCTAAGGCCGTGGGACCGGAAAACGATTCCTCCGGAATGTTCTCTACTATGCGCACTACGGTCGACCGCGCAATTATCAGGTACCCGATCAGAGTCTCCACCTTCAGGATCTTCTCATCCTGGTAGACGATTTTCCCGAAAACGGTACTGCCGTTCTCTAAAATGATCTCCTTGTTGTAAATGGTCAACGGGTTGGCCCACATGGTACTCTTGGCCTGCAGATCCCGCAACTCGGCGGCCTGATGTTTCACTTCGGCGCCTAACTTCTTGATCTCGAAATTGAGCTCGTTCAGTACGTACCCTTCACCACCGCGGGCGGCTGGGACTGGGGGTGGCGCGGCGTCTTTAGCGTCGCTAATCGCTTGGCCTTCGGCAACAACCTCATCCCCCTCGGCTACCTGCTCGACGGCATCGCCCGTTTCGGCTTCTTCCTTCTTTCCCTTGCGTCGGAAAATGGAGCAGCCGTCCAATAACAGGGAGATTATCAGAATCGCGATTATATTCGCATAAACCTTCTTCATACCAATTCCCGTAATTTCCTCAATAATTACAAATGAAATTAATGCCGTTTCATTTAATTGCAAAAAGGTAGTTGCACACCACTGGAATGTCAAGGTTTTTCAGCATATTCCCGCATTCGCCTTGAAGTAATACTTTCAGCCCACATTTGAGCCTTCAAATTTACTTTTTCCGGTCACTTGCATGTCGTATCCCAGCTGCTCACGCGCACCCGGTTCAATAGCTCTCCCCTACTGCCCGCAGATACCATGCCACTGCCCACCGAAACAGGTTTCACCGACGAGAAAACGCTGATCTTGCCCTGTACCGAACTGGTCGTCAGTCCCCGGTTGGGGAATTATTTTCCCGCTATTGCCGGTGGCCGAGTGGTTAGGCCAATCCAGTCCCCAGGGCGACCGGTTCAATCGGGCGTAGCGACGAATTTCAGGATTTCCCGGGCTACTTTATCTTTAGCGGCCAGCGGAATTTCGTGTTCGGCGCCTTTAGCGCTCACAATCCAAACATGGTTCGTGTTACCCTCGAAAGCGGCCCCCGGTTCGCCGAAAGAATTCACCACGATATAGTCTGCATTTTTATCCTGCAGCTTCTCGCGGGCGGTCGCCAAATCGTGATCGGGTTGCAGGCTGAAAGCCACCGTTACCCCTTTGAAATTCTTGCTCAGAGCCTTCAGGATATCCGGGACTGGTTCCAGTGCCAGCGATGCGGGCTTGTCGCGCCGCCGGATCTTTTCAGTATTAGGATTTGCCGGCCGGAAATCCGCCACCGCCGCCGCCATGAACAAGTAGTCATTAGCGGGTGCTGCTACCTGCAGGGCCGACAACAGCTCCTCAGCCGTGGCTACATCCACCTGCTTGCAGCCGGGCACCGGCGCCAGTGCCACCGGTCCGCTCACCAGGGTTACCTCCGCCCCCAGGTCCCGGGCGGCCGCCGCCAGCGCATAACCCATCCGGCCGCTGCTGCGATTGCTGATATAGCGCACCGGGTCGATCGGCTCCCGGGTCGGCCCCGCGCTGACCAGTACCTGTTTTCCGGCATACAGTTGCGGGATGTCCAATAGAGCCCGTAGCTCCTGTAGAATGCGCTCGATCTCCGGGAAGCGCCCCACCCCGGTGTGCAGCGTGGCTAGCTCCCCTTCGTCAGGATCCAGCACTACTCGGCCCCAGTCCCGCAACCGGGCCACTGCCGCTTGGGTGGCCGGATTGCGCCACATGCGAAAGTTCATGGCCGGTACGAAAAGCACCGGACACTCAACTATATTCAGTAGGGTCGATACCAGGTTGTCGGCGATTGCGTGGGCGGCCTTACCCAGGATGTCCGCCGTGGCGGGCGCCACTACCACCGCCTCGAAACCTTCAGCTACGTCCACGTGCGGCACTCCGGCGGCCGGGTCCTGTGGAAACTGATGTAGAAGCACCGGGTGGGTAGTGAAGGCCGCAAAAGTGGCCGGTCCCACAAACCGGGTGGCAGCCTCGGTCAAGGCCACGGTCACGTCCGCGCCCTCCTTGCGCAGCCGCCGCACTAGCTCGCAGGCTTTGTAGGCGGCGATGGAGCCACATACCGCCACCAGTATTCGGCGCTGTTGCAGACTGGTATTCATGCTTCCGTTCCTTCAGGTAATACCAGGTTGAATTTACCACTGCAGGGGTGCCCGTCCAGGTGCCAAATACGCGCAAGCTCAGTCCCGGCGCGGGAGAGCAGCAGCTTATGGCTGCAGCGCGTGCCATAACCGGGGCCGTGCTTACACACCCGGGGATGGCGCTTCAATCGGGGGGCCATCCGTTCCAGCCAGGCTGTGTTTTCGTCCTCCACCGGCGGTTTGGCAGTTTTCCCCGCAAAGGGCCGGTTACGCACCTCGTAGGTTCCCGGCTCGATAGTGAAGCGCTTCAACCTGCCCCGGTGCCATACCAGCATCCCGGCGCTTTCCCGGTCGGCCAGCAACAGGTTGAAATAGTTGTACCGCGCAGCCGATACCTCCCGCTCCGCAGCTGCGGCAGCCTCCGCCGCCTCGTTCAAACCTAGCATGTCTGTTACCAGTGCCCCCCGGGAGCGAAACTCGCCGCCCCTGGCAGAGGGCAGGATATTGGTCAACGCCACCACCAGACCACTACGGCCCAGACCGATCCAACTGCCGCCGGCTTCCTGATCCTGAGGCGCAAAAAACTTCCTATTCACG
This sequence comes from uncultured bacterium, assembly GCA_965372015.1. GTDB lineage: Bacteria > Fidelibacterota > Marinisomatia > SCGC-AAA003-L08 > TS1B11 > JACZSB01. The sequence continues at coordinate 5,412 of CBDVAP010000021.1, read as the reverse complement.
CCGCGCCAGGCCCAGCCGGCGGTTGGGCGGCCATAAGCCTCATCCCGGTTAGCCAGCAACGCCAGGGGATATTCGTCCCCGGGCCGGTACCGGAACAACAGGGTGCACATCTAAACCCCGGCCCCCGGTGAACTATGTTTCTGCCAAGCTGCTCCCAGCGCCCTGGCTACCGACTCCAGGTATAGCCGGTCGTCCTCACCAAAAGCTGCGAACGTATCGCTGTCCAGGTCGAGCACGCCCACCAGTGCGTCACCCGCCACAATCGGCGCCACGATCTCCGAGCGCACCGTCAGGCTACAGGCGATGTAGCGCTCGTCATGGCGCACGTCAGCCACGATTATCGTCTCCCGCTTAGAGGCCGCCGCCCCGCAAATGCCCTGGTCCAAGGTGATGCGTGTTTCGCTGGTGGGCAGCCCCTGGTAGTGCTCGGTCTGCAGGGTCAGTGCCTGGCCGCCGAGCAGGTAAACTCCCACCCAATCGTACTCCGGCCGGTGGGCCTTCACCCTGGTTAAGGCAATCCTGATGGCGTCGTCAAAGCTGGGCGCGGCGAGGATGTCGTTGGTCAGGGGCATGGGGGTTCCCGAAAAGTGCGGGGAATTTAGGAGAAAAAAGGGTACTTAGAAAGGCCGGTGAGAATCATTCCTTGAGCTGCAACCGATAGTAAACCCAAATACCCAGGAAGACCGCAAACACCACCATGAACAGCCCGGCCACCGGGGGGCCGCCCTTCCATAGACCTAACCCCAGGCCCAAAATTGCGCTGGCCGACCAAATGATTTTCAGGTTCAACATGGCCCGGAAGGCTTCGACCCCGGCGTTCCGCCCCAGCAGCGACTCCAGGCCAATGCCCATCAAGGCCGCTCCCACCAGCCGGCTGGTTACCGGGTCAACAAAGAGCCAGCCCAATCGGGGCAGCAGCCACTCCGGCGCCAGCAGCAGCGGCACTGCGATAGCCACATCAAGGGCGAAGTGTACCACGAACCAACGGCGCAGGGATAGAGGGACGGCGGTCGTACTGTTGGAAATCATAGCGTATTTCCTATCCGAGGGTTTCGATCGGACGGGCGTTCAATCTTAACGGTTGCAATTTAGGCAGCCGGCTGCAATAGCACCAGCTAAGAGCGGCTGGTCCCTGCTCTCTCCTTATTGATAGGCCTGTCCTGGCTGTTTATAGGCGGGCTCAGCGATTATCTTTTTTATTTTAATTCATCCTCTGGACAATAATCGCTGAAATCCGCTCCCGCTAAGTTGTAGATTCAGCTTTGGAATGCGAACACAGGTTTAACTGGCGAAAGTCCAAGGCACGAAAGCCTGATGATGAACGATCACAGCCGCATGCCAGTACCACGAGATGATGGCCAGGGCTGAGGCTATCCCCGCCTCGCCACTGGAGCGCACCCTGGACAAGTACGCCCGGCCGGGTGAGCTGGTGGCGAAGGAAAAGAACGGTGCCCTGCGTTGCCTGGCCTGCGCTCACCGTTGCCTATTGAAGCCGGGGAGGCGGGGCATCTGCCGGGTGCGGTTCAACCGCGATGGTGAGCTGCTGGTACCCTACGGCTACGTGGCCGGCCTGCACAACGATCCCATCGAGAAAAAGCCGTTCTACCATTTCCTTCCGGGAGCCATGGCCCTCACTTTCGGCATGCTGGGCTGTTCGCTGCACTGCCCCTATTGCCAGAACTGGCTCACTTCCCAGGCGCTGCGGGACCAGGCGGCCGGGACGCTGCCCGAGGAGGTGACGCCTGAGCAAGTGGCCCAGCTGGCCCTTGACAACCACGCCCGGGCGTTGGTGAGCTCCTATAACGAGCCGCTGATCTCGGCTGAGTGGGCGGCGGCGGTGTTTAAGGCAGCACGGGAGTTGGGCTTAAAAACGGCCCTGGTATCCAACGGCTACGCTACGGCGGAAGTGCTGGAGTACCTGCGGCCGGTTACCGACGCGATCAAGGTGGACCTCAAATCGATGGGGGATCGCACCTACCGTACCCTGGGTGGTGTGCTACAGCCGGTGTTGGACAGTATTAAAATGGTCCGGCAGCTGGGCTACTGGCTGGAGATCGTCACTTTGGTGGTGCCCGGGCTGAACGACAGCGATGACGAGCTGCGTGAGCTGGCAGCCTTTATCGCTGATGTTTCGCCGGACATCCCCTGGCACGTAACTGCTTTTCACCCGGATTATAAGATGACCGACGCATCGGCAACTCCCGTGGGGACCCTCCTTAAGGCCCGGAAGATTGGTCTCAAGGCCGGCCTGAAATTCATCTACGGCGGTAACCTGCCGGACTTGGCCCCGGATATGGCGAACACATATTGCCCCGGCTGCAATGTCCCCCTGATCCGGCGGGTAGGCTACTATATCCTGGATGATCGCCTGGCGGGCGGGAGCGCTTGCCCCCAGTGCGAAACCCTGATTCCGGGGGTTTGGGTCGGAGCTTAATCGGGCCGAATTTGAACCTGTTCCTCATCCTATCCTTAAATTGATAGCATTCAACCAACCTGAAACAGGAGTAATCACGATCATGTCCTACCAGGAACCCTACGAACAATTGCCTGAAGACATCCGCGCTCAGCATCGGGCCATGAAAAGCCTGGTGGAGGAAATCGAGGCCGTGGACTGGTACAACCAGCGGGTCGCTACAACCAAGGATGAAGACCTCAAGGCCATCCTGGCCCACAACCGCGACGAGGAAATGGAACACGCTGCCATGCTGCTGGAATGGATCCGCCGCAACATGCCCGGCTGGGACCACGAGCTGCGCGACTACCTGTTCACCGACAAGTCCATTGCCCATCGCTGACGGGCTCCGACTGGTGAGCGATACAGTCGCAGTCCGCGTGCGGGTCTACCGCGCGGGAGAATGCTCGGCAAGGTCCACCAGCCGTTGATTATTACCAGAAACCAGCTTACCTTTATAGGTGGAAGTCAGGAAAGCCATCCGGTTAATCGAGAACGACGGCTGGTATTTAGTAAGAACTCGTGGGAGTCATAGGCAATATAAGCATCCTGAAAAAAAGGGCCTGGTCACAATACCAGGCAAACCGAAAGATTTTCTGGCACCGGGCACATTGAACAGCATTCTCGAACAAGCAGGACTAAAAAACAAATGAACTATCTGATCGTAGTTGAAAAGACCACCACCGGCCATTCGGCCTACTCACCGGATTTGCCCGGCTGTGTTGCAACAGGAAGGACCCGCGAGGAAGTCGAGAAGAATATGAGTGAGGCCATCGAATTTCACCTTGACGGTCTACGAGAAGAAGGAGATGTGATTCCTCAGCCGCACAGTTACGCCACCTACACTGAAGTGCCAGTCTGAATTCATCCTCTGCCACTCTCCCCTGCCCAGAGGGGTACATTAAATTCCCACCCCAACAACGAGGCCCCCATGTACAACCGCCCTCTATCCGGTTCCATTGAGTTTCTGACACACGACAGCACCGTCCTCAATGGCAATCCTCTGGGTGACCCCCACATCCGCCGTTTCCCGGTCTACCTGCCGCCGGGCTACGATGAATCGGGTGAGCATTACCCGGTGATCTATGCCCTGGCGGGGTTCACCGGCACTGGCCTGAACATGCCCAACTTCGCAATCTGGGATGAAAGCCTGCCCGAACAGATCGACGACTTGGTCGTTAGCGGCACATGCCCGCCCGTGATCGTGGTGATGCCCGACTGCTTCACGAAACTGGGGGGTAGCCAGTACCTGGATTCGCCGCTTACGGGGGCCTACCAAACCTATCTGATTAATGAATTAGTACCCTACATTGACGATGCCTTGCGCACCATCCCCCAGGCCTCGGCCCGGGGGGTGATCGGTAAGTCCAGCGGTGGCTTCGGCGCCCTGACCCTGGCTATGCGCCACCCGGACCTGTTCGCGGCGCTGGCCTGCCACAGCGGTGATATGTACTTCGAGTACTGCTACCTGCGCGATTTTCCCAAGGCGGTGGATGCCCTCAACCAGGCCGGCGGTATTGAACCCTTCCTGGCCCAATTCGACGAGGCTACAGCCAAAGGCCCTCTGATTCCCACCCTGAACATCATCGCCATGGCCGCCGCTTACGCCCCGGAGAACGCCACGGCCATCGAGTTGCCCTTCACTTTGCCGACTGGGGAGCTGCAGCCCGAGGTCTGGGCACGCTGGCTGGAGTTCGACCCGGTCCGGCTGGTGGCCAGCCACGCCCAGGTCTTGAAGGGGCTGAAATTGCTCTACCTGGACGTGGGCCAGCGGGACGAATACGCCCTGCATCACGGGGCGCGCATCCTGGCACAGAGGCTGGAAAACATAGGTGTGCCCTTTACCTTTGAGGAACATACCGGCGGCCATTTCGGGATCAATCACCGGTATAAGGTCAGCCTGCAGGCAGTGGCAACTGCCCTGTCAGGATCGGACACCGGCCGCTAGGCCCATGCCGATACCCCCAGCCCTATTAATCCTGGACGCCGGCACCTCGGCCATTCGGACGGTGGCGTACGACCGCGGGGGCCGCATTGTATCGTACCACACCCGTGGCGTCAAGACCATACGCCCACAACCCGGTCATGCCGAGATCGACCCGCCGGCGCTGTTGCGGGCAGTGGACCAGGTGCTGGAGCGGATCCTGAGGGACCTGGAGCGCGACGGACTACGGCCCCTGGCCATGGGACTGGCGGTGCAGCGCTCTAGCTTCTTAGCGTACGATCCCCGGCGAAAGGCCGCCCTGACTTCGGTGCTCACCTGGCAGGACACCCGGGCGGAGGAGGTCATGGGGCGCTACCGGGACCAGACCGCTGCCATCACGGAAAAAACGGGTCTGCCACCGGCGCCCTACTACGGCGGCCCCAAGCTGGCCTGGCTGCTGGCCCACCAGCCGCAATTGCGCACTGCCTTCGCGGCGGGGAAGGCCCGCTTTATTCCCCTGCAGTCGCTGATCATTCACCATCTTACCGGCCGGCTGCTCATCGATGAAACCATCGCCGGGCGCACCCTGTTATTCGATATAGCCCGTCGCCGCTGGGACCCACAGCTACTGGAGTTGTTCGGCCTACAGGGGTCGTTATCCCGCTGCCTCCCGGAATTGGTGCCCTCGCAACACGATTTCGGCTCGGTCATCTGGCGCGGCCGGCGCTGGCCCTTGCTGGTGTGTATGGGGGACCAGCAGGCTGCCATGACCGGCCTGGGGGCCGATTCACCGGGAACGGCGGCTGTCAATTACGGCACCTCCGGCTCAGTGGCAGTGCCCACCGGTGACCACCCTGTCCCGGCGCCAGGTCTGCTGGCCAACCCGGCTTTCACCACAGCGGATAAGGCCCAATACCTGCTGGAAGGCACGGTCAATGCCGTGGGGGCCCTGTTTCGGTGGTTCGAGGAAGATCTGAAGTCACCGGGCCTGGCTTGCAACTGGCCGGCACAATTGGCCCCTGGGACTGGCCTGGTG